>JBAPYB010000569.1:0-3661 GCA_049284515.1 Thermoanaerobaculia bacterium
GCAAGAGCAGCCTGCCCAAGGCTCAACCCTCCGTCGTTGGCAGGGACCTCCCGGTTGGTCCAGACTGTAAGGGTCTGTTGAAGAAGCGCGGCGAGACGGTCGAGGAGCAGGCGGTTCTGGAAGACCCCGCCGGAAAGGACGACGGTGTCGAGCCCTTCTAGATCCGCCAAGTCGATCATGGCTCTAACGATTCCGGCAGCCAGGCCGTGATGAAAGGCGCGGGCGATCTCAGCCTCAGGTCGCCCGTCCTTTCGATCCGCGATCACCGCCGCCAGCAGCGGACGAAAATCCAAAGCCTTCCCGTCGAACGGTAGCGGGTAATCCTCCACGTCCTGAGCGGCCCGCGCCTGATGCTCCAGCCAGATCGCGGCCTGCCCTTCGAAGCTGATCTCGCGCGTGAAGCCGAGGAGGGCCGCGGCGGTGTCGAAAAGGCGGCCGGCCGAGGTCGTAGGGAAAACGCGCAGATTCTTTTCGATCAACTCCCGCGCTTGCAAATAACGGCGAGGAAAGTTAAAGGGGGCCGCCGTCAGGTCGGGGAGAGCCTCGATCCCAGCCAGGAATCCCGCCGCCGCCTGCACGGGATGACGCGCCGCTGCATCGCCGCCCGGGAGGACCGCCGGCCGCAGATGGGCGGCGCGTTCGAAGCCTTTCTCGACGCTGCCGATGAAGAATTCGCTCCCCCAGATGGCGCCGTCGTCGCCGTAGCCGGTGCCGTCGAAGGCCACGCCCAGCACGCGGCGGTCCAGGGCGCCGTGCTCGGCGAGGACGCTCGCCACGTGAGCGCGGTGGTGCTGCACCGCCACGATTTCGGCGGCGTCCAGGGACTGAGCGAACAGCGAGGAGACGTACTCGGGATGTAGATCGTGAACCACCAACAACTCGTTCCAATCCACTTCGTACATGGCGGTGAGGTCGCGCACCGTCTCCTGGAAGGCGCGGAAGGCGTCGAAGTTGCCAAGATCTCCCAGGTGCTGACTGACGAAGGCCTCGCCGTTGACGACCAGGGTGATCGTGTTCTTGAGGTCTCCGCCCAGGGCCAGGATGGGCCGCTCCGACGGCAGCCTGGCCACGGCTCCCGGAGCGTAGCCGCGCGCCCTGCGCAGCACCGCGGGTCCCAGTCCAGTCACGGTACAGACCGAGTCGTCCACCCGGCGGGCGATGGGACGATCGCCAGTCAGATAGGCGTCGGCAATCCCCGCGAGGCGCTCGATCGCTTCCTGATCTTCGTAGGCGATGGGCTCGCTCGAACGGTTGGCGCTGGTCATCACCAGCACGTCCGGCGCGCCGTAGGCAAAGAGGAGGTGATGCAGCGGCGCGTACGCAAGCATCACGCCCAGGTCCTCGTTGTCCGGCGCCACACCCTCCAGATGGATTCGCGCTGGAGCCAGCACCACGGGGCGCGGCAACGACGTGAGAAGCGACTCCGCCTCGGGGGACAACCCGACCAAACTGCGCGCCGTGTCGAGATCGCGGACCATCAGAGCGAACGGCTTTTCCTTCCGGAACTTGCGCTCGCGCAGGGCGTGAACCGCGGCGGGGTTCCGCGCATCGCAGGCCAGGTGATAGCCGCCAATTCCCTTGACGGCCAGGATCTCTCCCGCACGGAGCCGGCGCACGGCTTCGCGGACCGCGGCTTCGCCACGATCCTCATCGAGACGGAGCTGCGGCCCGCAATCCGGACAGGCCACGGGCTGGGCGTGGAAGCGGCGATCCAGAGGATCGGCGTACTCCGCGGCGCAGGCCGGACACATCGGCCAACCCTTCATGGTGGTGCGCGGCCGGTCGTACGGCAGGGCCAGGATGATCGAATAGCGCGGGCCGCAATCCGTGCAATTGAGATAGGGATAGCCCCGGCGGCGGTCCGTGGCCGAGAAGAGCTCCGCGAGGCAGCTCGCGCAGACGGGCAGGTCCGGAGAGATGCGGACCGTGGGCGCGGCGTCCCCGGCCTCGCTGTCGCGGATCTCGAACCCGGCGAAGCCCTGGGGCTCGGCGTCTGTCGAGTCGACGTCCGCGATCCGCGAAGCAGGGGGAGGATCGGCCCGAAGGTCCCTGACGAAACGATCGACGGCCGGCGAATCGCCCTCGACATGGATCTGTACGCCTTCGCCCGCGTTGAGCACCCAACCGCGGAGGCCGTGCGAGCGGGCGAGGCGGTAGACGAAGGGCCGGAACCCCACGCCCTGGACCACGCCGTGTACGCGGAGGACCTGGGCTTTGCTCAAGGCGCCGCCACGATACAGCCTCTTCCCTGCCAGCCGATTTGGACCACGCGGCCGTCCTCGACGAGCACCGGCACCGTCCGCTGCCCCGTCAAGGCGACCATGCGCGCGAGAGCTCCCTCATCCGCTTCGACGTCGTGCTCGTCGAAGTCGCGGCCATCCCACTCCAACTGCTCGCGCAACTCGGCGGTGTACGGGCAGCTCTTCGTGCCATAGAGATCCAGGCTCATTCGATCTCCTCCGCCATCAGCTCCAGCATCACGTGATACATCGAGGCCTGGATTTCCTGAATGCGGGGGATGTAGTCGCACGGCACCACCAGAGGCAACTCGGCGAGCCGCCGCCGCACCGTCTCGCCGCCGTCGTAGCCAAGGAGGGCCACAGTCAGAAGACCGCGCTTCTTCGCCTCCTCCAGCGCCGCGAGGATGTTGGACGAGCCGCCGCTGGTGGAGATGGCGACGGCCACGTCGTGCGGTCGGGCCTGGGCGATGAGCTGGCGCAGGAAGACCGGCTCGGAGCCGAGGTCGTTGGCGAGCGCGCTCACGATGGCCGGCTCCATGGCCAGCGACACCGCGGGGATGGGACGGAATCCCTTGAGCGGCGCCACGCAGTCGAGCGCCCAATCGTTGGCATCGGTGGCCGAGCCGCCGTTGCCGAAGAGGATGAGCTTTCCGCCCTGGGCGACGCGCTTGCGGATCGCCGCCACGGCGTTCGCGATCTTCTCCGACTGATCGCGGGCGACTTCCTCGCGCAGCCGCTCGTCGTCCCGCGCCTTCATCTGGATGGACGTTGCAACCTCGGCGATCAAGCCGCCCGTGTCCTGCTTCTGCTTGCCAAGATAGGGATAGAGGAAGCTCGACTTCCCCACCTCGTGCCCCAGCGCGCCGTGCTCGAAGAAGACGTGCACCGTCTCCCAGAGCGTGTGGTACACGACCTCGATCAGCTCCTGGTGGATATAGGGATCGGACGACGGCGAAGCGAATGAGAAGGTTTGAGCGCCGCGGGCCCGCGCGAGGCCCAAAGCCTCAGCCACTTCGGAGTCTCCCTCCGGAGGCCCGAATCCCATCACCATGTCGTCCGGCAGCACGAGGGCTGCGACCCATTCACGGAAGAAAAGCGACAAGTCGAGGGCCGGCAGCGCCCGCTTGCCCACGATCACCGGATGGACGAACTCCACCGAGACATGCTGGGCATCGGTCGCATAATGCCCGCGCCCGAACGCCAGCAATCGCCCGCCGCGCAGGAACCGCCCGGCCATGCCCTGGCAGGCCCGCGCCAGGCGCTCGCTCTCGGCGGGGAAAAACGTGGAGGAAACACGGTTGCGTTCGAGGAGGCGCTGGGCGACGAAGGCGGCTTGGGCCGTTGGGGTGATCGTGGACATCGGGACTAAGGTAACAGATCTCAGAGCGCCCCCGCCCAAGACCCTCATCACCCCGGCCCTC
>JBAPYB010000570.1:0-1973 GCA_049284515.1 Thermoanaerobaculia bacterium
GGGGTACTCGCGTCCGCCGGTGGATTCGTTGCCGACGTAAAGGTCGAGCCAGCCGTCGTTGTCGTAATCCCCCCAGGCCGCGGTCTGGGTGGGATGGAAGAACAAAAGGCCCGCTTTTTCGGTGACGTCCTCGAACGTGCCGTCGCCCCGGTTGCGCAGCAGGGAGCTGGGGTATTCGCCCTGGTCGAACAGCCAGCCGCCGCGCAGCACCAGCACGTCCGGGTGGCCGTCGTTGTCGTAGTCCGCGTGGATGATGTTCAGGCCGCCGACCTCGCCCAGCAGCCCGGCTTCGGCCGTGCGGTCGGTGAAGGTGCCGTCCCCGTTGTTGTGGAAGAATCGGAGCTGATCCCGCAGCCCGGAGGAGGAGGTCATCACGTCGAGCAGGCCGTCGCCGTCGAAGTCGTCCACGATGCTGCCGCCCGAGTGGCCGATGGAGGCCAGGCCGACGGCCGGGGCCACGTCCGGGAAGCGGCCGATGTCGTAGTCCGAGTCGAAGCTCGCGGGCGGGATGAGGTAGGCCGCCGGCACGTTCTGCGGATAATCGCCCAGGACCATATGGGCGAGGTTCAAGAGCCAGCGATACCCGAGGTCTTGCGGCTTGCGCCGCAGCAGCTCCGCGTACTCGGCGGCTGCCGCCTGGGCGCCGCGCGGCCGGACGTGGACGCCGCCGGCGCGGATGGGCAGAAGACAGGAGTCGGCGTTGTGGTGCACGAGGCAGTTCTCCTGCTCTCCCAGCCGGAGGTAGGCGATCCCGAGCCCCTCGCCGATCCGCTCGAGGAACGGGCCGCGCTCGGCCGCCTCCAGCTTCTCCGCCGCGCTGCGCGCCGCCAGAAGCTGCGCGACCCCCTCCTCGCTCTTGCCCGTCATGACCAGCTCGTTGCCCAGCGCGATCTGGATCTGGAGCTTCTCGCGCGGTGATGCCGCGCGGTCCAACTCGGCGCGCAAGCGGGCCGCGCGCTCCTCGTTGAGATAGGGGCTGCGCGACGCATCGGCCCGGCGGATGATCTGCTCCAACAGGGCGGCCATCTTCGCCGTTCCCGGTGCGACCGCCCCTGGAGCGGCTCCCTCCTTCTTCTGGCCATGCACCATGGCCAGCGCCGGCAGCAGGGCGCCGAGTGCGACCACCATCGCGGTTCTCTTGCGCAGAGGCTCTCTCCTCAGGGTTCTACTCGGTGATGATCCGGACCTGGCCGGACGCTTGAGCCCGCGTCCCCGTGCATCAGGTGGATGACCTTGGCCTGGACGGCGAAGGGATGAGGATCGCCCTCGCGGATCTCCCAGATCCCGTCCATGGCCAGGCCGCGGAAAACCTGGGTCTGCCGCGTGGCCGGCCAAGTGACCTCCACCGCCTCAAGGCTCTGCGCCTGCCCCAACCCGATCTCCTGTTGCAGGCTCGAGTCCCCGAAGCTGCCGCCGGCGCCGGCCGTCACGTAGATGCTGCGCTCTCCCTGGCCGGTCTTCACGCGAACGCGGATTCGGGCGCCGATCGCCGAGCGGTTGGATTGTACCCCCTCCAGCCGGAGGGTGATCCAGTGGTTGCCGTGGCCGGGATTTTCGAACAGTGCGCTCTCATAGACGTCCCCCTCGAACGCGCCGCCCAGCACCGCACGGATGTCCTGGTCGCCGTCGTTGTCGATATCCGCGAACGAGATGCCGTGCCCCTTCTGCAGGTGGCCGAAGCCGCCGGAGGTGGTCACGTCCTGGAACGTGCGTCCGCGGTCGTTGCGGAACATCCGGTTGGGGATCAGGGTCGTGAGGTTGGGCTCGCCGGTTCCGAGGTAGAGATCCAGGTAGCCATCGTTGTCGAGGTCGCCGAAGTTCGATCCCATCACCAGCAGGACGCGATCCAGCCCTGCGGCGTGCGCCACGTCGGTGAAGGTGCCGTCGCCGTTGTTGTGGTAGAGCTTCGCGTGCTCGACCTTGGGCGACTGGCCGAGATAGGTGGCCACCACCGAAGGCAGCGACTCCTTCAC
>JBAPYB010000571.1:0-2931 GCA_049284515.1 Thermoanaerobaculia bacterium
AGATCAGGTCGCTACGCGGGGGTCTCGCTGGCGGGCTCGACGGCGACCGGCCGCTCGGCGAGGCCGGGCTGGGCTCCCTGGAATTCGCCCTCTTGAGCGGCCGTCTCTTCGCGGCGTTCGGCCTGCGCGTCAGCCCGGTCGAGTTCTACGCCGGCGGCACTCTGCGGGCCGTGGCGACGGCTGTCGCCAGGATGTCGCCTGCGCTCGCCGCCCCACCCGGGCCGTCGTTGGCCGCCACGGCCGCCGCGACCCGCCCCCTTGAGAATGACACTCGCGCGGCGATCGTCGGCATGAGCTGTCGCGTTCCCCTGGCGGCGGACCTGGGCGAGCTCTGGCAGAACCTGCGCGCCGGCCGCGATTGCCTGCGGACGATGCCGGCGGAGCGGGCCGGGCTGCACGGCTGGGAAGGCGCCGGCGCTCGCTGCGGCTTCCTGGACGACATCGACGCCTTCGATGCCAGGTTCTTCGGCATCACTCCGCGCGAGGCGGAGGCGATGGACCCGCGCCAGCGCATCCTCCTCGAGGCCGTCTGGACGGCAATCGAGCATGCCGGAGAGGATCCTACGGCTCTCGCGGGCTCCCGCACGGGAGTGTTCATCGGGGCGACCGGCGACGACTTCTCGCGCCTCGCGCATCGCAACCCGGAGACCATCGGCGCCCACACCCTCACCGGCATAGCGCCTTCGCTGATCGCCAACCGTGTCTCGTTCCTGCTGGATCTGCGGGGTCCGAGCGAGGTGGTGGATACCGCCTGCTCGAGCTCTCTGGTCGCTCTCCACCGGGCGGTCTCGGCGATGGCGGCGGGCGATTGCGACGCCGCGATCGTGGGCGGCGTCAGCTTGATGCTGGACCCGGCCACGACGGCGTCGCTGGAGCGCCTCGGCATGCTCTCCGGCGACGGCGCCTGCCGGACCTTCGACGCGCGGGCCGATGGCTACGCGCGCGGGGAAGGCGTCGCCGTCGTCTACCTCAAGCGACTCGCGGCGGCGCGCGCAGCAGGGAATCCGGTCTGCGCGGTGGTCCTGGGATCGGCGGTCAACCACAACGGCCGGACCGTTTCGCTGACCTCGCCGACGCCTGAGGCCCAAACCAGGGTGATCCTGGATGCCTACAGGCAGGCCGGGATCGATCCCAGGACGGTGGGAATGATCGAGGCCCACGGTACCGGCACGGCGCTGGGCGATCCCATCGAGACCCGCGCCCTGATCGAGGCCTTCGCCGCGCTCTACGATGAGCGCGGTCTGCAACGAGGGGCCGCTCCACACTGTGCCCTGAACGCGGTCAAAGCCAACATCGGCCACCTGGAGTCCGCGGCCGGAATCGTCGGCCTGGTCAAGGCGGTTCTGGCGGCCCGCCAGGGCATCGTGCCGCCGATTCCGCACTTCGGACGGTTGAACGACCACATCGACCTGAGCGGATCGCCGTTTTTCATCTCCGCCGAGGGCGGCCCGTGGCCGGTGGCCGCGGCCCATGGGGCCGAGCCCCGGCGGGCCGGCGTCAGCTCCTTCGGCTTTGGCGGCGCCAACGCCCACGTCGTCATCGAGGCCCTGCCGGAGGCGCGCTCGACATCCCCGGCCACCCCGGCCACCCCGAACACCCCGAACACGGCGGCGACGGCCCCGCAGGCCATCGTCATCTCCGCCCGCGAGCCGGCGGCGCTGCGCTCCTACGCGCGGGCCTACGCGGACTTTTTCAGCCGGCTGATCGAGGACGGCGCCGGCAACGAGGTCCTGACGGATGTCGGCTTCACCTCGCGGGCGGGGCGCCCGGCCTTCGAGCACCGTTTCGCCTGCGTCGCCGAGACGCTGGAGAGCGCCCGCGACAGGTTCCGGGCGTTCGCCGACGGCGTAGAGCCCGCGAGCGAGGCGGTCGACTGGCAGGCCGTTCGCGACCGGACGGACGCCGAGCCGGGCCACCGGATTGCGATTCCGACCTACCCGTTCCTGCGGACGCGTCACTGGCCCCCCTGGCTCACTCGCTCCAACAAATCCAGCTCGGGGGGGCAACGTGACCTGGACCTGGCGCCGTTCGCCCGGCTGGCCGCCGCCCACCGGATCGGCGGCAACGCGGTGATTCCCGGTGCCGTGCTCCTCAGGCTGCTGTGGGAGCTGGCCCGGAGTGTGCTGGATGGGCAGGTCGTCCGCCTGGAACGGGTCCGCTTTCTCGCCAACGTCAAGGCTTCCGCGATCCCCCGGACGCTGAGCGCAGCCTGGGAGGGCGGCGACGGGGTCTGCCGGCTCGCGATCCGCGCGGAGGCGGAGGGCCCCCTCTTCTGCCGGGCCGTCGCCAGCACCGGCTCCGGCGATGGCGGGGTGATCGAGCTGCCCGGGCCGTCCCATCCCGTCGTGGACAGGGAAGCCGTCTACGGCCGCTTGCGCGAATATCGGGTCGAGCTCGGGCCGGAGCTGCAAACGATCCGGTGGGCCTCCTGGACGGGCGACCGCTGTGTCGCGGCGCTCTCGGCGGCCGGCTCCACCTCCGGCCTCGACCCGGCGCTGCTCGATGGAGCCTTGCAGACGGCACTCTTCTGGCAACTTGCGACCGACCGGCCGGCGGGCGTGCCGGTCCCGATCTCGATCGACGCCCTCACCGTCTACCGGCTGCCCCCGGCGAGCTGTACCGTCGTCGTCTCCACGGCGAAGGGGAGCGCCGGGAGCGCCTCGCCGCGGATCACGGACCTGGTCGTCGCGGACGGCGAGGGACGGGTCTGCCTTCGCCTGGAGGGCTTCGCCGCCGTCGAGCACCGGCCGGCGGCCGCGCCGGTGAATCGATTCACCAAGACCCTCGTCGAGGTCCGGCCGGGTCCGCTCTCCGAGCCGCCGGAGCTCGCCATCCTCGAGACCGGGCGCCGCGACTGGAGCTCGGATCTCGAGCGGCTCGCCGGCCTCGCCAAGACCCTGATGCGACGGCCGGTGCGCGAGCCGGTACGCC
>JBAPYB010000572.1:0-2063 GCA_049284515.1 Thermoanaerobaculia bacterium
ACCTGGGCCAGATGACGGTCGAGCGCCTCCCAGCCGCTCAACTTACGGCGCCGTCCCCTTGGCGGGCGAGCCCGCCACGAGCTCGGCGGCGCCGGCGGCGAGGGCCTCCGGCACGATCTCCACCGCCGGCTCCCACCAGTCCGCGCCGGGCTCGAACGCCTCCCCCTCATGCGCGCAGGGGGAGGCGACGTGGTCGCGGCCATACATCCCCTTGCCGCTGTGCTTGGCGCGGTGGAGAGGGAAGATGGTGGAGCACACGATACAGAAGCGGCCGATGGTGCGGCCCCGCTTCTCTTCGGGAACCTGGCTCTCGGGCGCCGCGTGAGGCATTCTGAACATGGCCGTCTCCAGACGTTTCGAGGTTCCCTACCGGGCCGCCAGCAGCTCGGCGCGGGAGAAGAAAAAGGCGAGCTCGAGGGCGGCGTTCTCCGGCGAGTCGCTGCCGTGGATGGCGTTGCGCTCGATGGACGTGCCGTAGAGCTTGCGGATCGTCCCCTCCTCGGCTTTTGCCACGTCGGTGGCGCCCATCACCTTGCGCAGGTGCGGGACGGCCTCCTCGCGCTCCAGGGCCACCGGGATCACCGGACCGCTGGTCATGAACTCCACCAGGCTGCCGTAGAACGGCCGCTCCTTGTGGACCTCGTAGAAGGCCTTGGCCTGCGCCTCCGTGAGATGGAGGACCTTGAGACCCCGGATGGTGAAACCTTCCTTTTCGAGATGGGCGAGAGCCTTGCCCGCATGGCCGGCCGCCACGGTGTCCGGCTTGAGAATGGCGAGAGTGGTATGCATGGATTCGTCGTCTCCGTATGAGGATAAGGTAAGGCCGGGCACGCCGGCCGGCGGCATTGTAGGGTGCCTGGACCGATCCGCCAACTACACCGCCTCGATATCCCCCTCCGCGCCGTCGATCCGGAACACCTCGCCCACCAGCTCCACCACGCCGTCCGGACCCAGCATCACGGCCGAGCCGGCGGGGAGCCCCAAGCCCCAGCCCACCCCCGCGCCGGCCAGCAGCTTGCGCAGCCGGCGGTCGTGCCCGGGATCGAAATTGGGCTCCACCACACCCTCCGGCAGCCAGCCGAAGCCCGGGATGAGGTCGCCCTTGAAGATGCTGCGGGCGAAGCGCCCCGCGCACTGGGCAGCGGCGGCGATGGCCACCACCACCCCACCCTCGGCGATCTTGCGCGCCAACGCCTCGGCGGCCGGCGTGTCCTCGATCGCCTCCAGCAGATGATCCGTCACGCCGCCGCCGAGGTACACAGCCGCCACGTCGCGGATGCGCTCCGAGTTGCGCCCCCGCCGGCCGTCGCGCGAGCGATAGATGGGGATGGTCTCCACCTCCCGCTCGAAGCCGGCCATGTACTCCGCGAAATGGCGGGGATAGTCGTTCGACCCCGAAGCCGCCGGGACGAACCCGATCGGCCCCGGCGGCACCTTCTCCAGCCAGGTCCGGTCCGCGTCCTCGGTCTCCCCAAAGCTGAACTCGCCTCCCCCGATGAGGGCCAGCCAGCCGGAGCCGGGGATGCGCTGGATGGGGGTGGGCATGATGGCGCGACATCCTACACGATCGAGCCTCCTCGGTAGGACTGCGTGGGCCCGTGCAAGAGGGTGCGCGGCAGAAACGCCATCTTTTCAGCGAAGGACGTAGAGACGTTCCCAGCCCGTCCACGTCACCCTCCGCAGTCCAATAACGGCGGGACGTCTCGGCGGCGGCCACAACCACCCGAAAGACGATGAACCTACGACGGGACGATATCGCCTTTCGTTCTCGCCCTCAATGCAAAATCCCTCCCCCGCCATGGGTTGGGATTGATCCGGCCAGGGTTTCCCGCCTCGGAGACGTCCCGACGGCGTAGGCCTGCCGAGGGTATCGTGAAACGGGCTGGGAACGTCTCTACCCCTCCGTACGGGTTTTCCTGGCGCGCAGGCTCCCGGCCCGTCCGGCCCAACGGGCCGGGAGAACAGAGCCCAGGGCCGAGGCCGAAGGCCGATGCCCTGGGTGGAGAGATGACAACGCGGTGCGGCCTGAAGGGCCGCGAGACCGTTCCTGGCCGGGGCTGCTG
>JBAPYB010000573.1:0-7975 GCA_049284515.1 Thermoanaerobaculia bacterium
GTGCCGCACGGGCGGCGTTGCCTGGGCGACGTTCTCGGCGTCCTCGTCACCGCCCAGACCGACGAGGCCGAGCAGCGTGTCGCGGAACAGGTAGGCGCCTGCCGCCAGCACCACCAGCACGCCCACCAGAATCCAGGGCAGGGGCCCGCGGGAACGGTGCCGGGGCTCGGGTTCCAGGCTGGCGCCGAAGAGCGGGCCGGCCGCGGGATGGCTGTGCGCCGGCGCGGGCGTCGCCGCAGGCTCCGCGAAAGCCTCCTTCGGCAGCGCCTGATGCGCCTTCAGCCAGTCGTCCGGCGTCGTCAGCGGCGCGGCATAAGGGGATGGATCGAAGCCGCCCGGCTCCTCCTCCAGGGACGGGAGCCAGCTCTTGGCGTCCTCGCCGGGGGAGGAGAGAGGAGGTGCCAGAGGCGCCTGGGATCGGATGGGCGGCGGCGGCGATGGCGGCGGTGGCGGCGACAGCTCGAAGCGCAGCGGCGAAAGGGTCGTGGGAGGGGAGGCGGCCTGCGGTGCCGGCGCCCCCTGCGATCCCTGCGATCCCTGCGATAGGGGTGGCGCCGGGATGGGGTCGGGAGGCCGCTGGGTGACGTCGAACGGCGTGCCGCCCTGCTGGATGTGATGGTCGACGATCCGGTAGATGAGCTCCTTGCTCCCCTGGCTCAGCTCCAGGAAGCGCAGGCCCATGCCCGCCGGCCGCGCCGCGCCTTCGTCCTCGGTCCGGGTCCACACCACCTCGCCGCGCCCACGGATCAGCTCGAAGCCGTCGCCCAGGCGGAACTCGAACTCCAGCGTCGTGCCCGGCGGCTGCGGCGTGCGGGTGCGGATGAACATGCCGCCCGGCGAAACGTTGGCGGAGAAGTCGCTCAGGAAGCCGCTGAAACGGTCGAACTTGAACTGGACGCGGGTCTCCAGAGGGACGCGTCGCGAGTCGCGGGGAATATTGGAGTAATCGACCATGCTCACGACCGATCATAGCAGCAACGAAACGCAAGCCGTAGCGCGCCTGCGCTGGGAGCGCCGGGAGGGCTGGGAGGCCGCCTGGGTTTTGTGGTAGAAAGGCCCGGCAAGGCGCCGGCGGCTCCCCGCCGTCCAGCCGACGGAAAGCGTCCCACCCCTTGCATCTCTTCTCGATTGGAGGAACCTCATGAGCACGACCGTGCTGGAAGGCCAGACTGTAACCGCGGATCTCATCGCGCTCGAGGAGCGGTACGGGGCTCACAACTACCACCCCCTGGACGTCGTCGTGAGCCGGGCGGAAGGCGTCTGGGTCTGGGACGTCGAAGGGCGGAAATACCTCGACTTCCTCGCCGCCTATTCGGCGGTCAATCAAGGGCACTGCCACCCGGAGATCCTGAAAGCCCTGGTCGCGCAGGCGCACCGCGTGACCCTCACCTCGCGCGCCTTCCGCAGCGACCAGCTCGGCCCCTTCTACCGGCAGATCTGCGAGCTCTCCGGCTTCCAACGGTTCCTGCCCATGAACACCGGCGCCGAGGCCGTGGAGACGGCTCTCAAGGCGGCCCGCAAGTGGGCCTACAAGGTCAAAGGCGTGCCCGAGGGGAAGGCGGAGATCATTGCCTTCAGCAACAACTTCCATGGCCGCACCATCAGCATCGTCAGCTTCTCGACCGAGGCCGACTACCGCGACGGCTTCGGCCCCTTCACCCCCGGCTTCCGCGTCCTCCCCTACGGCGACGCGGACGCCGTCGCGAGCGCCATGCACGAGAACGTGGCCGCCGTGCTCGTCGAGCCCATCCAGGGCGAGGCGGGCATCGTCGTGCCGCCGGCCGGCTTCCTCAAGCGGCTGCGGGAGATCACCGAGCGGCACAACGCCCTGCTCGTCGCCGACGAGATCCAGTCCGGCCTCGGCCGCACCGGCAAGCTCTTCGCCTACGAGCACGAGGGCATCCGGCCCGACGTCGTCATCGTCGGCAAGGCCCTCTCGGGCGGCTTCTACCCGGTCTCCGGCATCCTCGCCGACGAGCCGGTGATGGGCGTCTTCAAGCCGGGCGAGCACGGCTCGACCTACGGCGGCAATCCCATGGCCGCGGCCGTGGCGCAGGCCGCCCTGCGCGTGCTGGTGGAAGAGAAAATGGTGGAACGGTCCGCGGAGCTCGGCCCCTACTTCCTGGAGCGCCTGCGCCGCATCCAGTCCAGACACGTGAAAGAGGTGCGCGGCGTCGGGCTCTGGATCGGCATCGAGCTCCACCGCGAAGCGGGCGGCGCCCGCCGTTTCTGCGAAGCGCTCCAGCAGGAAGGGCTGCTCTGCAAGGAGACCCACGAGCACGTCATCCGCATCGCGCCTCCCCTGGTCATCAAGAAGGACGAGATCGATTGGGCGGTGGAGCGGCTGGAGAGGGTTCTGACCGCGGTGTAACCCCAAGGAGATCGACCATGACACACCATGCTCTGCTGACGATTCTGGCCCTGATGCTGATTCCCGCCGTCGCCCATGCGGACGATGCGCAGCAGGCCGCCGCGCGCATGGCCCAGGAGCACCGGCACGACAAGCCCTCGCCCACGCCGGCCGCCATGCAGGAGCCGTCCCATCCCGTGTCGGCCGAGGAGGTCGCCTATGCCCAGGTGGGCGGCAAGCCGGTCCATGGCTACCTCGCCCGGCCCAAGGAAGCGAAGGGGAGCCTGCCGGCCCTGGTCGTCATCCACGAGTGGTGGGGATTGAACGACAACATCCGCGCCATGACCCGCCGCCTCGCGGGCGAGGGATACCAGGCTCTGGCGGTCGACCTCTACGGCGGCGCCACGGCGGACACTCCCGATGCCGCCATGAAGCTGATGAATGGCGTGATGGCGAACATGGCCCCGGCCGGCGACAATCTGAAGCAGGCCGTGGCCTACCTCAAGGGGAAGGGAGCGACCAAGATCGGCGTCATCGGCTGGTGCTTCGGCGGCGGCTGGTCGCTCCAGACCACTCTGCTGGCGCCCGCGGATATCAAGGCCACCGTCATCTACTACGGTCACCTGGAGACCGATCCGGCCAAACTGGCGGTCCTCAAGACGCCGGTCATCGGCTTCTTCGGCGCCGACGACAAGAGCATTCCCGTCGACGGCGTCCACGCCTTCGAGGCCCAGCTCAAAAAGCAGGGCACGCCGGTGGAGGTCCATATCTACGACGGCGCCGGCCATGCCTTCGCCAACGCCTCGGGCGGCAGCTACAAACCCGAAGCCGCCAAGGACGCCTGGCAACGGACGACGGTGTTCCTGGGGAAGTACCTGAAGGGGTAAGAAGACCCTCACCCCTGCCCCTCTCCCGCCCCCGCGCTTCCCCCCACACCGGGAGAGGCGTCCCGGCTGGGGCGTTCTTGCTGGTCTCCCTCTTCTCCCGGTGTGGGGGGAAGGGAGGAGGCGGGAGAAGAGGGCCGGGGTGATGAGGGTCTTGGGAGGGGGACGCGGAAGCGCCCTGAAACGACAAACGGGGAGCGGCGAATCTCTCGCCCTCCCCGCCTTGCACTCTCTACAGTAAGACTACGCTTGCCTGCCTCGAAGCGTTCGCTTAGCGGCTCGGGGTCGGGGTCGGGGTGACGGCGGGCTTCTTGTGGTGCTTCTTATGGGTGTGCTTCTTGGTGGTGGTGGTAGTGGTGGTGGTCTTGCCCGGCGCGGGAGTCGTGGCCGGGGCCGGGGTCGGGGTCGCGGCCGGGGGAGCAGCGAAGGCTACGGCGGAAAGAGCGAGGCAGAGGATCGCGAAAAGAGCAGTCTTGCGCACTTGGGGTTTCTCCCTGTTTGGACCGAAGATCATCTTCGCTCCGCGCCGTATGATAGTGCATCCGTCATTCCATGCAAGCCCCGGCCGGCTTCCAGCCGTAAAAAACACCGGGGGCGGCGTCCGGAAACGCCACCCCCTATCCTCCACAATCGCCCGGAGGCGATCGCTCTTGCCCTCAGGGCAGGGCAGGTCTACCCCTGGGACTTGTCCTTGGGAGCGTCCTTGACCTCGGCCTTGGTGACCCAGGACTTGCCCTCCTTGGTGGTGTACCAGATCTCGACCCAATCGCCCACCTTCACGTCGCTGACCGCGACCTTGTGGTGGTTCTTCGTGATCTTGGAGTCGGCGTTGGTCCAGTAAGTCTCGTCGCCGTTCTTCCCCTTGAGCGTGATGCTGTTGTCCGTGGTGGCCGTGACGGCGCCCTTGGCGGTCATGGTCTTGGCCATCGCGACGACCGACAGCCCAAGGAGCAGGCACAGAACCAGAGCGGAAATAGCTGTCTTGCGCATTGCAGTAGGTTCCTCTAGGGAGTTCGGAGCGGAGTTGATCTCCGCGATCCTGCTCCGGGATACGTGCAAGGCAGATGCCAAACCCGCCAAGGCAGTGGGCGCTTCGAAGAGTCGCTGTATCACTGACCAATCAGGCGCGCCCGCCGGGCCGCTCCCAGGAGGGCCGCGCGGTCGTTGAGGATGACGCGCACGGGCACCCTTTCGAGGAAGGCGGCGAAACGGCCCTTGGCGCGGAAGGTCTCGCGGAAGAGGCCGTCCGTCAGCCGAGGCAGGATCTTCGGCGCGATGCCGCCGCCGAGCCAGAGGCCGCCGGTCGCCGTGCCCAGCAGGGCCACGTTTCCCGCCACGGCGCCGTAGATGGCGACGAAGATCTCCAGGGCGCGAAAACAGACCGGGCAGCCTGTGGAGGGACCCGCAAGCCCGGACTCGCCGATCACCCTCGCGGGGTCCTCGCCGGCGGCCAGGCGCTCGCGCACCTGCGGGCTCTCGGGCAGGCCCACCTCGTCGCGCAGGTATCTATAGATGTTGGCCAGGCCGGGACCGGAGAGCACCCGCTCGACGCTCACCCGGCCGTAACGCTCCCGCAGGTGGCGCAGGAGGCCGATCTCTTCCTCGACGCGGGGAGCAAAATCTACATGCCCCCCCTCGGAGGGGACGGGCACCCAGCGGTCGCCGACCCGCGGGATGAAGGCCATCCCCAGGCCCGTGCCGGCGGCGACCAGGGCGCGGTTGCCTTCCGTCTCCGGATCTCCCGGCTGGAGCACGGTCACTTCCTCGGCCGCCAGCTCGGGGATTCCCTCGGCCGTGGCCACCAGATCATTGATCAGCTCCACGGCGGGGATGCCGGCCTCCCGGGCGAGCGCGGCGCCGTCCACCACCCAGGCGAGGTTGGGCGTGCTCACCCGGTTGTCCACCACCGGGCCGGCGATGCCGAAGCAGGCGGCCTGGATGCCGCCCGGAACGAGTGGGCCGGCGGCCAGGAAGGCCGCGACCACGGAGCTCAAGCCCGGATGCTCGGGGCTGCGGTACTGGGCGGAGCGCACGAGGCGGAGCCTGCCGTCCGTCACCTCGAAGAGGCCGAGGTTGGTCTTGGTGCCCCCGACGTCGCCGGCCAGGATCATCGTCAACGGGCGCCTTCCACGGCCTGGCGGAGGGCGGCGAGCCCCGCGGCATCGTCAGCCCCAAGCTGGACGCGCAGAACCGTGCGTCCCCGCTGCTCCAACGCCTGGCGGTCGCCTTCGGCCTGGGCGCCGATCAGAGTGCCGAAGGTGTAGGAGGTCTCGGGCACGGCGAGGTCCGCCGTGGGCTGGTCCACGATCTGGAGGAAGCGGCAGCGGTCCGTGCCGCCCTTGTGGAGCTGCCCCGTGGAGTGCAGGAAGCGGGGGCCGTAGCCAAGCGTCACCGCGAGCTTGGTCTTGGCGTGGAAATCGGCCTGGAGGCCGGCGAGGGCCGCCGTGGTCTCCGGCCGGGGGGGCAGATAGGCGTGGATGCCAAGGTAGTCGCCCGCCTTGGCGCCCTCCAGCCAGCCGGCCACGGCGGCAGCGAGACCCTTGCCGCCGGCGGCGATGGCGCCGCCGCCGGTCTTGAGCTTGCCGGCCGCGGCCTTCTTCATGGCCTCGTTGGCGAGCGTCTTGGCAAGCTGCACGTCCGGCTGATCGAACGGGTTCTCCCCTAGGATGGAGCCGGCGGCGGCGGTCGCCACCTCCCAGCGGAACATCTCGGCGCCGAGGTCGTAGCGGTCGGAGAGCTTGAAGCGGCCCACGGGGTGGCCGGCGCTCTCCAGGGCTTCGAGGCGCTTCTCGATGGCGGCGACGTCGTCGCCTTGGAGCAGCAGGGCGGCGAAGAAGCGGTCGGGGCCATAGGCGTCCGGCGGTCCCAGGGGCTCACCGGCCACGGGCACGATGCCCCGGCGCTCGCCGCCGGCCAGGATGGTCTTGCCCGTGCTCTCGGCGATAAGCTGCTCGATCCACTCGGGGAAGGTCTCCAGGGAGTGGGAGGTGACGAAGGTGACCTTGTCGCGCCCGGCCAGGGCCAGCTCGCCGAGGGCCGCGCCCAGCCGCAAGCCGGCGTTGTCCACGGCGGGCACGGTGCCGGCGCAGGCCTCGGCCATGGCGCGCCCGCGGGCCAGGAGCTTGCCGGTGTCGACGCCGAGGAGGGCCGCCGGCACGAGACCGAAGGGAGTGAGAGCGCTGTAGCGTCCCCCCACGTCCTCCGGCGCGTTGAACACTTCGCGAAAGCCGTGCTCGCGGGCCAGGGCCTGGAGGGGAGTGCCGGGATCGGTCACCGCCACGAAGTGTTTCCCCCGCTCGGCCACCCTTTCGGGATCCTCGAGCTGCTCCCAGAAGTAATGGAAGAAGGAGAGCATCTCGGTGGTGGTGCCCGATTTGCTCGACACCACGAAGAGGGTCTTCTCGAGATCGAGGCGTGCCCTCAAGCCCCGCACGGCGTCGGGATGCGTGCTGTCGAGAACGGTGACCGCCGGATGGCCGAAAGCGGGACCGAAGGTGCGCGAATAGACTTCAGGGGCGAGGCTCGAGCCGCCCATGCCCAGCACCACGGCGTCGCGGAATCCCTCCTGCGAGACGTCGCGGGCAAAGCGGGTCAGCCGCTGCACCTCGGCGGTCATCGTCGCCGGCAGACCGAGCCAGCCGAGCCGGTTGGTCAGCTCCGGAATGGGCTCCGGAGACCAGAGTGTGTGGTCCTTCTCCCAGAGACGCCTGCCGAAGGCCTCCTCCTGCCAGCGCGCGAGCCGCGCGTCCACCGCGGCGGTGTAGCTCCCCAACCGAAGATCTCCTCGTTCGCTCATCTCGTCTCCTTCCTTCAGCGTCCCTACCTTATCGCGTTCCCAGATAAGGGGGCATGTTACGATCCCGCGCTGAGAACGGGAGCGATGGGGAAAGCACTCAAAAGCGACACTTGAAATTCAATCGCAAGGAGATAAGGAGATCGTCATGCCAGTTCGCAAAGCGAATGCAGTCTGGGAAGGGAGCATCCGGGAGGGCCACGGCACGGTGAAGCTGGGCAGCGGGGCCTACGAGGGCCAGTACTCGTTCAGCTCGCGCTTCGAAGAGGGCACGGGCACCAACCCCGAAGAGCTGATCGGCGCCGCGCACGCCGGCTGCTTCTCGATGGCCCTCTCCGCCGGCCTCGGCCGCGGCGGCATCACCCCCACGCGCATCGCCACGACGGCCAAGGTGCACCTGGAGAAGGTGGGCGAGGGATTCAAGATCACCCGCATCGAGCTCGAGAACGAGTCCGAGGTGCCGGGCATCGACGACGCCACCTTCCAGGAGTACGCCCGCAAAGCCAAGGAAGGGTGCCCCGTCTCCCAGGCCCTGGGCGGCGTCGAGATCACGCTGAACGCGCGGCTCGCGGGGTGAGCGGCCCCGGGGCCTCCCACCCCAAGCCCCTCACTCCCCCAACCCCCTCTCTCCCACCGCACTCCCGACCGCCGGGAGAGAGGGGGCTAAAACAGCGTGTTCTTGTTTTTGGACAAATCCCTCCCTCTTCTCCCGGTTGGGGGGAGGGCGACGGGAGAAGAGGGCCGGGGTGATGAGGGTCTTGGGCGGGGGGGCTCCGAGGTCGGGGATCATTTATAGCCGGACTGCTATATTCCTCCTTGACATCTCTCTTTTCCGCCCATACCCTGCGCTTGGACCCATGTCTGAGAAGGAGTTGTTTCATGGTCTGGAAAAAGAGTGACGACCCCCCGACCCACCATCCTGAACCGATGCCCGCGGCCCCGCCGCGC
>JBAPYB010000574.1:0-1701 GCA_049284515.1 Thermoanaerobaculia bacterium
GCGGACAGAGGGCGGCCGCTGCGTCGGCCGTCGGCGCGATCCCCGAGGCGCCGTCCAGCAGGCGCTGGAAATGGCCGTCCTTGTCCCCGGCGAGCGGGGAGATCGCGCCGAGCCCGGTCACCACGGCCCGCCGGCCGCTCACGGCGCTTCCCCGCCCACGGCGGCCACCAGGCCGAGATACGCGTAGTGCTCCCGCTCCGCTGCCGTGAGCGCCGCGGGGTCGATCTCCCGGTTCACGAAGACGAGACGCCCGACGCTCGCCACTCGCTCACCTGCGATGCGCACCTCCGCGCTCAAGGTGGCCCCGCTGGAGTTGCGGTAGAGGAAGACGGCCTCGACGTCGAGGACCTCGCCCGGCAGCACCGGGCGCTCCAGCCGCAGGTCTTCGGCGAGAGCCACCACCATGCGGATGCGGCGGTCGTGGGTGACGAAATTGAGCCAGCCGGCGATCTGGGCGATGGTTTCGGCGATCAGGGTGGAGGGCACCACCGGCCGCAGCGGGTAGTGGTCCTGGAACACCTCCGCCTCGAGCCCGAGGGTCTTGCGGGCGAGGATCCGGCGGCCCGTTTCGAGCTCCAGGACGCGGTCGAAGAAGAGGAAGCGCACCGTGGGTCACTCCTCGTCTCAGCCGCCCGCCGTCGCCGGATCCCAGCGCCGGACGGCCACGGTGCCGTTCTGCCCGCCGAAGCCGAACGAGTTCGACAGCGCCACCTCCACCTCGGCGCGCCGGGGCTCGTTCGGCACGAAGTCCCAGTCGCACTCGGGATCCGGGTATTCGAGGTTGAGCGTCGGCGGCAGGATGCCCGTGCGCAGGGCGAGCACCGTCACCACCAGCTCGACGCCGCCGGCGGCGCAGACGAGGTGGCCGAGCTGCGACTTGCTGGAGCTGACCGGGGGCCGGCGGATACCGCGGCGGACACCGCGGCCGAAGACCTCCCGGATCGCCAGCGCCTCGACGCGGTCGTTCTGCACCGTGGAGGTGCCGTGCGCGTTGACGTAGTCCACCTCGTCG
The DNA here is from genome assembly GCA_049284515.1 of Thermoanaerobaculia bacterium. GTDB lineage: Bacteria > Acidobacteriota > Thermoanaerobaculia > Multivoradales > UBA5704 > DATARR01. The sequence continues at coordinate 1,013 of JBAPYB010000574.1, forward strand.
GGGCGGATGCCGGCGTTCGCCAGGGCCGCACGCATGCAGGCGATCGCGCCGCGCCCCTCGGGGTGGACGTCGGTGAAGCGGTAGGCGTCGGAGGACGAGCCGTAGCCGATCACCTCGGCGAGGATCGGCGCTCCCCGGGCCAGGGCGTGCCCCAGCTCCTCGAGGACGAGGATGCCCGCGCCCTCGCCCAGGACGAAGCCGTCCCGCCGGGCGTCGAACGGGCGCGAGGCCCGGGCGGGGTCGCCCTGGCGCTGCGAGAGCACGCCCAGCAGGGTGAAGCCGGCGACGCTCAACACCGACATCATGCTGTCGGTGCCGCCGGTGACCATCAGGTCCGCCCGGCCCGCGCGGATCAGCGCGAAGGCTTCGCCGGTGGCCTGGGTGGCCGAGGCGCAGGCCGTCTGCACCGTCATGCTGACCCCTTCCAGCCGCTGGCGGTCGGACAGCCGCGTCGACACCGAGGCGATGTCGACCCCGGCGAGGAGATGGGGGTGCCGCTTGAAGATCGCCAGCGACTGCTGCAGGTCGTCCCGCATGGCGAGCTCCAGTTGGAGCGCGAGGTCCTCTTCTTCCGCCGGGGAGGTCGAGGCTCCGATGCAGACGCCGGCCCGCCGGCGGTCCAGGGGCACGCCGGTGAGGCCGGCGCTCTCCCAGGCCCGGTCGAGGGCGTAGAGGCCGAAGCGCAGCGA
>JBAPYB010000575.1:0-7257 GCA_049284515.1 Thermoanaerobaculia bacterium
CCACCTGCACCGGCACCTCCACCGACAACACCTGGGTGGTGGCGGCGAAGGGTGGCGCGCCGGCCGGGGCCTTGTCCGCGGCCGCCGGGGGGGACGGCGGAGTCTGCGCCCAGCCCAGCCCCGAGGAGACCTCCGGCATGGCGAGAACGAGGCCCGCCAGCGCGAGCCCCGCTCCGCAACGCCACGCCTGCTCGAGACCCTTCATAGAGCGGCTCCCGGCTCAGTGGCTCCCGCGCGGTGCCGTCACGCCTGAGCCCACGGCGAAGCGGGCCATGCTGGTCTGCGCCTTGCCCGCGCCGTCGACCAGCGTCACCCGCAACTGGTAGTCGCCCGGCGGCAGGGCCGGAGGACGGAAGCTGGCCACCAGGCGCATCGGGCTGGCGCCGGCACCGTCCCGGCCGCCGAGCTTGAAGTCGCCGCCGCCGACCTCCTTGCCGTCGGCCGACAGCACCCTGGCCTCCGCCTTGACCTCGCCCGCCGCCAGGTTGTACCCCTGGAGGATGATCTGCGTTTCCTGGCCCGGCGCGAGCACCGGCTTGGAGGACGGGATGTACGGGGCCTCTTTCAGCATGAAGGGGTAGGGCATCTGCGCCTGCCCCGCCTTGGGCGTTTCCCGCACCATCAGCCAGCGGCCGGGGGCTTCGGGGAAGAAGGCCGGCAGCAGCGCGGGCTCGCCCTTGCCGAAAGCCGGCACCGCCACCTCGGTCACCTTCAGGCCGGAAGCTCCGGTGGTGCCGTTGCGCACCAGCGTGCGCAGCGTATAGCTCCCCTTGGGCAGCTCGAGTTGGGCGAAGAACTTCAGGCCCGACTGCCGCAGGGCGGGCTCCGCCTTCGCCAGGTCGAGCCCCACCGTCTGGGTGACGAAGTCCTGCACGGAGCCGTTCTGATCCAGGGCGTAGATGTAGATCTCCACCGGCAGCTTCGGATCCTGCTTGCCCGCCAGCAGAGAAACGCCGTTGACCTCGATGACCACCGGCACCCAGGCACGATCGCCGCTCGCCGCTGCGAAAGGAGCTGCCAGCACCGCGGTGACGATGGCGCCGCTCTCCTCGCCCAGCACCGTGTTGGCGGTCTCCAGCAGCTTCGCGAGCGGCGGCTGCTGCTTGTAGGGCAGCGGCGCGTAGTAACCCGGCCGCGCCACCACCCGCGTCCCGCGCGGCGCGTTCTTCAGCTCCACTTTCAGCGGGTGGAAGCTGCCGTCCGCCTTGAGGCTGTCCGGCTGGTAGGAGAGCACGTAGGTGACGCCGGTGCGGCGCAGCATCTGGCCCATGGCGGTCTGCAGGTTGTTGAAGTTCTCGAACAGCTCGCCGCCCGTGCTCTTCGCCATGTTGAACAGCGCCTCGCGGCCGTTGGGGCGCTGGCCGCCCTGGTCGCCGGCGGCGCGCAGGCCGCCGATGTCCACCGCCTGGATGGCGCAGTCGGCGCGGCGGAAGGCGTCGAGCATCTTCTCGACGGCGTTCTGCGACCCCGTGTCGCCGAACTTGTCGTCCGAGCCGGTGGCGTTGGTGTTGGCGATGATCCGGGTCTCGTCGAAGGTCGGTGCGGGCTCGTCGGCGCCCAGCGTGTTCGCCGTGCCCGAGACGAGGGTGCTGTCGTACCCCTCGGAGAGGAACACCACGTACTTTCGCCCCTGGACCTCGCCCATCAGCCGCGCCAGGCCGGCCAAGGACCCGGTCATATTCTTCAGGATCTGCTGTTTGGCGGAGCGTTCGGCGCGTTCGGACTGCGTGGCGAAGCTCTTGAGATTATCCAGCAGCTCCTCCTCCTTGGCCGCTCTGGCGTCCGACAGCCCGGTCTTCTGCTGGTTCGCATAGTCCTTCTGGGCATCGAACAGCACCAGCTTCAAAGGATCGGGAGAGCGGTCGATCAGCTTCGGCACTCCCAGGGTGTCGAGCGCCGCGGCGATCTGCTTGCGGTCGGGCGTGAAGCCGATCACCAGCTGCGGCCCCTGGAGGGCGCTGTAGGTGGCGACGGCGACCAGGTCGGTCGGATGCAGGCTCTCGACCACGCTGGCCGCCGCCTGCCGGGCCTTGACGATCGACTTGGGCTCGGAGTTCGAGAGGTCGAACAGCATCAGGAAATGGCGCCGGGCCGAGACCGGCACCTGCTGCGCCGCCGCTGCCGCCGGCGAGCCGGCCGGTACCGGCGTGGCGAGGTCGAGGACCTCGAAGCCGGTGACCGGCACCTTCTTGCGGCCATCGTACAGCTCGAAGTCCTTGGCGCTAAGCCCGCGCACCGGCTCGCCGTCCTTGACGACCTGGACCGGGACCTCGACCACCACCACCTCGGTGGCGCCCGAGAAAGTCTGCTGGGCGAGCCCGGACCAGGGCAGAAGCCCCAGCCCGGCCGCCACCAAGGCGGTGATGCGTTGAAGCTGACTACCCTTTCTCATGCAACGTCCTTTCGGCCCTCGCGGAATGGAGCTCCCAACTCGACGAACACAAAAGAGAAAACAGCAGATGTTCCCTGTAAGGTACCACCAATCAGCGTCCGCCGCCCACCACGAAGGGCGCGCTGCTGGGGCCCGCCGCGGTGCCTTCGCCGGTGAGCGTCACCCGCAGCAGATACTCTCCCGGCGGCAGGTTTGGCGGCTTGAAGGTCGCTGTCAGCCGGTCCGGGGCCCCGCCACCACCCTTTTCCCGCTCCAGCACCCGCAGGATCGCGCCGCCGGCCGGTCCCGCCTCCTTGCCCTCGGGCGTCGTCACCCGGGCTTCGGCCCTGAGGTCTCCCGCCGCCAGGTTGTAGCCCAGGAGCGCCACGGGGATCTCCTGGCCGGCGGCGAGCGCCGGATGCGTGGAGGGGACGAACGGCTGCCGGCGCGCCATGAACGGATAGGCCACCTGCGCCCCCCGCTGCGCCTCGCGGATGATGAGCCAGCGGTTGCTGCCCGCGTCGGGAAAGAGGGGGGGCAGCAGCACCGGGCCCGCCGTCGCGAAGGCCGGCACCGTCAGCGGCGCCACCCGCAGGCTGTAGGCGCCGGTGGCGCCGTTGCGGACCAGCGTGCGCACCGAGTACTCGCCGGCCGGCAGGTCGAGATGGCCGAAGAACTTGAGACCGCTCTGGCGCAGCACCGCCTCGGTCTTGGCGAGGTCGAGCCCCAGCGTCTGGAAGAGGAAGTCCTGGATGGCGCCGTCGGCGCCCAGGGCGTAGACGTAGACCTCCACCGGCAGCACTCCCAGCGGCTTGCCGACGAGCAGCGCCGGGCCGTCCACCTCGAGGAGCACCGGCACGTAGGCCCGCTCGGCGGCGCCGCTGCCGTCCGTGCCGCCGGCGCGGAACGGCGCCGCCAGCACCGTGCTGGGAATCGACCCGGACTCGGCGCCGCCCATCAGCTTCGAGGAGGCCTCGAACAGCTTCTCCATCGGGTTCATCTGGCGGTACGGGCGCGGGGCGTACCAGCCCGGCCGGAATGCGACGCGGGTGCCGCGGGGAGCGTTCTTGAGCTCCACCCGCAGCTTGTGGTAGGAGCCGTCCGCCTTCACCTTGTCCGGCTGGAACGAGAGCACGTAGGTGAGGCTCGTGCGTTGCAGCAGGCCGCTCATCGCCGACGACAGGTCGTTGGAGCCTTCGAACAGCTCGCCGCCGGTGCCGTGGGCCATGGTGAAGAGGCTGTCCTTGCCAGCGGTGCGGGTCACCTGCTGCTCGCCGCCGGCGCGCAGGCCGCCGAGGTCCACCGCCTGGATGACGCAGTCGGCGCGGCGCAGCTCCTCCAGCATCTTTTCGAGGGCGTTGATCGTCTGGCTGCTGCCGAAGCTCTCGTCGCCGCTCTCGAGGTGGGGCTCGGAGCTGCCGGCGCCCGGCTGCTGGATCTGCCCGAGGACCGGCGACTCCTCCGGCCGGTCGGTGAACGAGGGCACGGAGCCGGTGACCAGGGTGCTGTCGAACCCCTCCGAGAAGTAGACCACCTGCTTGCGGCCCGGGATCGCCCCCAGCGTCCGCGCCATGTCGGAGTAGGCGCGGGTGAGGGCGGTGATCGAAGCCTTCTGCGCCGCGCGGTTCGTGTCCCGGCTCAACGCCCCTGCCTGCCCGAGGTCGGTGAGCAGGGCGTCGGTGTTGGCGGCGTCCGCTTCCTGGGAGTGCCCGGCGATCTGCCGCCGGTCGCCGGGCGGCACCCCGCCGTTGCCGTGGCCCATCACCAGCCGCAGCGGATCGTTGGCCCGGTCGGCGTGCACGGCGCCCAGGGAGTCGAGAGCCGAGTCCACCTGCCGGCGGTCGGAGGTGAGGCCGAGGACGATCTGCGGCCCGCGGGCGGCGCTGTACGTGGCGACTCCCACCAGGTCGCCGGGACGCAATCCCTTGGCCACGAGCTGCCGCGCCGCCTCCCGCGCCTTGGCCACCGACTTGGGATCGGAGAAAGCGAGGTCGAAGAAGAGGAGGAACTGCCGGCGCCCCGCCAGCGGCACGGCGGCCGCCCGCTGGACGGCCGGGGCGGCGAGGTCGACGGCGTGGAAGCCGGTGAGCGTCTGCCGGGTGCGGCCGTCGTAGACCTCGAAGTCTTCCGCCTTGAGCCCGCGCACCGGCTCGCCGTCGCGCATCACCTGCACGGGGACCTCGACCTCCACGACGTCAGTGGAGCCGCCGAACGTCGTCGGCGGCGGCTGCGGCGGCGCCGGCGCCGCGACTGTGGCGAAGGTCAGCGCCGCCCAGGCAGCGGTGCAAAAGGCCGCCGCGAGAATCCTGGATGTCTGCATCGCCATTCCTTCGCGAAAGCTCAGTGAATCACCTGAAAGGGCAGCGAGCTCGCGTGCCGGAGGCCGGTCGTCGGATCGGTCACCGCCACCTGCAGGACGTAGCTGCCGGCGTTGAGCCCCGCGGGATCGAAGGTCGCGACCAGCTTGTCCAGGCCCTGGATGCCGGTGGCCGTGCGCTGCACCTTGGAGAGGCGCCCCGACGCCGAGGCCGTGCCGTCGGCCGCCATCACCTGGCCCTGCACCGCGACGTCGCCCTTGCCGAGGTTGTAGGCCACCAGGCAGAGCTTCGCCGTCGCTTCACCGCGCAGGGTCGGCCGGGCGGAAGGCACGTACGGCTGTCCCTCGACGGTGAACGGATAGACCACGCTCGCCTGCTGCCCCTCGTGGCTGTTCTCCCGCACCAGCAGCCACTTCTGCCGGTCCTCCATGAAGAAGGGGGGAAGCAGCACGGCCGTCTGGCCCTGGCCGTAGGCCGGAACGTCGACGCGCACCGTCTGCACGCCGGTGCGGCCGGTGTCGGCGTTGCGCACCAGCACGCGCACGTGATACTCGCCCGGCGACAGGTCGAAGTGGCCGTAGTACTTGACGCCGCCGTCGAGCATCGCCTGCCGGCCGCGGTCCTTGCCCAGGTCGAGGTCCACCCGCCGGCTGAAGAAGTCCTTCATCTGCCCTTCGGCGTTGCTGACGTAGCTGTAGATCTCCAGGTTCAGCTTGTTGCCGGCCTGCCCTTCGAGCAGGCTGCGCCCCCCCACCTCGACGATCACGGGCACGTAGGAATCGGCGGCGCCGGCGCGGAACGCCGCCGCCAGGACGTTGAGGTCGATGTCCCGCTTCGGCGCCGCGCTCGCGATGCCGTCGCCGGCGAGGAGGTTCTTCTCCAGGGGGTCGAGCTCCTTGAACGGCCGTGGCGCGTAGTAGCCGGTGCGGTGAGCCAGACGGGCTCCGGAGGGCAGGTTCGCCACCTTCACCCGCAGCCGGTGGTACGCGCCGTCGAGCTTGAGATCCGAGCGCTCGAAGGTCAGCAGGTAGGTGATGCTGGTACGCTCCAGCACCCGTTCCAGGGGATCGCGGAGGTTGTTGGCGTCCTTGAACAGCTCGCCCCCCGTCTCGTTGGCGAGATAGAACAGCCCCTCCTGGCCGTTGGGCCGCGCAGTCTGGTCGGCGCCGGCGCGCAGGCCGCCGATGTCCACCGCCTCGATGACGCAGTCGGCGCGGCGGAACTCCTCCAGCATGCGCTGCAGGTTGCGCTGCAGCCCGGTGTTGCCGTAGCGGGCGTCGTTGTCCACCATCCAGGTCTGGCCGAACATGATATTGACGTTGTCGTCCTCGGCCTCCTTGTCGGTGGTCTGGCGGCCGAGCAGCAGCCGGCTGTCGAACCCCTCGGAGAAATAGAGGACGTGCTTGCGCCCCTTCACCGAGTTGAGCGCCTTGGCCATCTCTCCCAGCGCCCGGGAGTAGCCCGCGATCTTGCTGACCTCGAACGACCGCTCGCTGCGCTCGGTGACGAAGCTGAGGGACTTCAGATAGTCGAGCAACGCCTGGTCTTTCTGCGACTTCAGGTCGAAGCTGTCGGAGATGTTCAGGGTGGCTTCGCTGGCGGCGCTGGCCGGCGAGTCGACCATGAAGCGCAGCGGGTCGGCCATGCGCGTGTCGAGGGCCTGGCGGAAGCCCAGGGTGTCGATGGCCCGGGCGAGCTGCGCGCGGTCGGGAGTGAAGGTGATCACCAGCTTGGGGCCCGACTCCATCGAGTAGGTCGCCACCGCCGCCAGGTCGGCCGGGTGGAGCGAGTGGAGGGCGAAGTCGCGGGCCGCCAGGCGGGCCTTGAGGATCGACGTCGGGCTGGAGAAGGAGAGGTCGAAGAGGAACAGGAAACGGCGGCGCACGCCCGAGGGCATGTCCTCGGGCGACCGGTCGACCGCCGGGGCCGCGGCAGCCGCCGGCTCGCCGGCCGCGGCCGGCTTCCTCAGGTCGATCACCTCGAACGAGCTGAGCTTCTGCCGCTCGCTGCCGTCGTAGACCTCGAAATCGTCGGCCTTGAGCCCCTGCACCGGCAGGCCGTCGCGGCCGACGACGTTGACGGGCACTTCCACGGCGACGACATGGGAGGCGCCTTCGAAGACCTCCGCCGGTTTCCGGCTCGGGGCCGGAGCCGCCGCCACTACCGCCACGAAGAGCAGCAGCAAGACCGGCAGGAGGCGAGGGGAGGGACGGTTGCGGACAGCTCGAAACACGCTCATCGCGGCCTCCTTCGACTCACAGGCTCATGATGGTACTACCGCGCCGGGCTCCCGTACAGCTCGGCGCCGGGAAAAAACGCATACCAGCCGGACCAGAAGGCCCGGTGGCCGGGCACACGCGGCAGCGGCGCGAACCTCGCTGCGATCGCGGCGACGGGACCGGCCGCCAGCGGCAGCAGGGCGTCCTCGCCCACCGTCCAGCGGCGCCCTTCGCCGTCGGTGAGCTCGCCCGCCCCGGAGCCCGGCGTGAAGGTGAGCTCGCCGCGGCGATAGGCCCGCACCGCGCCGGAGTCCGGATCGGCGACCAGGACCACCGGCTCGTCGCCCAG
>JBAPYB010000576.1:0-14495 GCA_049284515.1 Thermoanaerobaculia bacterium
GGCGCTCCACCGCGGCCTCCGGGAATCGCGCGCCGCAGGCCATGTCGAGCAGCAGCTCGACGCCGGCCGCGAAGTCGCTCGCGAGCAGCTCGAGGTTGAGAAAGGCGTTGTCCCAGTCGCCGCCCGCCACCAGGTCGGCGCCGAGGTCGTCGAGCTCTTCGGTGATCCGGCCGGCGTCGCGATGGGCGGTTCCCTCGCGCAGCAGCGAAGGGGTCAGCGCGGCCAAGCCCGCCAGCTCCGGCGGATCGCAGGCGAATCCTGCCCGGCTGAGCCAGCTCATCCAGACCAGCGGCACGACGTGGCTCTCGGTCAGGATGACGCGCAGACCATTCGCCAAGGTCGTCCTGACGACGTCGAGCACGGGCCAGTCCCAGGCGACGGGAGGCGGCGCCACCGCCAGAGTGCCTGGACAACCGGAGGGCGCCGTCATGCCGCCTCCCTCGCGGGGGCGAACGAGAGCACCGCGCGGGACGGCGCTTGCCGCAGGCGGCCGGCGAAGCCGGCAATGGCGTCCTGATCGGGGCCCAGGTAACGCCGCGGCTCTTCTTCCAGGCGTTCCGGCGTGGCGAGATAGCAGGCGAGAGACGCGCACAGGTCCGCCCGCCAGTCGAAGCTCTGGGCCGCAAAGTAGTGGTCGCTCAACGCCTTCCTGCGTGCCCGCGCCATCCCCGAGGCGGACAGGCCGCGGGACAACAGCAGGTCGGCCGCTGCCAGCAGACCCTGCTCGAGGCGGTGGCCGTCGACGCCGCGAGCGGCGGTGGCGGCGAACACCAGGGTGCTGGCGTCGCGCATGGTGACCAGGTAGCCGTGGACTTCCTGGGCCAACCCGGCCTGCTCGACCAGCTCCCGCGCCAGCGGGCTGGAGCGCCCGACTGCAAGGCCCCGCATCAGCAGCGACGCCAGATACCAGCCGTCCTGGCCGAATCCCGGGACCGTCCAGGCGACATGGGCTTGAGCCTGCGTGACGGCGGCGGGCACGCTGCGCTGTCGCACGCCCGGCGGCAGCGACGCTTCGGGCGCCGCTTCCGGGGCTCGCTCCCGCCCTGCGGGCAGTCCCGCGAAGAGACGGTGCACCAGCTCGGCGGTGGCGGGAACGGACAGGTCGCCGACCAGCACGAGGACGGCGTTGTCCGGCGAGAAGTGCGCGGCGGCGAAGGACTCGACGTCCTCCGCGGTGACGGCGCGAATGCCCTCCGGTTCCCCCACCGGCGGCCGGTGATAGGGATGCTCCGGCGGAAAGAGCAGCCGGTGGATCTGCTCGAAGGCGGCGGCGCGGATCCGGTGCTGCGACCGCTCGCGCAGCTCTTCGAGCAGGACCCGGCGCTGGATCTCCAGCGCCTCGCGGTCCTGCGGCTGCAGCGGGCGGGCCATCCTCTCCGCCTCCACCGCCAGCACCGTGGCGAGCTCGCGCCGGGGGAACATCGCCGAAAAGCAGAGGCGGTCGGTCATCGTATAGGCCTGCGTCGAGCCGCCGGCGTTCTCGATCCGGGCGGGAAAACCGCCCGCGAGCTCCGGACCCTGGAAGGCGAGGTGCTCGCAGAGGTGGGCCAGGCCGGACCGTGAGACCGGGTCGCGTCGCGAGCCGGCCCCGTAGCACATCACCAGAGCGACCAGCGGCGCTGCGGAATCGGTCTGCACCACCACGCGCAGGCCGTTCGCGAGGCGCCACTGCTCGACCGGGAATCGCGGTGGCGGCTCGTCGTGCATCGGCGTCTCTCGCATCAACAGACGCCCGCCTTGGCGCTGGCGATGAGGTGGTCTGCAGTGCGCAGGCTGTTGGCCAGGATGGTCAGCGTCGGCGCCGCGCCGCCCGAGGTCGGCATGAAGCTGCCGTCGACGACGAACAGGTTGGGAACTTCATGGCACCGGCAGTGCTCGTCGAGCACCGAGCGCGCCGGGTCCTTGCCGGCCCGGCAGGTGCCGTGCACGAGATAGGGAGCCGTCTCGCCGATCTCCTCCGTCTGCACTTCGTCGGCGCCCATTTCCGCCAGCGCTTCGAGAGCGCGGTCCACGAGCCACCGGCCGGCCACACGGTGATGCTCGGGCACGTCCAGATGGATGCGCGCCACCGGCAGCCCCCACTTGTCGCGCACCGCCGGGTCCAGAACGACGAAGGTGCGGTCGTTGGGGATGAAGTCGTGAAACACCTCGAAGTCGACCGTGAGATATTCGTGGAAGTACTCCCGCAGGCGCTGCTCGAGGCGGCTGCCCCAGAGGAGATCCGGCCCTTCCTCGGCCGCACGCAGGGCGGCGGCGACGGGGCTGGCGGCGGGAAAACCGTAGCGGATCAGTCCGCCCTTCGGCAGATCGGAGACCGCCGGCGGCAGAAAGTAGTGGTCCGCGACCGAGCATTCGAGGAAGGGATGGGGATGCCGCAACGGCAAGTCCGGATGGTTCGCGTAGCGGAACCGCCCCCGCCCGTTGGAGAAGCCGTGGAACTGGAGATTGCGCCCGACGAGACCGGAGCCGTTGGCGAGGCCGTCGGGGAACGACGGCGACTTTGAAAGCAGCAGCAGCCGGGCGCTTTCCACCGCCGAGCAGCAGACGCAGACGATCCGGGCCTGCACCGCATGCTCGGCCCCCTCGGGGTCGATGTAGATGCACCCGGTCGCCCGGCCGTCGCTGCCGACGGTGACCTCGCGCACCATGGCGCTCGGCCGCAGCTCGCAGTTGCCGGTGGCGAGCGCCCGCACCACGTAGGTCTCCTGGACGCTCGACCGTGCTCCCGTGTGGCAGCCGAATCCGGCGCAGAGCCCGCAGTAGGAGCACGCCGGCCGGCCCTGGTAGGGCCGCGACACGATGGCCCGCGGCGTGGGGAAGGGGTGCCAGCCCAGCCGGCGGCAAGCCGTCTCCAGGCTGGCTGTCAGCGGGTGGGTGTCGAGCGGCGGCAGGGGGTAGGGCGACGAACGAGCGCCTTCCCACGGATTGCTGCCGGCGATGCCCGAGATCCCGCAGTCCCACTCGGCGCGAGCGTAGTAGGGCTCGAGCTCGTCGTAGCCGTAGGGCCAGTCGGCCTGGGCCTCGTAGGCGCCATGGCGGCTTTCCATACGGAAATCGTCCGGATGGAAGCGGTAGAAGAACCCCCCCATGCGCACGGTTCCGCCGCCCACCGAATTGCCGACCCAGCCCAGGTAGGTGGGCGTCGGCCGCGGGTTGCCGGCCTGCATCAGGACGTGCGGCTCGTCGGCGAGAGAGGGAATGAAAAAATCCCGCCGTGTGGCCGCCACTTCGTCGAAGGTGTAATCCTCTCGCCGGCGAAGGGGTCCCTTCTCCAGGAGCAGCACCTCCCAGCCCGCTTCGGCCAGGCGGGCGGCCAGCGGTCCGCCGCCTGCTCCGCTGCCGATCACCACGGCGTCGTGAACCGTCCCGCTCATCGGTCGCCCTGCGCTCCCAGGCAGAGGCCCGACCGCATGTCCCCGGCCCGCAGCCCGATGAATTCCCAGCCCCCGAAGCTCCGGTTGCCGCCGTGGACAGGATCGCCCAGGAAACCCTCCAGGCTGAACCAGATCAGGAAGCGGAAGAGGAGCCGTGTCCACGGGCTCGGGTCGGCCTCCAGCGCGCGCAGCATCTCGTCCTGCTCGCCCGGCGCACAGGCCGAGAAACCCTTGCCATGGAGCTGCCCGGCCCCGGCCTGCAACTGGTCGAGGAGCGCCTCGATCCCCGGGCGCAGCCCACGGAAGAAAGGGTGCAACACGGCGCTCTCGAAGCCCGCGGCGGCATCGGTCTCCGCGGCTCCGGTGCCGAGGCTGCCGGGCAGGATGCGCTCCACCACCGCGCGCAGAACCTCCCTGCGCTCAGCCGTCAAGGCGGGCTGGGACGACACAGCGCTCATGCTTGACCCCTAGTCCTTGTCCGTTTTCGCGGCGCCTGGTTTCGCCGGGCTCGGTTTCGCGACGGTCGGCTTGGTGCTGGCCTCCGGCGTGCAGGCCGCCTTGGGGCCGCGCAGGTTCTGGCTGCCGTCGCAACCCGTGGTGCCGACGACGACCCCCTCCAGGAAGGTGGCGCGGCCGCCGAACTGCAGGTACAGGTCGGCCGTCTTGTTGCCGCTGATCTGGCTGTGGCTGATCCGCAGGGAGCCGTCGTCCACCAGCACCCCGAACTTCGAGCCGGTGTTGGCGGCGACGTTGGCCAACTCGACGCTCGATCCGCGGAGGATGTAGACGCCGACGAGGCCGTTGTTCTCCAGCGTCAGGGTCGAGCTGCCGAGGAGGTTAGAGAAGGGCGAGAACGAGGAGATCTCATCGACGAAGATCCCGGACTGAGTGTTGTTCTTGATCACCATCGTGCCGCCGTACGAGAAGGTGCCGTGAGTGATCAGCGCCAGGCCGGTCCACGTGTTGTGATTGAGATTGAACGTGGCGTAGGGAGCCTGGAACGAGGAGTTGCTCTGCACGATGACGCCGGCCAGGCAGTCGCGCGCGTTGAAGGTGCCGCTCTTGCTGAAGACGCTCGACGTGCCGTCGACGACGAGACAGCCTTCGATCGTGTTGCTGAAATTGTTCTCGCCCTCGATCCGCACGTGCGAGCCGCGGACCAGAATCGACGTCGAGATGGTCTTGTCGACCGACAGACCGTCGATCAGAGCGTCAGAGTTGAAGATCGAGAGGCCGCGGATCGAGGAGTTGAAAACCTTGATGTTGTGCAGCGTGACGCTCGAGCCGAGAAGGGCGCCGATGCAATATTCGAGCTGAGTGTTGTCGCGGCAGGTGAAGCCTTCCAGCAGCACCCGCCGGGCGGCCGTCACCTCGATGCCTCCCGCCACGGTGGCGCTGGAGTCCTTGCCGCGGATGGCGACGCCGTCGCGCTGGATGTAGACGTACTCTTTGCAGGTACCGGAGAACACGATGTTCAGGTCGGCATTCGATTTGTCGGCCAGCGCGCCGGCGAGCGTCTGCTGCGCGTCGCAGTCGACGTTGATCGTCTTGGCTCCGGCCGGAACCTTGTAGATCGCGGGGTTGATTGCCGGTCCGATGTCCGCGGCCGACGGCGACGGCGTGCCGGCGAAGGCAACCAGGGCGGCCGTGAGTACGAATTGTGCCTGCAAGCGACGACTCATAAGACAGTGCTCCTTTCCTCCCGCCTCGGCGGGTCAGCTCCAAAGGGTTCGAATGGCGCGGCTGAGCCCGGCTCAGCGCGGCCGGAAATTCTCGTCGACGACCAGGGCATCCGTCCCAGGCGGTAGCACCTGCAACGTCTTCAAGAATTCGATCAGAGAATCCTTGTCATAATCGGAGAGCGCCTTGAAGCGGTCGGTCGTGGCCTGCGCCTCGCCCGCGTGCGCCAGCACCGACTCCCGCATGGTGGTGAATTTGCCGTGATGGTAGTAGTTCGGCTTGTTCCCGGCACCCCAGAGCTTACGGGTGAGAAACTTGCCGTTGCCGGCGAAGAACCCTTTTTCATCGAAGAGCATCTCGGAGTCCTTGACGTGCTGCATGTCCAGGATCTCACGGTTCGGATCGTCGGGGCCGCTGGTGATGTCGTGCAGCTTGAGATCGGTGAACGCCGGCACCATGGTGACGCCGTCGTGCTCCTGCAGGCGCGGCAGGGGCAGGAGACGGCTGTTGAGGTTCATCATGAAGGTCCGCGCCTGGCCCATCTTCAGGTTGCCGAACGGGTTGTAGGGGCCGGGCTCGGAGTACAGCCAGCCGTCGTTGCCGAGCGGCAGCGCCGGCACGTGGCAGGTGGTGCAGCCGATCTTGGCGAACACACGCTCGCCGTTCTGCGCCGCCGCCTCGATCTCGGGATCGCGCGGGATGACGCGCCCGGGCACCGCCATCGCCGCCTGATAGAGGCTGAGCGCGGTGACGTCGGCGCGGGTCGCCTCGTGGGCGACGCCGTCGCCGTCGTCGTGGTCGGGGCGGAAGTGCTCGGCGATGTTCTGGCGGGCGTCGACCCCGAAGCGCTCATCGGATTGAATGCCATGGTGATGGTTGAGCGCCGTGTTGGTGAACTGGCGGATCGAGATCACCGCGCCGGCCTGGTGGAACGGGCGGATGACCAGCGACGGCGCCACGTACCCTTCCTCGGTGAACGTGCTGGGGAAGGCCAGCCCCTCGACGCGGGAGATGTCCCAGTAGCCGTTGGCCTGCCGGCTCAGCGTGCCGAAGGCGATCCCCTTGCTCACCAGCGCTTTCGATTGGCCGGGCCGGATGGTGTCACGGATCGCTTGCAGGTCCTTGGTCATCTGGCGCGCCAGCATTTCGATGTAGCCGGAGCCGAACATGCCGAGGGTGGCGCGGCTGTTGGCGACGCTGTTGAAGTCGATGAGCTTGCCGCGCTCGTCGCGCCCGCCGCCCGTGGCCACCTGGTCCTCGGGATCGAACGTCGCGAAATCCATCCGTTGCCCGAGCACGAAGACGTTGGCGACGATGTCGCCATTGCCGCCTGGAATTCCGTACGGCGAGTTGTGGCAGCCGGCGCAGGAGTTGGAGTCGGGCCCGGAGATGCGATTGAAGTTGCGCGGAAAGACCAGCGGACGGGTAGGGTCGGCAAGCACCTGGCCCGTGCCCTTGGACATCGGCCTCCCGCCGCCCTCCTGAATGGTCCAGTTGGCATTGAACAGGCGCTTGCCGTATTCGAGGAGATCCTGAAGAGGCATCGTGTACTCTTCGCCGTCTTTGAGATGCCGGGGGATCGCGACCTCGCGCCCGATTTGGGTCGCACCGGCCACGAGAGCGAAGCTGAGGATCAGGACCAGACCGAGGACTACTGCAACACGTCGCTGCCGAACGTCTCCCATTTCTTTCTCCCAAGCGCGTAGCCTATCTCTCTAGGTGCGCCTGGAGCCGGAATGGGGGACAAGCCAACGAAGACAGCGTTCCTCTTTACGTGCTACCGCCTGCGCTCAGGGCTCAGACCGGAGCTCCACGGGCAGCGCGCTCTCCTCCACCGCCCCGTTCCTCCTTCGTACCTGATAGGCGGTGGCTCCCCGGCGCGACGCGACGACTCGTTGAATGTCGTGGTTTATAAAATGGACGGCGGCGCCGTCGTCCAGGGCCAAGCCTGGCAGGAGAACGCCGGTGCGCACGAGATGCTGATAGGTGGGGCGCCGCGCCGGATCGCCATCGTAGTGAGGGCAGGCGCTCCCCTTGAGAAAGCCGAGAGCTTGAAGGGGGCGAAGCTCGCCCTCGAAGGAGTCCGTCAATCCCTGCTCGAACCAGCAGATGGCCCCGGCGCTCAAGCCCGCGAGGACGACGCCGGCCTCCCAGGCCTCGCGCAGGATCTCCGGCAGCCCCCACTCCCGCCAGACGCCCAGCATGCTCTTGGTGTTGCCGCCGCCGACGTAGATCACGTCCTGGCTCAGCACGTGCTCCCGGAGATCCGGGGTGCGGCGGAAGAGCATCAGGTGAGAGGGCTGGCAGGGGAGCCCGGAAAACGCCGCATAGAACCGCAGCGCGTAGGAGTCCGCGTCGCCGCTGGCGGTGGGGATGAACGAGACGCGAGGCAACGCCATGCCGGCCTGCGCCAGCACGTACCGGTCCAGCGTCAGGTTCTCCGGCTCCATGGAGAACCCGCCGCCGCCCATCGCGATGATCTGTCGTGGTTTGTCGGGCACGGCTCTTACTCCGCAGGTTCTATCAAAGGGTTGGCGATCGGCATCCGTGGAGGCGCGGTCTGCTGTTTGAGGGCGCTCAGAAGCTCTTGTTGAACGTGGGGCGGATTTCCCACCACGACGTCGAAGCCGCCATCCGCGAAGACCTCCGGGAACGCGCCCTGCCAGTCGAAGGCGTTGCGAGGCTCCAACTCCGGATCGGCACCGAGTCTGTTACCTGCACGGATGGTGTGCTCGAGATTGGTGAGCTTCTTACCGCGCTGAGCCGTTTTGATCCAGATCAAAAGCCTGCAGAACAGGATCGCCTTTTCGTTGATATCGACGCCGTACAGATTCTTTTCCAGGATGGTCTGATCGGGATCGAAAAGCGTTCGGTAGCCCCGCAACTCGCACAGATGGTCCACCGCTTCCTGGTATACCGTGCGAAGCTGATCGAATGCCTCGATAAGAAATGCACCATTGCCGCAGGCTGGATCCAGAACCTTCACCCGCTTGAGCTCCCCGAGCCAAGCGTCCCAGAAGAGCACTAGGGCTTCCCTCTGAGGCTTCTTGAGAGTCTCCACATCGTATACCCGCGGGTCAGCAAGAATCTTAAGCACCGTTTTCCCCGCGCTTTCCTGATGCCGGCGTCGCAAGTCTTCGAAGCGGTCCGTGAGCACGGGGCGAAGGACACAGTCGACTATGCTTCGCGTGACCGCTCCCGGTGTATAGAAGGTACGCTCCACGCGTTCTGGCCCGAAGTCGCCCGCGGCGATCTCCTGCTCCATTAGCTCCAGATCGGTGATCGATCGCTCAAAAATATGGCCGAGGATATCCACGTCCAGAAGAGGAATCCCTTCGCCGTTCATCGCTACGGAGGTGCGACAGTCGTAATATCCCAGCCGTGTGAGCTCCGCGCACACCTCGTCGGGCACTTCAATGCGATCGAGACCCGAATCCTTGGCGAAGAGCCCACCATTATAGCCTGGGATGTTGAGATAGGCGCTCCCTTGATCGATGGCGCGGAAAAAACCTTTGAAGGTTTCCCCTTTGGATTTGGGATTGTAGGGATCGCGGTACTTGAAGGCGCGGAGGAGAGTTTCAGGAGGCAGCAGACCGCGATCCTCGGCGAAAGCCACGAAGAGCACTCGGTCGAGAAGCTTCTGGGTGTAGAAGAGGAGGATCTCGGCGGGCACGGAGGGGTTGGCGACGCGAAGCTTGGCGAGAATCTCCCGCCGGATTCGGGAGAATTCGGCATAGTAGCGGCGAGTGAGCTCGAGGCCGGCTTGCTCCGATGCCTTCAGCAGCTCATCCAGGTGTCCGGGACCCGTCGCTGGTACGACGCGATCCGCGCCGAGAAGGAAGACGAGCTGGCGGAAGGCCGTCTCCTGCTCAGCCAGGGCCTGGATCTCGAATCGTTCGAAGGTCCGCTGGTCGTGGTTCTTGTGGTAGAGCCGGATCTCCCGGAGGTTGGTCACCAAGATCCAGTCACAGGGGAGGTTGATGGCATAGCGGTAGGCTTGGTCCACGGCCGACATCCGCCGGCCGCCGAAGGGGCGATCGAGCGGGTCGCGCGGCCCCTTTCCCTCAAGGGCGATGAGGGGCCGTCCACCGTTGCCTCCAAACTCTCCCAGCACGGCGTCCGCGAACTTGCCGTCCACCTCGACCCGTTTCTCGCGCGAGAGCGTGTAGCGTTCGCCAGAGGCGGTGGGGCCACGATAGCCCAAGACTTGGTAGAAGATGTCGGTCAAGTAGTCGGGGAGCAACTCGGACTCGGTCAGCTCCTCCGCCCTGGCGGACTCCAGCAGGCGCGCCCATTTACGCAGAACGTCCCGCGCCTGCTCCGCCTCCGGTCCCAAGGCCAGCGCCGCCGCCCGGGGGGCGAGGATTTCGGCGCGAAAGAGGGGCTTGCGTTCGACCGGCATGGGCGACGTGGAGTTTACTGTATAAGGTCGGCGACCTTAGCGTCGGGATAAAAGGTAGAATTTGCCGACGGGCAAGGGAGGCGAACCATGAAGATCAGTGCGCGCAATGTGTTGAAAGGGCGGGTCAAGCAGATCACGGGAGGAGCGGTGAACACGGAGGTCATCGTCGAGCTGGTTCCCGGAGTCGAAGTCGTCTCCATCATCACGAAGAGTAGTGCGGAGGGCCTGGGTTTGAGAGAAGGCCAGGAGGTCTATGCCGTCATCAAGGCCTCCGACGTCATGATCGGCCTCGGCTAGAGGCCCCTCTAGCGGAACAGGTCCCCCTGCAGGTACTTGAGCCCGGAGTCGCAGAGGATGGTGACCACCCGGTGGCCTGGCCCCAGGGCCCTTGCCCTTTCGAGGGCTGCCCAGACGTTCGAGCCCGAGCTGATCCCGGCGAAGAGTCCTTCTTCGTGGGCCAGCCGGCGGGCCGTCCGGTAGGCGTCCTCGTCGGTGACGGCGATGATCTCGTCGGCCAGGTCGAGGCGGGTGATCGACGGTACGAAGCCCGCTCCCATTCCTTCCAGGCGGTGTCCGCCGTAAGGGCCATGACCCGAGAGGGCGCGGGAGTTGGCGGGCTCTATCGCCAGGCAGCGGACGCCCGGCACCTTGGCTTTGAACACCTCGGCATTGCCGGAGAAGCTGCCGCCGGTGCCCACTCCTTGGATGAACTCGTCGAAGCGGCCGTCGAGCGCATCCAGGATCTCTTGCGCCATCGAGTGATAGCCCGCCCGGTTGTCGGTATTGTTGAACTGGTCGGTCCAGAAGGTGTTCGGCTCGGCCACCAGCTCCTTCACTCGCGCCAGGCCAGCCTGGATCAACTCGGGAGTGACCTTGCGATCGACGCTGGGGATCACCTCGACGACGGCGCCGAAGGCCCGCATGGTCTGGAGCTTTTCCTCCGAGAAGGCGTCGGAAGAGACGAAATGTGCCCGGTACCCTCGGGCGGCACAGACCATCGCGACTGAGCTGCCTGTGCTGCCGCCGGTGTAGTCCACCACCCGTCCCCCCGGCCGCAGCGCCCCCCGCGCCTCCGCCCCCTCGATCATCGAGAGAGCCATGCGGTCCTTCATGCTGCCGGTCGGGTTCGCTCCCTCCCATTTGACGTAGACCTCGGCGCTCCCCGGCTCCGGCAGGTGTTCGAGGCGAAACAGCGGCGTGTTTCCGATGCGGTTCATGGTCTCTCTCCCTGGTTTTCACTAAGTGGCTATCGAGACTTTACCGGATGTGGTCCTTGTGGCGACACAGTCTCTCCCGCTATAAATCGGGAGGGCAACGTAGGAGAGGAACGACGATGACCTCAGAAAAGCCTCATCTCGCAAGAATTCTCGAAACCAGCTCCGGCGTCGACGCGGCGTACCGGCACTACCCCAAGCGCGTGACGCCGGGCGAGCCGCTCGAAACGCCGGGCGCCCTGTTCAAGTGGTACGGGCTGCATGCGCAGGACCGGCCCATCCCCGAGGAGGTGACGCGGCTGGCGCGCACCCGGCTGACGGCGGCTCCTCTGGAGGCGAGCGGGCTGGGCTTCGTCGTGCTCCACCGCTGCGGGACGGACTTCTACTTCCTCATCGTCTGCACCTGGCGCAACTCGAACGAGATCTGGCAGACCGTCTTCTACAAGGACGGGGACCGGATGCCGGGCTTCGAACTCTTCCCGCGGGACGGCGTCCACAAGCCCACGCTCTGCGTCTGGGAGCTGGTGCCCGTCTGGCACGAGCAGAAGGCGTGGGAGCGCTTCCTTCTCTCCTCGCGCGACGAGGCCGCGGCGCAGCAGTGGCTGGCGGACCGCTACGCCGGCCCGGCCTGATCAGAGGATGGCTTCCGGGACTCCGAAGCGCTCCCGGAGCCCTTTCCGCACTTCTCCCACGAGGAAGATCGAGCCGCAGGCGACCAGCACCTCGCCTCCCAATCCCAGGGCACGGTCCAGAGCGCGGTCCAGGTCGGGCTCGACGACGACGCCATCGCGGCCGGCCAGCAGGGATTGGAGCTCGGCCGGATCTTTCGCCCGCGGGCTCACCGGGCGGGTGAGCACGACGTGGCGGGCCTGGGCGGCGAGCCGGGGGAGCATCTCGCCGTAGTCCTTGTCCGCCAGGACGCCGAAGAGGAGGTCGACCGCACCCGCGCGACGGTCGAGACGGTCGAGGAAGCGGGCCAGCACCGCCGCGCCGTCGGGATTGTGGGCAGCGTCGAGGAGGACGCGGCGGCCTCCGGGCAGGAGGACCGGCTCCAACCGGCCCGGCCAACGGCAGGCCGCGGCGCCGGCGGCGATCGCCTGGGCATCCAGCCGGTCGAAGCCCAGGTTGGCCAGCGTCTCGGCCGCCCGTACGGCCAGACCCAGGTTTTTTGCCTGGTGATCCCCCAGCAGGGAGAGCTCCAGGCCGTGCTCCCGGGCCGGCGTGGCCAGGCGGATCCGCTGTCCCTCCCAGCCGTGCGGCTCCACGGCCTCGATCCGTACCTCGCGCGAGGCGAAGCGGAGGTCCGCCTTCACGTCCTCGGCAACGGACTGCACGGACCCGGCCGGCTCGGCGTCCTCGATCCAGGCCAGGGCAGGGCGGCCGGAGCGGAGGATTCCCGCCTTCTCGCGGGCGATGGCGGCGAGGGTGTTCCCCAGGAACTCGCGATGGTCGAAGCCGATGGGCGTGATGAGAGAGAGGACGGGATCGGCGAGGTTGGTGGCGTCCAGCCGGCCGCCGAGCCCCACCTCCAGCACGGCGAGGTCCACCTGGGATTCGGCGAACCAGCGGAAGGCGGCCAGGGTGACGGCCTCGAAGTAGGTGGGCGGCGAGCCCGTCTCCCGCTCGGCGAGCGCCACGAGATCCGCCAGGATGGCGCCCAGCCGGCCGGAGCCGATGGCGCGGCCATCGATCCGCAGCCGCTCTTCGACGTTTTCCAGGTGAGGCGAGGTGTAGAGGCCGGTGCGGTAGCCGGCGGCCCGGACCATGGCGGCGAGCAGGGACGAGGTGGAGCCCTTGCCGTTGGTCCCCGCCACCAGGACGCATGGGAACCGCCGCTGCGGCTCGCCCATCCGCACCAGCAGGTCGGCCGCCCGCTCCAGACCGAGCTTGATGCCCAGCCCTTCGAGGCGGGAGAGGACGGCGTTGGGGTCGATCATCGCCAGATCCCGATCCACAGAGCTGCGTGAAACCGGCGAGATGCGGCGCCGCCCGGGCCCTCATCACCCCGGCCCTCTTCTCCCAGCCTCCCCCCCGTCCGCCGGGAGAAGAGGGAGTGGTTTGTCTGAAAACAAGACAAGCAAAGGCGTCGTTTTAGCCCCCTCTCTCCCGTCAGGCGGGGGGGAGGCTGGGAGAGAGGGGGTTGGGGGAGTGAGGGCCTCGATGCGGCGGAGAAATCCCCGCGTCGCGAAGGGATACCGCGTCGGCGTCCTACAGCAGGTGCCGCAGGCACCGTGCGAGCGTCTCCTTCATCTCCGCGCGCTCCACCACCATGTCGAGGAAGCCGTGGTCGAGCAGGAATTCGCTGCGCTGGAACCCTTCGGGCAGGCTCTGGCGGATGGTCTGCTCGATGACGCGGGGGCCGGCAAAGCCGATCAGGGCTCCCGGCTCGGCGACGTTGAGGTCGCCCAGCATGGCGAAGGAGGCGGTGACGCCGCCGGTCGTGGGGTCGGTCAGCACTGAGAGGTAGGGCAGGCGGGCGGTGCGCAGCCGGGCGAGGGCGGCGGAGATCTTGGCCATCTGCATCAGCGACAGCACGCCCTCCTGCATGCGGGCGCCGCCGGAGGCGGAGACGACGATCAGCGGCCACTTCCGCTCCAGGGCGCGCTCGGCGGCGCGGGTGATCTTCTCGCCCACCACCGAGCCCATGGAGCCGCCGATGAAGCGGTACTCCATGGCGGCGAGGATCACCGGAATCTCCTCCAGCGCGCCCTGCACCACGACCACGGCATCGCGCTCGCCCACTGCCTGCTGGTACGACTTGAGACGGTCGCGGTAGCGCTTGCTGTCGCGAAACGACAGCGGATCGACGGGGCTCAACCCCGCGAACAGCTCTTTCGGCTGGGGATCGTCGAGCAGCAGGGAGATGCGGGTGCGGGCGTCGATGCGGAAGTGATAGCCGCACTTGGGGCAGACGCGCAGGTTGCGGTCCAGGTCCCGCGAGTAGACGATCTCCTTGCACCCCTCGCACTTGACCCACAATCCTTCGGGTACGGTGCTGCGGGGCCGATCCATGCGGACCGCCTTGGGCTTCTTCGTCTTTCGGAACCAGGCCATGAAAGAGCGTCAGACGTCGCCGGAGTGACCCTCTTCTACCTCGAGATCATTGGCGATTCCGAGTCGCATGCAGGCTGCATCGTACATCTGGCGGGAGGCCTTCTTCGCGTTCTGGAGCTCGGCGAGCCGGTCCTTGACCTTCGCCAGCTCTTCCTCGATCTGCCGGTCCAGCTCTTCCATTTCCTGCCGGGTCACGGCGAGAGTGTTCTCGTAGAACTTCCTTTGTTGGTCGGTAAGGCTCATCGTCTCGTCTTCCTCCGAATCGCGAGGCCGGCCGGCAACAGGCCGGTGACCGCTACAGAAACAGAAGTCACAGTTTGAAAGGAATCCTCAGGCGAGTCCACATCTTGACCCGGACCCCCTCCTTCGTTGCGGGCTTGTAGTGGGCGGAACGCGCCGCCGAGAGGGCGGCCTCGTTGATGCCGACCTTCTGGCTGATCGGCTCCGTCACCTTCGCGTCCTGGACCTGGCCGTTTTCGTCGACCAGCACGGAAACGACGACGTCTCCTTCCACCCGCATGCTCCGGGCGAGGGGAGGATACGCCGGTTTGGAAAGGTTGACAAGCTGAGGCGGAGACACTCCCGGACCGGGCTCGACCAGGTCGCCGGCCTTGACGCGGGGAGCGGCGGCGGGCTCGGGAGCGCGCGGCTTGACCGGCTCGGGAGCGGGCGCCGGGGCCTTCTCGGGAGCCTTCTCCTGGGTCTTGGCGGGCTCGGGCTCGCGCCGCTGCGGCTCGGGAGCGGGCGCCGCAGGAGCCGCCGGCTCAGAGG
>JBAPYB010000577.1:0-15423 GCA_049284515.1 Thermoanaerobaculia bacterium
CGTGGAGGAGAGGCGCGGAGGACTTCGCGAGTTTGGCGGGGCGATGCAGGGGATCCATCGCGAGGATCGCCGCCACTCCAAGGACCGATTGATTGGACTGGCTCCGCTGAAGAGCCGCGGCCGCCTCGATGGACTCCACCAAGGCGGCGACGCGCGCCCGGTAGACCTCCGGCGGCAGATGAGCCCAACATGGAATCGGCGACAAGACGACGGTCTCAACCGTCGCAAACCGCAGCGGCTCGATGGACTGCCGCCGGTTGCGCGCCGCGTACTCCCGCGTCCGTTCGAACCAGTGGCCGGTCATGAGCTCGCCGTCGAGCAGAGCCCGGCCGGATTGCACGCCCGGCCAGTCCCTGACCCGCTCCACCAAATTTTCCTTGACTCCGTTCGCCAAGATATACGAGAGGCGCTCGATTTGAGCCCCCTCTTCTTCGGTGACGGTCGCCATGTCGTAGCGGCGCCCGAAGACGGGTCCTTGCCAGCCGGTCAGGCGATTGACCTCACGGGCGAGTTTGGACTTCACGTCGCGCATGAAGCCGGCGATCTGCTGGGCGTCCTCGACCACGGCGAGGATGTGGAAGTGCGATGAGAGCGCGGTGACGGCACAAAGGGTGAGGTCGTAGTTTCTCTGACACCGTCCGAGGACGCCGAGGACGAGGTCGTTGAACGCGGGTCCGGGGCGGAAAAGGAAGCGTCCCTGAACGGTGCGGCAGGTGATGAAGACGAGGGTTGGAGGGTCGGGGATGTAGCGAAGTTTTCTGGCCATACCGTATAAAGAACGGAAAAAGTCGCCTTCATCGCTCATCCGCTCATCGCCAACCTGCGATAAGCCATGTACGGCGGGCCTCCAGAGAGGCATCCCGGCTGGTCCCTGGCTTCGGGTAGAGGTCCGAAGTTGCGCACAGGCTTGGCGCACAAGCTTGGAAGTGCCACCGTCCTGTGGTAGTTTGCCGATCCGATCTGGAGGGTCCCTGACTCGGGTAGCTGACTCGGGCCCCTGGCACCTATCCCTGATGAGGACCGGATTTGTACCTCGCATGTCGAGCGAAGCAACTGGACACTCCGCGGCCACTTGCGCAGGTTCACCCGGTTAAGCAATGGCTTCAGCCGAAAGAAGAGCAACTTACGCGCCGCGCTGGCGCTCTACTTTGCCTATTACAATTTCTGCCGGATGCACAAGTCAATCCGGATGACTCCTGCTATGTCCGCCGGAATTGCCAGAAAGCCCTGGTCGCTGGCGGATCTACTGGAGGCCACACAATCGGTGGTGGTGTAAACGACTTAACTTTAAGAAGTCCACCCCTGCCCGGATTGATAAAAGTACACCCAAACTCCTGTAGCTTTTCGGAGACTCCCATCGGTCTAACAACGACTCTATATTCTCCGGGACCTATTTTCCACTCTGGTTTCTGAGCACGCTGGCGAGGATCATTATAGCTGTCGTTGTTGAACATGTAGCAATCGTCTAATCTTGACTCCTTTATGACTAGACCGAACTCCATCCATTCGTCTATGGGGAGGTCGAACCTGTGTTGCATTGGTTCATTTGGGCGTGGCTGAGGTGAGTTCAGATTTCGAGCATTGATCCATGGAAGTGATATTCCCGGGCCAACGCATGTAAATATCAGGCCGAAACTCTTTGCAATACCGGTTTCCGTTCGATCTATTGGGTGGTTTACCACACGAACCCTCAGATCGCAAGTCATCCAGCTCTCACCGCTAGATGAATGCCAGGGCACAGATTCTACGTGAAATGCGTCCAAACCGCACAGAAAAATAAGAGGGCCTGAATATCGTCCCTGTACTCGGACGGCTTTCCAACAGAATCCAATAACAATAACAATAATAACCGAAACGACTATAGCGACTGCTGTAAGCGCTTTTATATTCTGAGGGCACTTCACTTGAGCGGCTTTCCAACCCGAATAAATAGCGACTTCCAAAAATATTAAGGCAACTACTGTAAGCACCTTTCTGTGATGGGGAAAGAGATAGGCTAAAAAGCCAGCCGCTGCCGTCAAGGCTGTCATAGCCGTGCCGATCCACGAAGCGTAAAGACCTTGGTCCATGGAGCACAGCTTACCCGCACCCGAAGCAACCCACCAAGCCTATAGACGTGTGTACATAGATATCGCGCAAATCGGTGGTATAGTGAATTCATGGACCCTACAACCCTCACAACGATTACTGCCGCCTTTGGAGCCGCCAAGACCGGCATTGAGGCGGTTCGGGCGGCTCTTGCCAAGGGCAAGGTGAGCCGAGAGACCCTAACGCTTGTTGACGGTCTCCAGGCGAGAATTTTCGAGCTTCAAGAAATAGCCTTCCGTCTTCACGAGGAGAAGGTGCAAGCGATCAAGGCGAAGGAGGAAGCGCTGGAAGAGAACGCTCAGCTCCGCAAAGACGTTCGCCAGAAAGAGGAAGGGGCGACGGATCGGGATAACTACCAACGCCGCAAGTTTGGCAGCGCGGCAGTGGTAGTGCGTAAAGACGAGCCCGATACGTATCTGTGTGCGACGTGCTTTGAGCGCGGCGATAAGGTATATCTTTCGCCACTTCCTAGCGCCATGCGCATGATAGGCACGTATCAGTGTAAAAAGTGCAAGGGAACTGTTTAATCTCGGCGACACAGAGCTATCTCCCTTCAGCAACACAGAGTTACCCCATTACCGAATCGCTCGTCGCATTGCCGAGCCTAAGGAATTGGTGTAAGCTTCAAGTCGAATGAGCTGAACAGGTTGGAGACATATACCTTCGAGACGGCCGGCGGATTGAAGGCTGGCGATAAGCATTCTCGGGTGGTGGGCATAAGCTCACCTATACCAGTTAGAATAAGAACGGTATCGTTCGTCCTGATGAACGCAGCAGTTTCGGAGGTCGAGGCGTCCTTCGCCTTGGCCGGCTTGGAGCAGCTAATCGGCCATCCCGGCCGTTGGAACTATCCGGCGGGAACCGCCGCAGTCCTCTACGTGAGCTGCGGTCCGTATGCTTGGAATGAATTTCCAGAAGAGCATGCCGAAATACTCCGGTGCACGACGGGCAGGGTTCCGACCGTCGAGGTCCACGCTGATGTTTCAGGGCGCGTTCCCGGTGACGACGAGGTCCGCTTCTTGGCCGACTTGATCCTTTCGAGGTTCGATGGTGTCGCGTTCGATGATTTTGTGTCCTTGGCGCATGGCTGGAGTCTCGATGAGATTCGGCGAAACGTTGTTGTGGAAGGACTTAGGTTCTTCGACTATGTCGAGGCTCACCGGCGCGCTCTGGAGGGGGCTAGCTAACCCGCCGCTGAACGGCAGTGTCGTTAGGCGTCTCGGGAAAACACTCGATGAGCAAGCACCGCACTCCGCAAGAGAAGAAGCGCGATCACTACGACCGCGACCATGTTGTCACAACTGAGTACAGCATTCAAAAAGCATGGCCCCGCAAGAAGCGCCACATCAGCCAGAAGGCACGGGCGCGTACTCGCGACATCCTCAAGACGATGTCGGACGAAAGAGATCTCGAGGCCTATCCACCCGAACTTGTCGCGCCCACTACGCGAGGCGCCTATCGCAAGCCAATCCGCTCCGTGCGCGAGCGCGTCGATTATCAACTCCAACTTCGACGAAGTCGTCTCGGCTGGAACTTCTTCAAATACAGTCCCACGGACCCTCTTCACCGCTCGCGCTTCGCTGCATTTCTCCGAGCGCTCGTCGCCGAGCAGCGCGGCGAAGCCGTCCATCATGCTCGTATTGTCCGCTGGTGGCTCGACGGCTCTCCAGTCCCAAGTGGCCGGAGCATGTATCCAGGCCGCCTTCAGTGGCTCGAGTCGTTCTTCTCATACGAGCCAGAGATGAAGACAAGCGTGCTTCAGTGGCTCGATCGCACGCTCAAGCCAACCAGCAAAACCCGGCGCTGATCGGACGAGACGCCTAAACTCTCGGCGCCTCCAGCGGACGCCTACCGCCGGTTTACGGCGCCGTCGTCCTCCGGATCAAATCCGCGATGTCCTGCTTGAGCTTCTTGTGGTCGGCCTTGCGGATGTACATCATGTGGCCGGCGAGGTAGAGCTCGTTCTTCACGTTGCCGCGCAGCTCCTTGGGCAGGCCCAGGTGCTCCCTGGTGAAGATGGAATCGAAGAACGGGGTGGCGAGGTCGTAGACGCCGCTCGCCATCAGCACCTGAAGGTTGGGGTTGCGGGTGATCGCCTGCCGCAGGTACTCGCCGACGTTGACGTATTGATTCGTGAAGTCATCCCAGCTCCACGGCCAGACGTTCCCCCGCCGCTCGTAGACCAGGTCGCTGTCGAACTTGAGGTCGCGCCGGAAGTAGTCGTTGATGGCCGCCACGTAGGGACCGTCGAGGTCGGTGCTCGCCGGATCGTACTCGGTGTACTCGCCTGCCGAGTCGATGTCGCGGCCGGTGAAGCGGGTGTCGAGACGCCCGACGGTCTTGCCCTGGTCGCGCAGCAGCTCCTTGGTGAAGCGCTCGATCTCGATGCAGAGGTTGGCGCGCTCCACGTAGGCGGGAGAAAGGCCGGAGTAGCGCGCCACTCGGGCGGCGATCTCCTTACGCCGGTCGTCCGGCAGGCGGTCGCCCAGGATCAGGGCCTGCGCGTAGTCGCCGAGCACGAAGGCCTCCACCTCGTCGAGCGTCTTGAAGAGGTCGCCGGAGAGCTCGGGCGGCAGCTTCTTGTGATACCAGGCGGTGGCGGCGTAGGTGGGGAGGTGGATGAGGCAGGGCCGATCGTTGCCGGGGTGGAAGTCCTGGTCCTGCCAGTTGAGGACGGAGGAGATGAGGATGACGCCGTTGAGCTGCATGCCGTAGCGCTGGGAGAGATGGAAGGCGAGGCCGGCGGCGCGGGTGGTGCCGTAGCTCTCGCCGGCCACGTATTTGGGGCTCGCCCAGCGCTGGTTGCGGGTGGTCCACAGGCGGATGAAGGCGGCCACCGACTCCACGTCCTTCTGCACGCCGTGGAACTGCTTCGGGTCCTGCCCCGGCGCCGGGCGGCTGAAGCCGGTGCTCACCGGATCGATGAACACGAGGTCGGTGGCGTCGAGGATGGAATTCTCGTTGTCCACCAAGTGCCCGGGGACGGGGCCGGCGTTCCAGCCCTCGTCGCTGCGCTCCACGATCTTCGGTCCGAAGGCGCCCATGTGCACCCAGACCGCCGCCGAGCCCGGGCCGCCGTTGAAGCTGAAGGTGACGGGGCGCGTCGCCGGGTCCTTGACGCCGTCGGCCGTGTAGGCGACGTAGAAGACCAGGGCCTTGACGGTGCCGTCGTCGTCCTTGAGCTGCAGGGTGCCGGCGGTGGCGGTGTAGGGGATGGCCTTGCCGTTCAGAGTGGCGGTGTGGTGGGTGACGGCGGACTTCTCCTCCGGCGCGGCCTTGGGCGGCGCCTCCGGCTTGGCGGCAGGCTTGTCCGCGGCGGCGGGCGGTTGCGCCGCGAGGGGTGCCGCGAAGAGCAGGCAGAGCAGGGCGAGGGATCGTTTCAGTAGCGTCGGCATACGGGAGACCTCCAGTTCGAGAGCCTCCGCATCCTACGCGAAAGAGGCATTCCAGGGGAGTGCGGCTGGCAGGGGTTTGACGAACGGGGCGAACATGGTATAGATTGCCTCCATACCTGAATGTAGTCTTACCAGGAGGGATCCCCATGGATCGCCATGCGCGTGGCCTGTGCTTCGGGCCTCGGAGTCGCCGATACTTCTTTCCGGGGCTGCTTGTTGTCCTTCTCGTGGGCGTAGCCAGTTGCGCCGCCGGCAGAGCAGGAGACTGGATCACGGTCAACAAGGATTATTCCAGCCAGCGGTACGTCGATCTCGACCACCAGATCAAGCCGCGCGACCAGATCACGCCGGCGAACGTCGGCAACCTCAAAGAGGTTTGCGAGCTGCAGCTCAACGCGGCCACCTGGTTCAACAGCGGCCTTCTGATGGTCGGGCGCACGATCTACGTCAACACGCTGCGTTCCACCTATGCCCTCGACGCGGCCACGTGCGAGGTGATCTGGCAGTACGACATCGCTTTCACGCCCTGGCTGGCGACGATTTCCAATCGCGGCGCCGCCTACCTGAACGGCAAGATCTTTCGCGGCACCGCGGATGGGCGCGTCATCGCGCTCGATGCCGAGCATATCGAGAAAGGCAAGGTGAAGGTGAAGTGGGACGTCCAGGCGGCAGACCCCACTCGGAAAGAATCTTTCACGGCGGCGCCCGTGGCCTGGATGGACAAAGCGGGGAACGGCAGGGTGTTCATCGGCATCGTCACCGCCGATCTCGGCGTGCGCGGGCGCCTGATGGCCTTCGACGCCGAGACGGGCAAGGAGCTCTGGCGCTTCAACACCGTTCCGATCGGCAACGAGAAGGGTGCGGAAACCTGGCCGCCTGGGCCGGCTGCGGCACCGCCCGCGGGCGGCGCGTTCTGGACCAGCTTTTCGCTCGACCCCAAGACGGGCGAGCTGTTCGGGCCGGTTTCCAACCCATACCCCGACTACGTGCGAGTCATCAAGGACGAAAAAGGGAACTACTACCAAAATCTCTACACCAACTCCATCATTTCCCTGGACGCCGCGACGGGCAAGCTCAACTG
The DNA here is from genome assembly GCA_049284515.1 of Thermoanaerobaculia bacterium. Lineage (GTDB taxonomy): Bacteria > Acidobacteriota > Thermoanaerobaculia > Multivoradales > UBA5704 > DATARR01. The sequence continues at coordinate 6,565 of JBAPYB010000577.1, forward strand.
GTATTTTCAGGCGATCAAGGGTGACGACCACGACTGGGACCTGGGGGCGCCGCCCACTTTGTATTCCACGCCGAGCGGCAAGAGCATGCTCGCCGTCGCGGGCAAGGAAGGCTTCGTGTTCAGGATCGACCGCACGAGCAAGGAACAGGTTTTTCCCAAAACGCCCGGCACCACGATTGCCAATACGGAGCCGCTCGACGACTCGCTGCGGCTGGTCTGTCCCGGCTCGCTCGGCGGCGCGCAGTGGACCGGTACGGCCTATCACCAGGAGCTTGGAATTCTCTATACCGGCATGGTCGACTTCTGCTTTTATTATTCGAACCGATTTTACGGCGCCGATCCCGGGTTCTGGGAGAGCCCCGACCAAATGGTGCGCGCGGATTTCAGCAAGCCGCCGCGGGGCTGGATCACCGCGATCAACGGCGAGACGGGAGAGGTCTTGTGGAAGTATCACGCCGAGGCGCAGGTGCTGGCGGGGTTGGTGCCGACCAAGAGCGGGCTCCTCTTCGCAGGGGACGTGCGTGGCAATCTGCTGGCCCTGGACGCGAAGAGCGGTACGGTCCTCAAGAGCATCGATGCCGGCGGCGCGCTGAACAACGGCCTGATCAGCTACGCGGTGCAGGGCAAGCAGTACGTCGCCGCCGCCGTCGGCGGGCTGACGTTGAATCCCGCCGGCGTGAGCGGTCCGTTGCGGGTGGTCGTCTACGGCTTGCAGGGCAGCGATCCGCCGAAGGTCGTGAAAGTGAAGCCGCGTGCACCCATTACACCGATCCCCTTACCCGGCTTTGTCTGCGGCGGCTGCCACGGCTTCCAAGGCGAGGGCTACTCGTATCCGCCTCTGCTCCGCCACACCGAGCTCGTCAACACCGAGGTGCTCAAGGATTTTCTCTCCTCCGTTCCGCCGCCGATGCCGATTCTCTATCAGCCCGACGGCCAGGGGCTGCTCGACGAGACGGAGGTCGGGATGATCGCGGCGTACCTGAAGTACGTGACGAGCGCGGAGAATCCGAAAAACAACCAAGTCGCCAACAGCGCGCCGCCCGGCTACGTCTACAAGCCGCCGGTGAGCGGGGGCACGCCGGCGTGGCAGAAGGTCTATTCGGTCCTCACCAACCAACGCTGCATCAACTGCCATACCGTCACCAATTACCCGCGGCAGACGGACGTCCGCTATCCGCACATCTTCAGCGTCGTGCGCGGGGCGGACGACAAGGGCGCCCCGGTGGCGCGTTGCACCAGTTGTCACGGCACGGCCAACGACCCGCTGACGGGGATTCCGGGGGCCCCCAATTGGCGTCTGGCGCCGCTGACCATGGCTTGGGAGTCGGCGCCCGGCATCCCGATGAAGGGACCCGAGCTCTGCGAGACGTTGAAGGACCGGCTGAACAACGGAGACCGGAGCTTGGCGGACTTGCTGGGCCACCTCAAAGACGAGCGTTTGGTGCAGTGGGCCTGGGAACCGGGCACGCGCTGGAACAAAGTGGCCCGGACGACACCTCCCATCAGCCATCCCAAGCTCGTCGAGAGCTTCGAGAGCTGGATGAAGGAAGGCGCTCCCTGCCCCACGGGCGACCGCTAGAGAGACCGCGTTTTCTGGACTTGTGGAGCCACGAGAGAAAGGAACCGTCATGCCAGCTATCCGTGCGAAGGTCCTCGGCGTTCTTCTGTGCCTGCCGCTCGCCGCCAGAGGGCAGGCCCCCCCTGCCTGCACAGCGCCTACCGTAGAGACGCTGGCGGGCCCGGTTTGCGGCAAGGTGTCCGAGGTCCCCGCAGGCACTGGAACGCTCTCCGCGTCCGCATACCTGGGGCTGCGCTACGCCCAGCCCCCGGTGCGGTGGCAGAACCCGCGGCCGCTGTCCTCCTCCTGGACGACTCCCTTGCAGGCAACCGAATTTGGCAGCATCTGCCCCCAGTCCACACCAAAGCCGATTCCCGGCTGCCCGAGGCCCATACCCTCCCAGAGCGAGGACTGTCTTTTCCTCAACGTCTGGGTGCCGAGCGGCACCGCGGCAGGCGCGAAGCTGCCGGTGATGGTCTTCATCCACGGGGGAGCCTTCTTCGAAGGCTCGGGCTCCGCGCCGCTGTTCGACGGGACCTACCTGGCGGCGAGCGGCAAGGTCATCGTGGTCACCTTCAACTACCGCCTCGGCTCCCTGGGCTTTCTCGCCCTGCATGGGATCTCCACGTCCACCAACAACAACTTCGGATTTCGCGATCAGCTCCTGGCCCTGGGCTGGGTGAAGGACAACATCGCCGGCTTCGGGGGTGACCCGGCCAACGTGACCATCTTCGGCGAGAGCGCCGGTGCCATGTCCGTGGGGCTGCACGCCCTCGTCAGCCCGCAAAGCTCAGGGCTGTTCAAGGCGGCGATGATGGAGAGCAATCCCCTGGGCGTGCCCTACAAGACCTTGAAGGACGCCTCCAAGCTCGGCGCGACGTTCAGCGATCTCGTGGGCTGTCACGGTTGCATCTTCGGCAACCGCGCGAAGTGCCTCCGTGGCAAGACGGCCGAAGAGCTGGTCAAGGCGGAGGCCAGTGTCTGGCTGAGTCTCGGGGGATTGCAGAACCTGATGGCCTGGGCGCCGGCGATCGACGGCAAGCTGATCACCGGGCAGCCTCTGGCCGCGGCGGGAAAGCTCCCGGTGCCGATGGTCCTGGGGACCAACCGGGACGAGGGGATCCTTTTCACGCCGGGCAAACTCACTCAAGTGGGTTATGACTTGCTCCTCCCGGCGATCGTCGGGAAGTCTCACGCGGCGAAGGTGCGGCGCACCGCGCCTTACATCTGCTCAAATGACGATTGCGCCGCGCAGATGACCCAGGTGGCGACGGACTACCTGTTCACCTGCCCGAACCGCTACCTCGCGGTCCACGCGGCAGCCGCCGCCGGCGCCAAGCCGATCTACGTCTACGACTTCACTCAGGTCTCGAATTTCAACTTCTGGCCGGCCGTGCCGAGGTGCGAGGGCAAGGTCTGTCACGGCGACGAGCTTCCCTACGTCTTCCACACCCCTCAGGGCGTCTGCCCGGCGGACGCCTTCACGCCGCCGGAGGACACGCTGTCCCGGACCATGGCGAGCTACTGGGCGAGCTTCGGCGCGAGACAGGATCCCAACAACGGAGGCGGCCTCTTCACCTGGTCTCCATTTGCGCCCGACAAGGCCTATCTGATCCTCAACGAGCAGTTGGAGACGGCGGACGATCCGCTCTCCAAGGCCGCCAACTGCGAGCTCTGGGACTCCATCGGGTACGAGACGGCTGCGAAGGGGAAGCACACCAGCCGCTGAAGCCCAGGCCGCTGCGGCGACGGCGGTGACCGCTGGTGCGAGGAGGCGGAGGTTGCCTGGAGGCGCCAGGCTTGCTAGACTGTCGCCAGTTTAGCGTTCGACGAAATATAGACATCGATCTGGGCAGCAGGGCTGCCTGTCTCGAAGGTCTGGACCTCGGAGCGAGGGGGAACTCACATGTGGAATGGTAACCGGAACGAGCTACGGCCTGCCGACAATACGGATGGCAGAAGCCAGACGGATTTCTCCGGCGTCAGCCGGCGCAAATTTCTCGGTGGGCTGGGTGGCGCCGCCGCGGCGGCGGTGGCCTCGGGTGTCGTGGGACTGGAGCCGCTCGCCAATGCCGCCGCCGGCGGCGGGCCGGACCTCGTCACCGAGGCTTCCGGGACTGCGGCCACCCACGCCCGGCGCAACGCCTGCTGGGCGCACCGCAAGGACCAGGCCGATTTCTGGTGGCAGCGGGGCAACGTCACCCATCCCACCAACGGCGACGAGGCGCGCTACCCGAGCCGCATCGCCAGCTACTCCAAGAGCATGCCGCACAACGCCTTCGGCGAGGTCGACCTGGACGCCTACGACAGCCTGCTCAAGGCCATCAAGTCCGGCAAGTCGACCGACTACGACGCCATGATCCTGGCGCCGGGCGCCCGCAAGCAGACCAGCCCGCAGTGCGGCCTGGCCTTCGACATGGAGGGCGTGGACAGCCACGGCGTGGCGGTGCCCGCTCCCCCGACCCTGGCCAGCAAGGAGCAGGCCGGCGAAATGGTCGAGAACTACTGGATGGCGCTGCTGCGCGACGTCAACTTCCTCGACTACGACTCCTCGCCGGCCGCGGCGGCGGCTGCCGCCGACCTCAACACCTTCGGCGCCGACTACAAGGCCCCCAGGGACGCGAGCGGCAAGGTGACGCCCCAGAACCTGTTCCGGGACATCGCTCCCGGCACGACGACCGGCCCCTACATCTCCCAATTCATGTGGCTCAACACCCCGTTCGGGGTCGAGTTCGTCGAGCGCAAGATGTGGACCCTCGCCGCGGGCTCGGACCACATGCAGTCCTTCGACGAATGGCTGGCGGTGCAGAACGGGCTGGTGCCCGGGAGCCAGTCGTTCCTCGGCGCCCGGCGCTACATGATCAACGGCCGCGACCTCTCCGCCTGGGTGCACATCGACGTCCTCTTCCAGGCCTACTTCAACGCCTGCCTGGTCCTCATCACGCCGCCGGACAACTCCGACGTCGGCGGCGGCATCGGCTGCCCCTTCAACCCCGGCAACCCCTACCGCAACAATCCCACCCAGGATGGCTTCTGCACCTTCGGTCCGCCGGCCGCCAAGGCGCTGATGTGCGAGGTGGCGTCCCGCTGCCTCAAGGCCACCTGGCACAAGAAGTGGCAGGTCCACCGCCGGCTGCGGCCCGAGGCGATGGCCGGTCTCGTGGAGGTGCACCTCAACCAGTCGCCGGGCCGCTACAACGGCGCCCTGCACCCGAGCCTCTTCAGCGCCACGGTGCTCGACCCGATCGCCACGCACAACGGCGGCAGCGCGCTGCTGCCGATGGCCTTCCCCGAAGGCTCGCCGACGCACCCCTCTTACACCGCCGGCCATGCCACGGTGGCGGGCGCCTGCGTCACCATGCTCAAGGCGATCTTCGACACCGAGAACCGCCCCATTCCCCATCCGGTGGAGCCGACCGCGGACGGCTCGGTCCTGGTGCCCTATACCGGCCCGACGCTCACCATCGAGGGCGAGCTCAACAAGGTCGCCTCCAACATCGCCACCGGCCGCGACATCGCCGGCGTCCACTGGCGCAGCGACACCTTCAGCTCCCTGCGCATCGGCCAGGCGGTCGCCATCAGCATCCTCCAGGAGCAGACCAAGATCCACAACGAGGCCAACCCCTTCTACACCTTCCGTGGTTTCGACGGCGAGCGGATCGTGGTCAGAAACGGCGGCGTCTTCTCCTCCTGATTTCGTCTTGAATCGGAGTCTCCCGGTTGACGGTTCCCTCTCCCTGCGCTATGAAGCGCAGGGAGAGGTGTCCGATCCCTCCCTTGCAACGTCAACCCCTGGAGAAACTCGCCGGCCGCGCTCCTTCGCCCCCCTGCACCGTGACCTCGAGAGCGAGAACCTTTTGGGTAATTTCTGTTACTCTTTGTCTTACACGTCAGGATCTGGGGAGGGAACCTACGATGTCAGCCTTGTTCACGATCACCGGCATCCTTGGCAACACCATGTTTCCTATCGACGGGGGAGCGGAGAGCTTCTACATTGAAGGCACCGGTTTCACGACGGCCAATCCCGCGCCAGTCATCACCATCGCCGGGCAGGCCTGCGGCTATGACCCTAGTACTTCGAGCTCTACGCAGTTGCACGTCGTGTCAGTTCCGGGTGCGCCGGGAGGTGCCGCCGGGACCTGTTCCATCACCGTAACCTATCCCGGCCAGTCAGAGGCGCTATCGAATGCGGTCACATATGGGGAGGAGACGTTGGCGGCGAGTACGATCAGCGGCGATGCCGTCTCGCCAGCACGCGCGGAATACAACGAGCCCCATCCCGAGATCGGCATCAAGGGTTATACGTACTTTCCTCTGAATGGAGGTCCCTACCAATTTTACATCATAGTCTCCCCCAAGCTGGCCATGTATTCTAATCCCGGGGCCGCCCAGCCAATCATCTCGATCTCTACTGGGCAGCCGCCCTGCGGCTTCGACCCGACCGGTTCGACCCTGACACAATTCCACGTTACATCGGTTCCCCCTGCTCCCTACGCTACAATGGGCCAATACCCCCTCTCTATCACATACCCCAAGCGGGGTACTTACTTGGGAAGGGGGGATTTCGCCTCCGTCGCTTATGTAATGACGACGTTCACGATCCTCGGCATCATTGGCTCCACCACGTTTCCTTTCGCCGGAGGACCAGCGGACTTCTACATCGAAGGCACCGGCTTCATGGCGAACGTGCCTGCGCCACTCATCACCATCGATGGCGAGACTTGCGGTTACGACTCTGGGACGTCGAGCGACACACAACTGCACGTCGTGACCGTTCCCGCGGCACCGGGCGGTGCCGCGGGAACGTACAGCCTCACCGTGTCATATAATAACAATCAGTCGCTGTCACTGGACAATGCCGTGACCTACTTAGACAACTCCTGATCCACGGTGGCGCCGAGACGCCCTCGGATCTGCCGGTTGACGGTTCCCTCTCCCTGCGCTATGAAGCGCAGGGAGAGGTGTCGTCCTACCCCTGCCGTTCAACGATCTGCTTCCGGGAGAACTCGCATGCTGAATCCTTGGGGACGATTGCTGGGAACCGTCGCGCTCGGCGCCTTCGCAACCATACCGCTGGCGCCTGCGCCGGCCTGTGCCGCCGGCTCCGTGGACCCGGACCTGCTGGCCGGCCTTGCTCCACGCTCCATCGGTCCGGCCACCATGAGCGGCCGCGTCACCGCCATCGAAGGGGTCGAATCCAATCCGGACGTCCTCTACGTCGGCGCCGCCACCGGCGGCCTCTGGAAGTCCACCAACGGCGGTCTGACCTTCACCCCCGTCTTCGACGACCAACCGGTGCACTCGATCGGCGCTCTCGCCATCAACCAGGCCCATCCGGACATCGTGTGGGTCGGCACGGGCGAGGGGAACGTCCGCAACAGCACCTCGATCGGCAACGGCGTCTACCGTTCGCTCGACGGCGGCAAGACCTGGGCCCGCCTGGGGCTCGAGAAGACGGAGCGCATCCCCCGCCTCGTCCTCCATCCCAACAACCCGAACGTCGCCTGGGTGGCGGCCCTCGGGCAGGAGTGGGGGGAGAACCCCGACCGCGGCGTCTACAAGACGGTCGACGGCGGCAAGACGTGGCGCAAGGTGCTCTACGTCGACGAGCACACGGGCGCCGCCGACCTGGTGATCGATCCCGCCAATCCCGAAAAGCTGTTCGCGGCGATGTGGGACTACCGGCGCTGGCCCTGGGGGTTCCGTTCCGGCGGTCCGGGGTCGGGGCTCTACGTCTCCCACGACGGCGGCGAGAGCTGGAAGCGCTACACGGAGGACGACGGCCTGCCCAAGGGGGACCTGGGACGGATCGGCCTCTCGATCTCGCGCTCCAATCCGAACGTCGTCTATGCCCTGGTCGAAGCCGAGAAGAGCGCCCTCCTCCGCTCGACCGACGGCGGCAAGACCTGGGAGAAGGCCAACGAGGATCACCGCACGGCCGAGCGGCCGTTCTACTACTCCTTCGTCAAGGTCGATCCCGCCTGGCCGAACCGGCTCTACAACCTGACGGCCCGCCTCATGGTCTCGGACGACAGCGGCAAGAGCTTCCACCTGCTCGGCCGCTCGCGCGAGATCCACGGCGACTATCACGCGATGTGGATCGACCCGCACGATCCCGAGCACATCGTCGCCGGCGAGGACGGCGGCGTCGGCGTCAGCCGCGACCGCGGCGAGACCTGGCAGTTCGTCAGCACCCTGCCGCTCGGCCAGTACTACCACGTGGCGGTCGACATGGACACGCCTTACAACGTCTACGGCGGCTTGCAGGACAACGGCTCGTGGCGGGGCCCGAGCTCGGTGTGGGAGTTCGGCGGCATCCGCAGCTACCAATGGGACCCGGTGGGCGGCGGCGACGGCTTCGAGACGCTCCCCGACCCCGCAGACTCGATGGCCGGCTACTCCGAGTCGCAGGGCGGCGAGATCACCCGCTGGAACCTGCGCACCCGCGAGTTCCGCACCATCAAGCCGGCGGATCCGGCGCCGGGCAGCGGCTTGAAGAAGCTCCGCTTCAACTGGAACGCGGCCATCGCCGTCGATCCTTTCGAGCCGGGCACGGTCTACCTCGGCAGCCAGTACGTCCACAAGTCCACCGACCGCGGCGCCTCGTGGACGGTGATCAGCCCGGACCTCACCACCGACAAGCCGGAGTGGCAGCAGCAGGCGAAGAGCGGCGGTTTGACCATCGACGCCAGCGCGGCCGAAAACCTCACGACCATCCTCCAGATCGTGCCGAGCCCCAAGGAGAAGGGGGTGATCTGGGTGGGGACCGACGACGGCCGGCTGCACGTCACGCGCGACGGCGGCAAGACCTGGACGAGCCTGGAAGAGAACGTTCCGGGCGTGCCGGCCAACACCTGGATTCCCCACATCCGGGCCTCGAAGTTCGACGCCGCCTCGGCCTTCGTGATCTTCGACAATCACCGCCGGGAGGACTTCACCCCCTACGTCTACCGCACGGACGACTGGGGCAAGACCTGGAAGAGCCTGGCGACCCGGGACCTGCGGGGTTACGCGCTGTCGATCGAGCAGGACCCGGGGGACAAGGACCTCCTCTTCCTGGGCACGGAATTCGGCCTCTGGGTCTCCCTCGACGCCGGCAAGAGCTGGCTGCCCTGGAAGCACAGCCTGCCGACGGCGTCGGTGATGGACCTGGTGATCCATCCGCGCGACCTGGACCTCGTGATCGGCACCCACGGCCGGGCGCTCTACGTGCTGGACGACATCACGCCGCTGCGCGAGGTGACGCCGGAAGCCCTGGCCCAGCCCGTCCACCTCTCCCGAGCGCGCCGGCGCTGCTGCAC
>JBAPYB010000578.1:0-2358 GCA_049284515.1 Thermoanaerobaculia bacterium
GACGTATCCCGAGATGAAGGACCCATCGCCCGAGTACCGGCTGCTGGCCGTGGCGCGGATCTGGAACGTCATCGCGCTCTTCTACCCCTACAAGCACCTCATCGGCGATTGGGACGCCGTGCTCCCCGAGTCGATCGCCCGTATGGAGACGGCCCAGGGCGCCCGCGGCTATGCCCTGGGCCTCGCGGCGATGGCCGCCCACGTGGCCGACGGGCACACCGGGCTTTACGGGCTCCCGGAGCTGGACCGGTTCTTCGGCGAAGCGCCGGCCCCGGTGGGCGCGCGTTGGCTCGAGGGCGCCTGCGTGGTGACCGTGGTGCGCGACGATCCGGCGGTGAAGGCCACGGGGGTCGCGGTGGGCGACGTGGTGGTGAGCGTGGACGGCAAGACGGTGGCGGAGAGGTTCGCCGAGCTGGAGCCCTACGTGACCGCCGCCACCGAAGGCGCCCGCAAGACGAAGCTCTGCGGTCTCTCCCTGCTCGGGGCCAAGGATTCCACGGCCGTCCTCACCCTGCGCGGCCGGGAGGGCAACCGGGAGGTGAAGCTGCCGCGCCTGCCGTGGGCCCGCAGCCCGAAGACCGACGAGGCCGTCCGTCTCCTGCCGGGCCGTCGGTCTGGCGATATTGGCTACGTCGACCTCACGCGGCTGGAGGTGTCGCAGGTGGACGACATGTTCGAGAAGCTCAAGGACACCCGCGGCATCGTCTTCGACATGCGCGGCTACCCCCGCGGCACGGCGTGGTCCATCGCGCCGCGCATCAACACCCAGGGCGCCCTCAAGGGCGCCACCTTCCGGCGGGCGGAGGTCTCGGGGGTCTTCGACAGCGACGTGTCGGAGTCGGGCTTCTACTTCGCCCAGCCGCTGCCCCTGTCGTCGAAGTGGAAGTACACCGGCAAGACGGTGATGCTGATCGACGAGCGGGCCATCAGCCAGTCCGAGCACAGCGGCCTCTTCTACGAGGCGGCGAACGGCACCAAATTCGTGGGCACTCCCTCGGCCGGGGCCAACGGCGACGTCACCGACCTGACCCTGCCCGGCGGCGCCGAGATGTTTTTCACCGGCCACGACGTGCGCCACGCCGACGGCCGCCAGCTCCAGCGCATCGGCCTGGTGCCGGACGTCCCCGTGGCCCCCACCCTCCAGGGTCTGCGGGACGGCAAGGACGAGGTGCTCGACCGGGCCATGGAGGTGCTCAACCAGGAGCTGGCGGAGAGCCGGCCTTGAGCGGGAGGTTGACCGTGCCAGCGCCCCCGCCCCAGGACCCTCACCCCTGTCCCCTCTCCCACCGCACTCCCCCCGACCGGGAGAGGGGAACCCGGCTGGGGCGGTCTTGCTGTTTCTCTGGCTGTTCTCCCTCTTCTCCCGGTGTGGGGGGTGGGTGGGGGGGGGAGAAGAGGGCCGGGGTGATGAGGGTCTTGGGCCGGGGCCCGCTGAGGCAGGAACGTCAGCGCCTGGGAGGGCCGGGGTGATGAGGGTGCTCGCGCCGCTCCTGATCGGTCTCCTGCTGCTCTCCCCCGCGCTCGCCCAGCCGGCCCCCGCCCCGGCGGTCGCGGCTCCCGAGGTCGAGCGCCTCAGCCATCTCGCCCGGCTCTGGGGCACGGTGCGCTACTTCCATCCCTGGCTCGCCTATCGGGAGATCGACTGGGATGCGGCTCTCGTCCTGGCCATCCCCCGGGTGCGGGCCGCCCGGACGCCGCAGCAGTATGCCGCGGCCGTGCAGACGATGCTCGACTCCCTGGGCGACGCCGTCACCCGGGTGCAGCCCGTGCGCACGGGCGACCCCGGCGCCGGCCTGCCGCCGGGCGACACCCATCCCTCGCTCGTGCAGTGGCCCGAGCCCGGCGTGCTCGCCCTCTACTGCCGGCCCGACGCCGCCTCGACCTATGAGGAGATGGTCGGCAAGCTGGCCGCCGCCCGCTCGGAGATCCCGAAGGCGAAGGCGATGATTGTGGACATCCGTGGGATCGGCGGCTGGCCCTTCTATCCCCAATACCTGCTGTCCGAGGTCCAAGGCCTGCTCGTGGCCCGCCCGGCGACGGCCCCGGCCCAGCGCTACCTCGTGCATTCCGGCTACCGCAGCCAGTTAGCCGGCCCGCCGGGGAGCTACTCCTCCGGTTTCCTGACCCTCTTCCCCGACCGCTTCGCGGCGGCGGCCGGGCCGGCGCCGGGGCGGATCGTGTTCCTGGTGAGCCCGGAGACCGTGATCCCGCCCCTGGCCGCGGCGCTTCAGGCTGCGGGCCAGGGCGCCATCGTGGCCGAGGGGAAGATCGGCGAGGATGGGCTCGTCCGCCAGCGGACCGTGGCGCTCGGCGAAGGCTTCGAGGCCCTGGTGCGGACGACGGAGGTCGTGCCGGCCC
>JBAPYB010000579.1:0-4058 GCA_049284515.1 Thermoanaerobaculia bacterium
CCAAGACCCTCATCACCCCGGCCCTCTTCTCCCGCCCCCTCCCACCCCCCTCACCGGGAGAAGAGGGAGAAGGTGGGGAGGACGGGACCGACATCGCTGCAGGAGACGCCCCGCCGTCCCCGTGGCCTACCGAGGGTGTCGTAGCGGGTCTGGGTCGTCTCTACGGAACGATTTGCCTTGGCCCTGGATCTCGATTCCTGGGGCACCCCAGGGTCCCAAACCCGGCCGGAATCCCTGTCGCTGGCCGCCTCTCCGAGGTTCCGTAGAGACGACCCAGACCTGAACGATATCCGCTCCGTCATCACGGGGACGGCGGGGCGTCTCCGATGCGGCGATGCCGGTCCGATCCATTCGTACCTCCGGCGGCGGCGCGCTCGCCCGCGGCTTGGTCCTGGTAGTGGAAGGCCTTGGAAACCTTCGCGTACTGCTGACCGTCGACCTCGACGTAGGGGTAGATGAAGTAGTTCAGGGGATCGCCGGCCTGCTTGGGGCTCAGGACGATGTCCCGCCCGAGCGTGAACTGCACCCGGTTCTCGTCGTGGGCGCCGAAGAAGTAGTCCTTCTTCTCCGGGTGTTTGCGGGCCTCCGAAGCATCGACCGGCACCCAGCCGTAGCCGTCCAGCCAGAACTCCGCCCAGCAGTGGTAGCCGGGGACGTCGCCGCCGCCGTGCTCCGGCGGCAGGGGGAACCCGATGGCGAACTTGGCGGGGATCCCCACCGCGCGATTGAGCCCGATGAAGAGGGCGTGGAAGTCCGTGCAATTGCCCCGCTTGGAATCGCAGGCCCAGTGGATGTCGCCGTTGCCCCAGCCGGTGCCGGTCTTGTCGTAGGCCATCGTGGCCACCACGTAGTCGTAGATGGCCCGGGCCTTGGCGAGGTCGCCCTGCTTGTCCCTCGTCACCTCGCGGGCAAGGTCGCGGACGCTGTCGTCCAGCGGCACCAGCCGGTCCGGCTTCAGCCACATCGCAACGCCGGCAGGCCGGCCTCCCTTCGCGCCCGTCTTCAGGGAGGCGAAGGCGTTGTGAAGGTACTCCTTGCGCCGCACGTGGATCTTCATCACGACGTCGAAGTCGTGCACCTTGGGATCGGCGGCGGAGAGGTGCAGGATCGAGTTGCCATACTTGGAGTCCTTGACGACCTCGTGCTTGAAGGGCGTAGTGACCTCCGTGACCGTCACGTCCTGGTTCGCGTCGCTCGTCGGATAGGGCAGCCAGACGTCCACCCGGTGGGCGTCCGCCGGCAGCTCCGCGACGTGGGCGGTATAGGTGAAGTCGAAATCCCGGGCGCGCGGAGCGTCGGAGGCCGTGGCGAGGGCGGTCGTGGCCCCCAGGAGGGCGATGGCGTAGGCGGACTTCTTCAGCATAAAGATCTCCTCAAATTCTGGAAACTCTACGGCAAGGGCGACGGGGACTTCAAGGACGCACAGGCTTCGCCTCCTCGATCAGCCACGCCGAGCTCAGGGAGGCCAGCAGCGCGAGGCCGGCCGCGACCAGCATCACGCGCCGGTAGCCGTCCACGAAGGCCTCGGCCACCGCCGCGTGGACCCGCGCCCGTACCTCGGGAGGCTCGGAGGCCGGGGCCTGGAGAGCGGCCAGCCGCGTGCGCTCCGCCAAGAGGGCCTGCCGCGTCTCGACGGGAAGGTTGAGCCCGGCGAGGCGGCCATCGAGCCTGTGGCTGAAGACGCCCAGCAGGACGAGGCCCAGCACGGCGATGGCCAGCAGGCCGGCGCAGCGGGACACCGCGTTGTTGATGCCGGACGCCACTCCGGCGTGGCTCTCCCCCACCGCTCCCATCACCGCCGTGGTGAGCGGCGCCACGCTGATCGCCATGCCCAGCCCGAGGACGAGGATGGCCGGCAGGAACGCCGTCCAGTAGCTGCCGGCGGTCCCGGGCACGGCGAAGAGGAAGAAACCGACGGCGGCCACGGCCGGCCCCACGATCAGCGGCCTGCGAGGCCCGAAGCGGTCCACGAGGCCGCCGGACCAGCGGGAGAGGGAAAACATGAGCAGGACGAACGGCAGCAGCGCGCCGCCGGCCGCCGTGGCGCTGTAGCCTCGCACCTGGATGAGGTTGAACGGCAGGAAGAAGAGGGCGCCGGCCAGCGCCGCGTAGAGCCAGAGCGTCAACAGGTTGGCCCCGGCGAAAGTCCGCGAGCGAAAGAGCGAAAGAGGCATCATGGGCTGCTTCGCCCGCGCCTCCACCGCCAGGAAGGCCGCGAGGCTCGCCGCTCCGATCGCCAGCGCTCCCCACACCTGCGGGTTCCCCCAGCCCAGGCGCGACGACTCGATGAGCCCGAACGTCACGCCCCCGAGGCCGGCCGTGGCCAGCAGCGCTCCGGGCCAGTCCAGCCGGCCGGTGGCCTCGGGATCGCGGCTTTCCGGGACGTAGCGCATCGCGATCACCATCACCGCCAGCGCAATCGGCAGGTTGAGGACGAACACCCAGCGCCATGATGCGTGATCGACCAGCCAGCCGCCCACCAGCGGTCCCACCGCCGCCGTGATCGAGCCGAAGCCGGACCACGTGCCGATGGCCCGGCCGCGGCGTTTCCCGTCGAACGAGGCCGAGAGGAGAGCCAGGCTCCCGGGCACCAGGAGCGCCGCCGCGATTCCCTGGACGGCCCGCGCCGCGATGAGCTGATTCGTCCCCGGCGCCAGGCCGCACCACGCCGAAGCGAGGGCGAAGCCGGCGACGCCGAGGAGGAACACCCGCCGCCGGCCGAAATGGTCCCCCAGCGAGCCGCCCACCAGCAGCAGGGCCGAGAGGAACAGCGCATACGCCTCGACCACCCACTGCACCTGGACCACCGTGGCGCCCAGGCCCGCCTGCAGGGCCGGCAGCGCGACGTTGACCGCCGTGCCGTCGATAAAGGCCATACTGGAGCCGAGGATGGTGGCCGCCAGGATCCACGGCTCCGCCGAACGCGCGCAGGGGCCGGCCGGCTTTCCCGCCAGGACTACGCCTTCGTCGCAGGGGCCCTTGGGAATCGTCACGAAGGGGGATTGTAGAGCTTAATCCTGGGCCGCCACCAACTGCCGCATCCCGTCCACGAAGCCGTGAGCCACGTCCACCTCCGACTCGTCGAGGACGAGCCGGGTCGCCCTCTCCATGTTGAACCATGGGATGGCGGGATAGAGGTGGTGGATATTGTGGAAGCTCGTGCCATGAGAGCCGAAGAGCCGGAACCACAGGCCGCGCATCTCCCGCGTGCCGGTGCGCGGGCAGTTGTAATGGCCCATCATGTCGTCCCAGAAGAAAAGGATCGGAAAGATCGTGAAACGCGGCACGAGCCAATACCAGAGCAGCAGGTCGAGCCGCCCCAGGAGGAGGAAGACCGCGACGGCCGAGAGCCAGAACGCCGCCACCGGATTGCGATACGCCGGGTCGCGCCAGCGCTTCGAGGTCAGGACCTCCTTGAGATCGGCGAGCTGCAGGGGTCCCAGGAAAGGCCGGAGCCAGAGGAACCAGGTCATATATCGCCGGTCCTGGCGCCGCGCCGGATCGAGACCGTAGCCCGTGCCCCAGGTCAGAGAATCGTTCTCCACGTAGGTGCGGTGGTGATCCATGTGATCGTCCCGGTCGGCCGCGAGGGTGGTCGCGAGGGGGAGCGAATAGAAAAACTGAAGCCGCGAATTCCAACTCTTCCGCGTGAACAAATTGGCATGGATGGCGTGGTGATGAAGCTCGAACAACGCGTTCATCTGCCGCCCGATCACGATCGCGGCGAGCGGGATCAGCCACGGGCGGGAGAACGTCTCGCCGAGCGCCGCGGCCAGGACGATCACGCCCCAGTCGGCCGCGATCGTCAGGAAGGCACGGAGATCGCTGCGGCGGGAGAGCTCGCGGAGGGTGGCGCGGTCGGCGGGAGTCAGAGATTGGAGCATGAGCGGCTACTGTAGCACCGCTGCATGCCCCGCGTCCCCCGCCCAAGACCCTCACTCCCCCGGCCCTCTTCTCCCAGCCTCCCACCCCCTCACCGGGAGAAGAGGGAGTGGTTGTCATGGACTTCTTCAAGCCCCTCCTCTCCCGGTCGGGGCATAGGCGCTAACTTTGGCCCC
>JBAPYB010000580.1:0-6687 GCA_049284515.1 Thermoanaerobaculia bacterium
GCCAGGGATTGAAATCACCTGGCTACCCTCGGTAGTCCCTACGGGACCCAGAGACGAAATTGCAGTCCCGGAAGGGACAAGCGTCAGTAGCCAGGGATTTCAATCCCTGGCGACGCAGGCGGTATCATCTACGACTTTCCGTGTCTGTCCTTGCAGGCCTACACGCTTTCTCTCGCCGGCTCCCGGAGCGGAATCATCCGCTTCGCCAGCCGCAATTCCCACGGATCGTCATACCGGGCCTTTTCATACCGCCGCCCTGCGAGCCCGCGCAGCAGGGCCTTGCCCCAGGCCGGCGTCCGGTAGTCCTGCACGGTGGGGAAGCGGCAGCCGAGAACGGTGGAGAAGTCCGCGATTCGCTGCCGGATTTTCGGCGTGAGCCAGGGTGCATCCTGGTGGCAGACGTAGCGAATCCAGCGCGGCTCCGTCCATTCCTCCGGTGTTGCCGGCAGGGATGGCCCCTCGGGGCCGTAGCGCTTCAGGGCGGGGAGGCGGGCCGCCGCATCGCGCTGCGGCGTCGGGCTGTAAAAATACAAAATGACCTCGCACTCGGGATGAACGGCCTTCAATCCCTTGATCAGCTCAAAGGTCTTTTCGATCTCCCCCTCGGGATCCTCAGGACCGCCCAAGACAAAAGAGAGCTCCGGCGTCACTCCATGCGCGCGGCAGAGGCGGACGGCCTCAAAGGTGTGCGAGACGCGGCTGCCTTTCTTCATCGACCGCAGCACGTCGTCGCTCGCCGCCTCGGCCCCGATGTAGGCCATCTTCAGGCGGCTGCGGCGAATCATGTCCCAGGTGGCGGGGCCAAACCCGGCTAGCGTGTCCGCCCGGGCATAGCACCACCAGGGCATGGCGAGGCGGGCCAGCACCTCCAGGACGGGGACGCTCGTCTCCTCGCGATCGAAGAAATTGTTGTCGTAGAACTGGGCCGCCGTGGCCCCCCAGCGGTCCCGCAGCGTCGTGAGCGCGGCGTCGAGCCGGGCGGGAGCGTCCAGCCGGGTCACGCCGTTGAACATGGAGACGACGCCACAGAACGTGCAGTGGTAGCGGCAGCCGATGGCGGCCTGGTGGACGGCGGTGCGCGTCCCCATGAAGCTCGGGCGCAGGTAGCGGTCCATGTCCGCGGCCACGCGCTCGTAGGGGAGAGGAGGGAAGCGATCCGCCGGCTGAAAAGGGCGGTCCGGATTGTGGCGCACCTCGCCGCGGTCCTTCCAGGTGATGCCGGCGATTCCGGCCAGATCTGCGTCCGGCACGGCGGCCACCAGCTCGAGCAGAGTCGTCTCGCCTTGGCCGCGCACCACGGTATCCACGTAAGGCGCATGGATCGCCGCCTCGGGATAGAGCGTCGGAAAATAGCCGCCCCAGGCGATCGAAACCTCCGGATACGCCTCGCGGACCGCCCGGGAGATCTCGATGGCAGGCGCCACCTGCGGCCCCGGCATGACGGTGACTCCCAGCAGGTCGCAGCCTCCTGCCGCAATCTCGCGCAGCACGGTGCCCCGCGCGTCGGGATCGACGTTGCCGTCCACGATCCGATAGTCGTGCTCGCCCTCCAACACCGCGCCCAAGGCGAGGAGGGAAAGCGGCATGCGCACCGCCTTGGGCGGGCACATCCGGGGATTGACCAGCAGGATCTTGCGCCTCATGCCACCGTCCTCCGCACATTGTAGACGGTGACGATTTCATTGCCGAAGTCGCGCTGCACAGCCGTCTCGATCCCGAACCCGCCTTCGCGCAGTCTGGCGAGCAGAGCGTCCCCGTCGCCGTCGGTCGAGAGGCAGAGGAGAGCGGAGCCGTCCGGAGTCAGAGCATCAGGAAGGCCGGCGGCGAAGCGTTCCAGCACGTCGGTGCCGCGCCACGCGCGATCGAGGTCGCCCGCCGGCTCGCCGCGAAAGAAGGGGGGATTGAACAGCACGAGATCGAAGCGCTCGCCGGCCACCGGAGAGAAGAGATCGCCCTGCCGCACCTCGATCCGTTCTTCCAGGTGGTGGAGAAGGCCGTTGATCCGGGCGCACCGCACCGCCTCGGGGTTGACGTCCACGGCTACGGCTCGAAATCCGCGCCGGGCGGCGAACACCGAGCCCACCCCGCTGCCCGTTCCTAAGTCGAGGACCCGGAGTTCTTCAGAGTGTACGGGCGTCCACGACGCTACGGCGCGAGCCAGCAGCGAGCCCGTGCGATAGACCGCCGGATTGAAGACCTCGGGAAGCACCACGAGAGGCACGCCGTCGATCTCCTCCAGCGAGACGCGGCCCAGCCGCCGGCGCAGGACGGGGCGCCAGAGGGCGTAGCCGAGCGAGGAGACCAGCCGGGTTGCCGTGTTCATGACGGCTCGGTCCGGTGGATTGAAAGGTCGAGCAGGTAGCGAATCACCGGCGTCCAGTCTTGCTTCGCGCGAATGGCTCCGCCGGCATGAAATCAAGGCGAATGGGCTCGAAGTCGGTGACGCCGCCGTCATGCCGGAGCTTCAAGGCTTCGACCCGTTGCAAGAATGCGGAACCGCCAGTCCGCCAGGGCTGATTGCCGGCCGTCAGCCGCTCATACTCCTCAATGGCCAGCACAACGGCGAGGTCCCTCCCGCGGTGGTGAATGATCAGAGGTCCTCGCGCCGCGTCTCGCAGCACTTCGGACAACTTGCCTTTGGCCTCGGTAACCCCCAGCCGGCGTGTCCTCTGAGATAGCATAGTCATACTCCTCATCCTGGCCAACGTAGTCTCGCCGATAGTCATCGAGATGGCAACGGCGCCTAGCCGTGAGGCGGGAGGAACGGGGTTGGAGTAGAATCGTCTATAGTCTTGAAGTCGATCCTCGGTCCGGATGGGAGACGTTGGCAGGAGGGCTCTTTTGAAAGGAGCCCGTCGATGGGAGAAGCAGCTTGCAGACCGGCGGCGCGGCGGCGAGCTCGAGCCGCCCGTGGATTGGCGTTCGTTCTTTCCTCGTTTCTCCTGGCGCTTGCCGGCGTCTTCGGCCCCAATCCTCTCGCCGCGCATGTCGCGAAGGTCAACCTTCCGGATCTCGCGGCGTCCTCTCCCCACATCGTCGTCGCCGTGGTCGAGAACCGCGAGAGCCGGTGGAACGCGCAGCACACCCTGCTGTTCACGCAGTACACCCTGCGCGTCGAGGAGCGCCTGCGGGGCGACGCTCCGGACCGCGTCTCGATCTCGGTGCCCGGGGGAGCTCTCGGGAACATCTCCGACGAGACCTGTGTGACGGTCCACCTGGAGCCGGGCGCCACCTACCTCCTCTTTCTCGGGCCTCTCGACGAGCCCAGCCTGACGCCGGTCGTGGGCGCCTGGCAGGGGATGTTTCGCGAGATTCCGGGAGTGGGCGCCGCCGCGGGCGAGAGCCGGCAGCCGATCGTCCTCGACGGCCGGCCGGTCCAGTTCCGCGACCTCGTTGCCGCGGTCCGTCCGCTCGCTGCCAAGGCTTTCGTCGTGGCCCGCCCGGCGCCGCCGCCGGCCGCCCATCTGCCGGTCAAGACCTGGGATCCCGCCGCCCGGCCGCTGCCGGAAAAATTCGTCTATCAAGAGCTGGCGCAGCCTCCGATCGTGATCAATCCGCTGCTCGCCGACTCTCCGTTCTCGCCCTGGGACCAGGCCGAGATGGCCTATTGGAACCTCTACGGTGGCGACGTCTTCCGGGTCTCCTCCCCGTCGCCGACCTGGTCGTACGGCAACGGCGTCTTCGACATCGGAGGATTTCCCGGCGACGCCCAGTTGCGGACCAATTTCGACGTGGTGTGGGGAGACCTTCCTCCTGGAGTCCTGGCCTTCACCATGGCCCGGCGGGTCGACGGCGCCATCACCGAGGCCGACATCGTCTTCAATCCCAACAAGCACTGGACACTCGACGCGCTGGAAGGGACGAGCCAGGGCGGGGCTTTTCCCTTCAAGGACGTCGTCCTCCACGAGCTCGGCCACGTCTGGGGGTTGCTGCACGCCTGGGAGTACGGTCCGGTCTCATGGGACTCCATCATGAACTACCGGGCGAAGCCCTATTACGCGACGGAGCTCTACGCCGACGACACCGCCGCCGTGCGCGCCGCCTTCCCGCCGGGCGTGGCGCTGCGCGACGGGCTCATCAGCTCCTATACCACCTTCTACGACGATTTCCGGCAGTTGCCGGAATACACGCCGGTCCGGCCGGCGGTCTCGACCGTGCGCGCCGGCAAGAGCTTCAACCTGACGGGCTCGATCAAGATCGAGAACCCCGGCACCGTGCCGCTGACCCGGCCGACCGTGGAGGTCTATCTGGCGCCGGCGCGGCTGAGCTTCGGCGGCGCCGTGCTGGTGAAGAGAGTCGTCTTCGCGGGAACCGTGAAGTCCGGAGCGACGCAGCAGATCAACCTGGGGAAGATCACCGTTCCCCCGGCCACCAAGGCGGGCACGTACTTCCTCGCTTTTTTCCTGCGCGATCCGAAGGATGTCTATCAGGACAACAACGGCGCCTGGAGCACCGAGGACGTCACCCTGACGGTGACGCGGCGCTGAGCTGGATGCCGCGCGGCTGGGCCCCGGCCGGCGTCATCGGCACGGTCGAGACCACCCGTATCCACTAGGCGTCGGCTCCCAGGGCTCGGCCGAAGCGCATCATTTCTTCGCGGTTGGCCGGCAGGTTCATGGCCAGGAAGGTGAAGGCGCGCCAGAGGTCGCGCGCGTTGGCCCGCGGCTCGCACAGGCGGCGGACGAGCGAGGAGACGCCGTAGAAGGCGCGGTACATCTCGAGGCGCTTCTGCGACAGGGCGCGCGAGCTGATCCTCTTGGGCTCGAAGACCAGCGAGCCGTAGGTGTAGCCCGGGTCGGTCCACCACTCCGGCTGCGCCAGGCGCCCCTCCTGGTGGAAGGTGGCGTAGAGCTCCGTGCCCGGGTAGGGGGTGAGGAGGTTGAAGAGGACGGCGAAGAGGCGCTGCTCGATGGCGAACTCGAGCACGCGGTCGAGCGAGTCCGGAGTGTCCTCGTCCATCCCCAGCAGGAAGGAGCCGACGATGGCGATCCCGTGGTCGCGGGCGATTTCGAGCGCCTCGGAGTAGCCGATGCCGACCGTGTTCCAGCTCTTCTCGATCTGTTTGAGGTTGGAGCGATCGAGCGACTCGATGCCGACGAGGACCCCGGCGCAGCCGCTCTCCTGCATGAGGCGCATGAGCTCGAGGTCGCGGGTCATGGTGAGGCTCGCCTGGCTGATCCACCGGATCTTGAGCGGGATCAGGGCGCGGAAGAGCTCCTTCGCCGCCTTGCGGTCGCCGACGATGTTGTCGTCGACCAGGAAGAGGAACTTCTTGCCCTGGCGCTCGACCTCCGCCACCACCTCCGCGGGCGGGCGGTGGCGGAAGCTCTGGCCGAAGAAGGTCGTCACCGAGCAGAAGTTGCAGGCGAAGGGGCAGCCGCGGGTGGTTTCGATCATGCCCACCGGCAGGTACTTCTTCTTGGCGAAGACCGAGCGGTCGACCCGCACCGCGGCGAGGGGGAGGGGCGCGGCCTGGCGGTAGACCGGCCGCAGGCGGCCGTGCCGGGCGTCGTCGAGGACCTTGTCCCACTCCCCCTCGGCCTCCCCCAGGAGCAGCGAGTCGGCATGCCGGGCGGCCTCGGCGGGCAGCAGGGTCGGGTGATGGCCACCGAGGATGATCGGCACTCCCCGGCTGCGGAACTCGGCCGCGATCTGGTAGGCGCGGCGGGCGGTGAAGGTCTTGACCGAGATCCCCACCAAATCGCGCGGCGCGTCGTAGTCGATGGGCTCGATGCGGTCGTCCACGGCCTCGACCTCGACATCCTCCGGAGTCAGGCCGGCCAGCGTGGCGAGGGTCAGGGGTTCGAGGACCCAGGAGGGCTTCTCGCTCAGGCCCTCGCGCTTGATCATCGCCGGCTCGATCAGGGTGACTTTCATGTCGAGGCTCCCAGCCACTCACTCCAGTGGGTGGTCTTCTGCAGCATGGAAGGCTTGACGTTGCCCATTTTCTGCCCCTGGCGCTGGCAGGCGCGCAGGTACCGCTCCTGGCCGTCGACGACCGGCGCGATGCGCGGCGGCGCGAGCTGGCCCAGCCGGCGGCAGTAGGCGTAGTGGAAGTTCTCCGAGAGAGCCCGGTCGAGCTCCGCGGTGAGCGCGGCAGGATCGGCGAGGTGCCCGGCTTCCAGGCCGATTTCCAAATAAAGGGCGTAGCGCAGGTCACCGGCCGACCTCCCCGACGCCCTCTCCGGGGCGAGCAGGGCGAAGCTCGGCTCCAGGCGGTGGCGCTCGAAGAGGCCGCGCAGCACGCCGGCCACGAAGCGCTCGTTGAGCTTCTCGCCGAACCAGTCCGAGACCTGGTCGGTCTTGCCCACGAAGCGCAGGCACGGGGCCTCGCCCACGAAGCCCACGACCTCGACCACGTCGTGCAACTGATAGCGGTAGAAGCCGCCGCCGGTGGTGACGACGACCGAGTAGGTCGCCCCTTTCTCCACTTGGTGGGCGAGCCGCGGCTCGCCGGAGTCGGCGAGCAGCTCGAAGAAGTGGGCCGCGGTCGAGAGCGCCGCCCCCGCCCGGCCGACGAGCGGCAGGGAGACGAAGGCCTCGGTCGCGAGGAGTCCCTTGGGCTGCAGGGTGACCCCGGGGAAGCGCCGGGCGAGCTCGGCGGCATAGGGGGCGGAGGGGCCGTCCGCCCAGCAGCTCAGCAGCCGGAGCCGGGGCCAGATCGCCGTGTAGTCGGTGGGCGCGAGC
>JBAPYB010000581.1:0-5078 GCA_049284515.1 Thermoanaerobaculia bacterium
CACCTACGCCGACCGCCCCGGCGGCGGCAGCGTCTTCACCCTCCACCTGCCCGCCGCGAGCCTCGCCCCCCTGCCGCAGGCCGCCGATTCTTTGTGACCGCTCGGCAACGGCTTGGCTTCCTGAACGGCAGGGTAGTGGTAGAGTCCCCCGAGGAGCCTGCGCGGCAGCATTGCAGGACGGCTTCACTGAAAGATGGAGGATAAGGAGCCTCGATGAAAGCCCGGCAGCTCGCCGCCGTCGCTCTGCTCGCGCTCGCCGCGCCGCTCGCCGCCGAGGATCTTTCCGGCGTTCAGGAGCCGATCAATCCGGACCGGCCGGATCTCACCAACGGCCCCTCGCTGGTGGCCCCGCATCACCTTCAACTGGAGACGGGGTACACCTACACGCGAACCGGCCCCGAACGAAAGAGCGCCCTGGGGGAGATTCTCCTGCGCTACGCCCTCGACGATCGCTGGGAGGCGCGGCTGGGCCTGAACTCCTACGACTGGATCGACAGCGGCGTGCCCGGCGAGAGACGGATTTCGGGCTTCGAGGATCCCTTCGTCGAGGTCAAGATCCGGCTCAACGACGCGGACGCGAAGAACCGCCCTCGCGGAGTCCCGTCGCTGGGCCTGCTCGTCCAGACCACCGTACCCGCCGGAAGCCGCGAGCTGACCAGCGACGCCTGGCAACCCCGGGCCGCCCTCGCCCTCCACTGGGACCTTCCCGCCGATGGGTCGCTCGAGAGCAACCTGGGCTGCACCTACGCCGCAGACGGCGACCGGCGGTTCGACCAGTTTTTCGCCAGTGTCTCGGCCGGCTTTCAGCTCAACGAAAAGCTGGGCGGCTTTCTGGAGGGGTACGTCTTCTCCAAGGAGAGCGCCGGCGGCTCCGCCACTCATTTCATCGACACCGGCCTCTCCTATCTGATCTCGAAAGACCTGGCGGTCGACATCCGAGTGGGCAAGGGGCTCGACGCTCCCGATCCCAACTGGTTCACCGGCCTGGGCGCCGGCTTCCGCTGGTGAGGCGAGGCTTGGCTCGCCTCAGTAGCTCTCGCCCGGCTTGAGGCCGATGACCTCGCAGGAGGCCCCCTGGTCGCCCAGGGCCTTCACCAGCTTTTCCGGCGTGCCGGTGAGCACCGGGAAGGTTCCCCAGTGGATCGGGATCACCTTGCGCGTGCCGAGGAAGCGGCAGGCGCGGGCGGCCTGCTGGGGGTCCATGGTGTAGTAGTCGCCGATGGGCAGGAAGGCCAGCTCGGGACGGTACATCTCGCCCAGGAGCTGCATGTCGGAGAAGAGCGCCGTGTCCCCCGCATGGTAGAAGGTGAAGCCGCCGGGGAGCCGCACGATGTAGCCGGCCGCGACGCCGCCGTAGAGGGTCTGGTCGCCGTCGCTGATGCCGCAGGAGTGGTCGGCGCGGACCATGGTGACCGTCGCGCCCAGCACCTCCTGGGATCCCCCCAGGTTCATGCCGGCGCAGCTCTTCACCCCTTTCTGGGTCAACCAGTTGCAGATCTCGTAATTGGCCACGACGACCTTCGGCTGGTACTTCTTGGCGATCTCCACCGCGTCCCCCATGTGGTCGCCGTGGGCGTGGGTGATGAGCACCGCGTCGAGGCGGTCGAAGCGCTGCAGCTCCTTGGGGCAGGCGGGGTTGTTCATCACCCAGGGGTCGATCAGCACCACCTCGCCGTTCGGCAGGTCGCAGCGGACCGTGGCGTGGCCGAGGTAGGTGAACTTGGGGCGCGGATGGCTCATGGCTTCCCTCCGATCAATTCGTCGCCGGAGCGGGATTCTATAGGTCTTTACCGGAGGGCAGCCGCTTTCTGTGCCAACTGCGCCTTGATCCAGCCGTCCACGCGCGCCTCCAGCAGATCCAGCGGCAGGGCTCCGCCGTCCAGGACCTCGTCGTGGAACGCCTTGATGTCGAAACGTGCCCCGAGCTGCGTCTTCGCGCGTTCGCGCAGCTCGCGAATCTTCAACTGCCCCATCTTGTAGGCCAGCGCCTGCCCCGGCCACGCGATGTAGCGGTCGGTCTCCGCCTGGGCGACGACGTCGTTCACGTCGTTCGCGAGCATGTAGGCGATCACCTGGTCGCGCGTCCAGCCCTTGTCGTGGATGCCGGTATCGACCACCAACCGCACGGCGCGGAACAGCTCGGAGCTCAGCCGGCCGTAGTCGGAAACCGGGTCCTTGTAGAGGCCGATCTCCTTGCCGAGCTGCTCCGCATAGAGCGCCCAGCCCTCCGTGTACGCCGAAAAACCGCCGCCGAACAGCCGGAGCTTCGGCAGCCCCTTGAGCTGCTGCGCCACGCTGATCTGCAGGTGATGCCCGGGCACGCCTTCGTGATACGCGACCGCTTCGTCGAGCACCAGCGTGCGGTGCGTCGGGTCGGCGACCGCGACCACCACGCGCCCTGCCCGTTTGCCGTCCGGGGTGCCGCGGACGTAGTGAGTGGCCGCGGCCGCGTCGAAGGCCGGGATGCCCTCGACGGTGACCGGCGCCTTCGGCAGCAGGCCGAACAGCTCCGGCAGCCTCGGCTGCATCTCGTCGATGTGCTTCTTGAAGTCGGCGACGATCTGTTCCTCGCTCTTCGGCGTCCACTTCGGATCGCTGTGGATCGCGGCGCGGAAGGCGGCGAGGTCCTTGTAGCCCTGAGCGCGCGCCAACTCGGTCATCTCCGCCGTGATGCGCGCCACTTCGCTCAGGCCCACCTCGTGAACCGCCGCCGGAGCGATGTCGACCGTGGTCATCGCCTTCACCGCCTCGGCGTAGCGCCGCTTGCCGTCCGGCAGGCTCTCGATCGAAATCGCCGTCCGCCCCTTCGGCACGTACTCGGAGCGCAAAAACGCGGCGAATTCCTTGTACGCCGGCAGGACTTCCTCGTTGACCGCCTTGGTCATCGCGGCCGTCAGCCGTTGCTTCTCCGCCTCCGAAAAGCTCGCCGGAAACTTCTTCAGCGGCAGCAGGAACGGGTCCTCCGCGACGATGCCGTCGCACTGCCCCGGCAGCTTGTCGAGCACGATCTTCGGCGGCATCAGGCCATCCTTCTCGCCGGCGCGCAGCACCTCGGTGGTCTGCGCCAACACCCGCGGAACCTGGTGGAGCCGCGCGATGTAGTCGTCGTAATGCTGCACCGAGTCCAGCGGCACGCTCAGCGGCAAGTCGGCCAGCCGGGTATGGACGCCGTTCTGCTGATTGACCGCCATCTCGTAGTTCTTGAGCTCGTAGCTCACGTCCGAGCGCAGGATCTGCCGCTCCAGGATCTCGTGCGACAGCAGGTCGGCGTCCGCCATGCCGGTGGTCGGGATGGCGCGCAACCGCGCCAGGAAGGCGTCGCTCTCCGCATGCTGTCGCGCGATCTCCGCCAGCGACGCCTCGCCGAGCCGGTCGTTGTAGCGATAGTCGCCCACCGAGGTCGCCCGCTCCGGCGAGCTCTTCAGCTCGGCTTGAAAGACCTCCTCGAACAGCGCATTCTGTTGCGCCACACGATCGGCCACGGGGACCGCCTGGGCATGGACTGAGGAGCAGACACCGGCGGCAAGCAGCAGGCAGGCAAGGTTTCGCATGAGCCAAGCCTAGCAGATGGCTCTTTCGCCGGGTAGGTCGACAGTCGGTCCGCAGGAAGCGTTCGCAGGGGGGGTGAAACGATCCGCGGCGGCCCGGAGGGCCGCCGCGAGCCGGGGTGTGGAGATCAGACTTGGAACTGCTTGAAGAAGTTGTCGCGCAACTTGGCGTTGAACTCGTGGTCCGTCAGCCGGTAGTAGATGGTCTGCGCGTCGCGGCGCGGCGCCACCAGCCCGTAGGCCTTCAGCTTCGCCAGGTGCTGGGACACGGCCGAAACCGATACCCCGAGCATCTCTGCCAGGTCGCAAACGCACAGCTCCTTCATGTTCTCGAGCAGATAGAGGAGCTTGAGCCGGGTCGAATTCCCGGCGAGGTTCATCAGCTCCGCCGCCTCCTCGATGTCCGGAGTCCCTTCCAGGTTCTGCCGGATCTGGGCCATTTCCTTCGATGACATGTTCGGCGCCTCACCTTTCATTGCCTTACCTCCATAAAAACAATATGCCTTCCTTGCACCCCCCGGCGGTGCACCCGCCGGACGGATTACAAGCCTTGAAACCTAGCCCTTCTTCCTTGTGTCCGAGGCTCGTTCGCTCACAGTGCTGTTGAACGTTCTCGATTATACTCAGGTCTACACCCGAAATCTAGCGGTCCGGCTCAAGATTCTCAGCGAGATTTGTCCCGCTCTGCCCTCCAGCCGCACCTTAACGGATTCAACAAGCATCCTCCCCTCGTTCATTCCTATTCAAGCGAAGCCTCAGACCCGCATCTCCCTGCCCTTCCAGCTCAGCAGACGCCCCCGCCGGCGGTCGACGGCGGCCAGGGCGAGGACGCCGGCAAGCGCCAGGGCATCCAAGGGATAGAGGAAGCCCCACGCGGGCCGGTGGCCGCTGCCGTACCGTAAAAGCATCGAAGCTGCGACACCAGCTATCCATAAAAGAGTGGCCTCAACCGCCAAACCGGAGACACTTGCCGCCAAGAAAGCCGCGACCGGCAGCAAAAGGACGGCGAGAGCGGCCGCCACGGCCCCGTGCCGCGCGCCCAGCAGGCCGCCCAGGTTGCGCCGCCAGCCCTGAAACGCCTCGCCCCAGCCCCGGTACATGCGCACCCGCAAACCCGAGGCGCGGAAGAAGCCGGTGCGGAAGCCGCCGGCCCGCAGGCGGGCGGCGACGGCGATGTCGTCGAGGGGCACGTGGCGCACGGTCTCGAAGCCGCCGCAGGCCTCCCACGCCTCACGCCGCAGCAGGATGAACTGGCCGTTGGCCACCGCGGGCCCCCGGCCGGCGGCGGCCTCCTCCCAGTCGCCCAGGAGGGCGTCCAGCAGGGCGAAGACGGGGGGGACCAGCAGGTTCTCGCCGGCTCCGCGGACCTCCTGAACCCCCGCCAGGGAGACGGCGTCGAGCCCCCGCTCCTCGGCGGCGGCGTGGGCGCGGGCCAGCAGGTCTGGTGCGTGACGGGTGTCGGCGTCCGTCGAAAGCAGCCAGGGGGTGGCGACCCCTTGCGCTCCCACCCAGAGGGCGTGGACCTTCCCC
>JBAPYB010000582.1:0-13502 GCA_049284515.1 Thermoanaerobaculia bacterium
TCGGCGGCCGGCGCGTCGCCGCGGGCGAGGAACAGCTCGTACGCCACGATCAGCACCGCCTGGGCGAGGTTGAGCGTCGGCTGGACGGGCGAGCAGGGGATGGTGACCACGGCGCCGGCCAGGGCCAGCTCGTCGTTGGTCAGCCCGCCCACCTCAGGGCCGAAGACGAGCGCGGTGGGGGTGTCCGGCGGGCTTTGCGCCAGCCAGCCGGGCAGCTCACGGGGGGTGAGGAAAGGGATGCCCAGGCGGCGGTCGCGAGTGGAGGTGGTGCCCACCACGCGGCGGAAGGGGGCCAGGGCCGCGGCGAGACTGGGGACGCGGACGGCACCTTCGAGCACCGACCCGGCGCCTACGGCGAAGGCCCGGGCCGTGCCGCCGAGCACCGCCGCCGGCTCCACCAGGAGTAGACGGGAGAGACCCATGTTGGCCATCGCCCGGGCGGCGGACCCGACGTTGCCCTCCTCGCGCGGCCGCACGAGGACGACCGCCGGTGGCCCGGCGAATCCCTCGGCCACTAGCGGAATCCGCGGCGCAGCTCGCGCTTGAAGACGCCGAAGGCCTCGTCGCCCAGCAGGCAGACGACCACTCGCTCGAGCTTCGTGCCGCCCTGCAGGAAGCGGTGGATCTCGGTGAGCATGATGCGCGCGGCCCGGTCGATGGGAAAGCCGAAGTTGCCGGTCGAAAGGGCGGGCAGGGCGATGGATTTCATTCCCCGGCGATCGGCCAGGGCCAGGGCGGCACGGACGGCGGCGGCGAGCCTCTTGTCCTCGTCCCCTTCGCCCATCCGCGGTCCCACGGCATGGATGACCCGCCGCGCCTTGAGGTGGCCGCCCCCGGTCATCACGGCGGTACCCACCGGCGTGCCGCCGATGCGGTTGCACTCCTCCTGGATCGAGGGGCCCCCCTTGCGCCGGATGGCACCGGCCACACCGGAGCCGAGCTGGAGCTGCTCGTTGGCGGCGTTGACGATCGAGTCCACCTCGAGATCGGTGATATCGCCTTCCACCAGCTCGAGCTGGGTGTTGTCCATCATCACCGTGACGCGGTTCTCGGCCTGCTTTTCCATCATCTCAGCCATTTCAGCCATTCGCCCCTCCCGTTCATCATATCAAGGGTGGCCGGGGCATGGCTCCGGCGGACGGCCTCCCCCGAACGTCTAGTGTAGACTTCGTTTCGCATGTGGACTGAGCTGAAGGACCAGCTATCGGCCGCCCTGGCTGCGACGATCCGGGAGCGCTTCGGCGTCGAGCACCCGCCGGTGCTGGAGGTGCCGCCGCGGCGCGACCTCGGGGACCTCTCCTCGCCGGCGGGCTTGCAGCTCGCACGGGTGCTGAAGCGCAACCCACGGGCCATCGCGGAGGAGCTGGCCGCCGCCTTGCGGCGGCCGGACGCGGTGCGGGACGTTCAGGTCCAGGGGGCCGGCTTCCTCAACTTCTACCTCGACCGCCGGGCCTTCACCGCATCCCTGCTGGACGCGCCCCTGCTGCCGGGCGGCGTGCGCCGGGGCAAGGTGGTCATCGAGCACACCAACATCAATCCCAACAAGGCGGCCCACATCGGCCACCTGCGCAACGCCGTGCTGGGCGACGTCCTGGGCCGCTCCCTCAAGGGCCTGGGATATCCGGTCGAGATCCAGAACTACATCGACGACACCGGCGTCCAGCTCGCCGACGTGGTGGTGGGCTTCCTCGACCTGCGCGGCCTGACGCTCGCCCAAGTGGCGGCCCTGCCCGAGCCGTTCGACTTCTACTGCTGGGACCTCTACAGCGAGGTCGGCCGCTGGTTCGAAGGTGACCCGGAGCGCCAGAAGCTGCGGCGGGAGACCCTGCACGAGATGGAGACGGCCCGCGGGCCGCGGGCGGAGATGGGGGTGCTGGTGGCGCGGCGGGTGGTCGCCCGCCATCTCGCCACCATGGGACGCATCGACGTCTCCTACGACCTGCTGACCCACGAGAGCGACATCCTGGGGCACAACTTCTTCGAGCAGGCCTTCGGGTTGCTCAAGGCGAGCGGCGCCGTCCACCTGGAAAAGGAGGGGAAGAACGCCGGCTGCTGGGTGATGCCCCTCTCCCAGGCCGAGGAGTTCGCCGGCCTCGAAGACCCGGACAAGGTGATCGTGCGCTCCGACGGCACGGTGACCTACGTCGGCAAGGACATCGCCTACCAGCTCTGGAAGTTCGGCCTCCTGGGTCGCGACTTCGGCTACCGCTTCTGGCAGGAGGAGGGGGTGTGGGAAACCACCCGCGGCGGCGTCGAGGGACACCCGGTCTTCGGCCATGCCTGGCGGGTGTTCAACGTCATCGACACCCGCCAGAGCTATCTGCAGAAGATCGTCCGCGCCGGCCTCCAGGCCCTGGGCCACGAGGCCGAGGCCGGGCGCTCCGTCCATTTCGCCTATGAGATGGTCGCGCTCTCCACCGCCACCGCCCGGCTGCTCGGCTACCTCGACGAGGAGGGCGGCGACGACAAGGTGCTGGAGATGTCCGGCCGCAAGGGGATCGGCGTCAAGGCCGACGACCTCATGGACCAGCTCATCGTGCGGGCGCGGGACGAGGTCCTGAAGCGCAACCGCGACTTGGGCGAGGGCGAGCTCGACGTGCTCTCGCGCCAGATCGCCATCGCCGCCCTGCGCTTCTTCATGGCCAAGGCCACCACCAACCGGGTGATCGCCTTCGACTTCGACGAGGCCGTGAGCTTCGAGGGCGAGACCGGCCCCTACCTCCAGTACTCCCTGGTGCGCGCCAACAACATCCGGCGCCGGCTGGCGCAGGAGGGGCTGCCCGCGGACGTCTTCGCTGACGAGGTCTCGACGCTCCCCCACGAGCTGTGGAGCGAGGACCTGTGGGACCTGATCTTACAGGTGGCGCAGACCGGCGAGACGGTCGAGAAGGCCACCGAGACGCTGGAGCTGTCGCTGATTGCCCGGCACGCGCTGGACGTCGCCCAGCATTTCAATACCGTGTATCACCGCCACCCCATCCTCCAGGAGAAGGACCCCCAGGTGCGCGCCGTTCGGCTGGCAATGGTGCAAGTCTTCCGGCGCGGGCTGGAGACCCTGGGAGAGCTCCTGGGCATTCCGATCCCGGAGAAAATGTGACATGGAAGCCGACGGACGTCCGCAAAAGAAACCGACCTCTCCCTGGGTGTGGGTGGGCTGCGGCTGCGCCGCGCTCGTGCTGCTGGGCCTGCTGAGCTTCGGCGGCCTGACCTATCTGGGGTTCAGAAAGACCAAAGAGCTCGCCGATGACATGAGGGACCCGGCGAAGCGGGAGGCGAGAGTCAAAGCCGTGCTTTCCTACGATCAGCTCCCCGCCGGCTATTATCCGGCGTTCGCCTTCTCCATGCCGCTCGGCATGATGGACATGGCCATGCTCACCGACCGCGATCCGGGCCCGGGGCGGGCCGACCAGGAGTTCGAGCAGCGGGGCTTCATGTTCATGAGCATGCGCCAGGTGCGGGACAACAAGGAGAAGATGGAGCGCTATCTGCGCGGCGAGGCTCCCCGTCCGGACGACTCCGGCTGGTACCACTCCAGCGTGAGGTTCGACCCCAAAGAGAACGTCCGCCGGGGGACCGTGACCGTCAACGGCACGGAGGTCCTCTATTCCGCCGGCCGCGGCGAGATCCGCCGGCGCCGAGGCCGGGAGGACCGGCAAGGCATCGTCACCATGGTGATGCCCGAATGCCCCCACGACTCCCGCCTCCGCTTCGGCCTCTGGTTCGGCCCCGACCCGGCCCCTGACACGCCGGTCGCCCAAGCCGACTTCAAGGGCACCAACGCCGACCCGGCGGCGATGCAGGAGTTCCTGGGGCACTTCCAGCTCTGCCCGAAGTAGGGGGCGGGGGCCTCAAGGACACCAGGGACGACAGGGACATCAAGGACCAAGAAGCGTTTGATCTTCTCGTCCTTGATGTCCTTGTCGTCCTTTAGGTCCTTTCTTCGGCCTTCTTCCGTGCCTCCCACCGCCGGTGCATCCACAGCCACATCTCGGGATGGGCGCGGATGTCCTCCTCGGCGACTTCCAGATAGCGGCGGGTGAGGGCGGCCACGGCGGTGTCGTCGTCTTTGGTGGCTTCCGGCGGGAGGATGGCCGGGCGGACGACGACTCGATACCGGCCCTTCGGCTCGGGATAGGCGGTCATGGGGATGACCGGGGCGCCGGTGCGCAGGGAGACACGGGCGAGGATCGAGCTGGTGAGCGCCGGGCGGCCGAAGAAGGGAACGAGGATTCCCTCCCGCTCCTGCACCCGCTGGTCGATCAGCAGGCCGACCCGGCCGCCGGCGCGGATGGTCTCCAGCATCCGGCGGGCGGCGCCCCGCTTGGGGACGACGCGGTTGCCGAACCTCTCGCGCAGGTCGCACAGCTCGCGGTCGAGCCATGGGTTGTCGGCCGGGCGGACGACGATATCGATGGGACCGCGGTAAAGGCCCACGATGGGCGGCACCAGCTCCCACAGCCCCAGGTGGGCGGTGAGCATGAACACCCCGCGGCCGAGGCTCTCCGCCTCTTCCACATGCTCCCAGCCTTCCAGCGTAAACCGCCGGCACATCTCCTCGGCACCGAACCGGGTGGACGAAACGGCGTCGCAGAGGGCGGAGCCGAAATGGCGGAAACACTCCCGCACCAGGCGCTGCCGCTCGGTCTCCGGCACTTCGGGCAGGGCGAGGGCCAGGTTGCGCAGGGCCACCTCGCGATGGCGGCGGTCGAGGCCGTGGGCGGCGCTGCCCAGGGCCCTCCCCAGGACGCGGGTGGCCGGGTGCGGCAACGCCCGCAGGAACCCCTTGAGGGTCCGGTAGAGGCCGTACTCGACGCGGTGACGGATGGGGCGGTTCTTCACGTGGAGGGGGACTTTACCGCAGGCGCTCCCATTCCCCGTCGAGCCATTCCCAGAACGCCGGCTCGGGATCGGCGCGGATGGGCAGCTCGGCCAGGGGGACCTTCAGACGGCCGAGGAGCTTCACCCGGTCCTTGCTGGTGACGAGGACGGCCCCGGTATCGGAGCGAATGCCGCTCGACCGGAAGGCCGCCGCGATCCGGGCGAGGCTCGATGCGGGATATCGATAGTGGTCGCGGAAGCTCAGCGTGCCTGCGATCTCCAGTCCCAGGCTCCGGGCCAGATCGGCGAAAGCGCCGGGGCGGGCGATGGCGGTGACCAGGAGGACGCGGGCGCCGGCCGGCAGCGGGTCGCCGCTCGCCAGCCGCGGCACGCCCGGGCGGGTAACGCTGGCGAAGCCGGGACCGGCGAAGCCACGGGAACGCAGAGCCGAGCCGAGGGCGTCGCCGCGGCCATCCCAATCGGCCGCCCCGGTGAGGATTGCCGCGTGCGCCCGGCTGATCGCGGCGAGGGGCTCGCGCAGCCGGCCCGAGGGAAAGAGCCGGCCGCCGCCGAAGGGATCGGAGGCCGGGAAGACGACGAGGTCCAGGTCGCGGGCGAGAGCGAGATGGGAGAAGCCGTCGTCGAGAAGGAAGAGGTCGGGAGCCGGATCGAGCCGCCGGAGCGCTTCGAGGCCGGCGGTATAGCGGTCCGGCCCCACCACCACCGCCACGCCGGGAAGCTCGGCGGCCAGCAACGCCGGCTCGTCGCCCGCCGTCCGGGCGTCGAGCAACGGACCCTGGCCGGCGCTCACCACCCGCACCCCCCGGCCGCGGCTGCCGTAACCCCGGGTAAGGATGCAGACGGCGAGCCCCCGATCCCGCAGGTGGGCGGCGATCGCCGCGACCAGGGGCGTCTTCCCGGAGCCTCCCCAGTGGAGATTGCCGACGCTGATCACCGGCCGCGGCAGGCGGTGGGCGCGCTGCCGATACCAGCGCCGCCGAAGGCGGTGGATGCCGCCGTAGAGGAGCTGCCAGGGGGAGGAGGGGTTAGGCGGCAGAGTCGCTGACTTTGCTGACTCAGAGCGCCCCCACCCAAGACCCTCATCACCCCGGCCCTCTTCTCCCAGCCTCCCCCCCATCCGCCGGGAGAAGAGGGAGAAAGGCAAGATCGCCCCAACCGGGTTCCCCTCTCCCGGCCGGGGGGAGTGCGGTGGGAGAGGGGACCAGGGTGAGGGGTCTTGGGCGGGGGAGGCCGGGAGTGCAGATATCACCGTCCCCAGCATCTCCATCGTTCTCGCCAGAGCCCCCCGGTTTTCCTCGACGAGGCGCAGTCCCCGGTCGCCGGTCTCCCGGGCCGCGGCGGGATCGGCCAGCCATTCGCGCCAGACGGCGGCCAGCTCTCTCGAATCCTTCACCCGCCGCCAGGCGCCCGCGGCGTCGAAGGCTTCCGCCATCTCCCGGAAGTTGTGCATCGCGGGACCGACGGCGACGGGCACCCCGAAGCGGGCCGCCTCCAGGGGGTTGTGGCCGCCCGTGGGCACCAGGGTGCCGCCGATGAACGCCGCGGCGGCCAGCCGATAGAGGCCCGCGAGCTCCCCCAGGCTGTCCAGGAGGATGATGGAGGGGCGCGCCGGCCCTCCGCCGAGGGCGCTGCGGCGGACGTGCCCGGCGTTGCGGGCCTGGAGCAGCGCGTCCACCTCGGTCCAGCGCTCGGGATGCCGGGGAGCGAGGACGAGGAGGGCGCTTTGGCCGCCCCCTGCCTCTAGAAAGGCGTCCAGCACCGCAGCCTCTTCTCCCGCCATGGTCGAGCCGGCGACGAGGAGGGGCCGGCCGGCGGCCGCTTCCCGCACCGCCGCTTCCAGCTCCGGCTTGGCGGGTGGCTCCGGCGACTCGTATTTCAGGTTGCCGGTGACGGCGATGCGGCCGGCGTCGATCCCCAGCTCCACGAGCCGGTCGCGGTCGCCGGCCGTCTGGACGCCGAAGCGGCTCACGGCGCCGAAGAGGGGGCCGAGGAAGGCCCGCAGCCGCCGCATTCGCCGGAAGCTGCGATCGCCGACCCGGCCGTTGACGACCGCCACGGGGAGGCCGCGGCGGCGAGCCTCGCGCAGCAGCAGGGGCCAGTAGTCCCCTTCGACCAGGATCAGCGCACTGGGCTCGTAGCGGCGGAAGAACCGCTGGACGGCGAAGCCGAGGTCGAAGGGGAGGTAGGCCACCTCGGCACGTCCAGCGAAGGCAGCCCGCGCCCGCTCCTGGCCGGTGGGAGTGACGGTCGTCACCAGCAAGGGGAGATCCGCGGGGAGGGCTTTCGCCAGGGTGGCCGCAACCCCCACCTCGCCCACCGACACGGCGTGGAGCCAGAGAGCGCCCCGGGCTCCGCGTCCCCCGGGCTCCCTCCCCAGCCGGCCCTGCAGGGTGGGCAGGTAGTGGCTCCCCCGGCGGGCGAGGAAGAAGGGGCCGGCGACGAGCAAGGCCGCCGCCGTCGCCAACTGATAGAGGCCCCAAAGGGCGGATCGCATCGCGGAGGGCCGCATTTAGGAAAGACAGTATAATGGCTGGCTCACTGCCCCCCGGCAGGGAGGCGCCCAGCCGGATAGACGTTTTTTCCGGCTGCTCCGTATACCAGGATGAATATGCTCGAGCTCGTCTACTCCAACCGCCAGCCGGCCAGCGCCCCGCAGCGGGCTCCCTGGGCCGAGGCCACCGACCGCGACCTCCTCATGGCCATGCGCGAGGGGGACGAGTCGGCGCTCAACGAGCTCATCAACCGCAAGACCAAGCCGCTCCTCCACCTCTGCCAGCGCATCCTCGGCGGCGACCTCGAAGAGGCCCGCGACATCGTGCAGGTGACTTTCTTCAAGATCTGGGAGAACCGGCAGAAGTTCGACGCCAAGTGGGCCCCCAACACCTGGATGTACCGCATCGCCAGCAACCTCGCCATCGACCACCTGCGGTCGCGCAAGACCCGCGAGCGCAGCCAGGAGCCGGTGCGCCAGCATCTGCTCCATATCGCCGACGGGCGGGCGCAGCGCGATCTGTCGCGGATGCAGCAGACCGAGCTCGGCACCCTCTTCCGGGAGCTGTCGGCCAACCTGTCGGAGAAGCAGAAGCTCGTCTTCCTGTTGCACGAGATCGAGGGGATGTCGTCGCCCGAGGTGGCGAAGATCATCGACTCGCGGGAATCGACCGTCCGCAACCACCTGTTCATCGCCCGCCGCATCCTGCGCGAGGAGCTGCGGCGGCGGTTCCCGGAGTACGCCGGCGCCTTCGCCAAGCGGGAGGACGAGAAGTGAGCTGCCCGGACTGGAACCGCCTCGCAGTCTTGCGGGATCAACTGCGGGATCAACTGCGGGACAATGAGCCGGAAGGCTGGGCGTTGGCGCTGGAGCATCTCGACGACTGCCAGCGCTGCCGGCCCGAGGCCCTGAAGGCCGACCCCCTGCTGGCGTTCCGCCGGCTGCCGGTGGCCGAGCTCACCGCCGCCGCGGAACGGTCGGAGGTCGAGTCGATGCGCCTCGCCGTGGCGGCAATGCGCAATGCACGCAATGCCGGCCGCCTGGAACCGCATCATCGTTTCGCCGGCTGGCGCCGCTGGGCCGCCGCCGCGGTGCTCGCCCTGGCCTCGCTGGCCGTGGGCCGCGGCCGGACGCCGAGCACCACCACTGCGTTGACCGCCGCCGTGATGCCCCCCGCCGTGCAACACGCGGCGGCGGTACCGGCCTCTGCGGAGCCGGCGGCGATCGAAGGGCTCAACCGTCCCGGCGCCCGCGTTTACCACATGGATGGCGAGGGGCTCTCGGTATTCATGATCGTCGACGAGAGCCTGGATGTGTGACCGGTGCCCCGATGATTCGTCCCCTTCCCAACGCCGGATTCCGCGGCGGCCCGACCCGCCGCGCTCGCGCCGGCTTCGCGGCTCGCGGTAGGATCCTGAGCTCCCTGGTGCCGCCGCCGTGGGTCCGCTCCCTGGTGAGCCTCCTCGGGGTGTTGATCCTGTCCCTGTCCCCGGCTCTGGCCGCACGGTCGGGGAGCTCGGGGGGCAAGGCCGGGGTGACGGGAGCGGCCGCGGGGGCGGAGGTGGTGCTCCAGGCCTACACCCTGCGCCACCAACAGGCGAGCGATGCCGCGACGCTGGTCTATCCTCTGTTGTCGTCCAAGGGGACGGTCGAGGTCCAGCCGCAGGGGAACACCCTGGTGATCCGCGACGTGCCGGCGGCCCTCAACCGCATCGTGCGGGTGCTGCGCAACTTCGACCACGCGCCGCGGCCGATGCGGCTGGAGGTGCTGATCGTGCGGGCGAGCCGCAACACCGTATCGCCCCAGGTGCGGCACTCGGACCTGCCGGAGCAGCTCACGAAGCGTCTGCGCGACCTGTTGGCGTACGACAATTTCGATATGCAGGCCCAGGCCCAGCTCCGCGGAGTGGAGGGGCAGCCGGTGATCTATGACCTGGGGCATGAGTACAAGGTGAGCTTCAGCTTCGGGACGCTGATGGACGACCAGCGGGTGAAGCTGTCGACCTTTCGCATCTCGCGAGGCGAGGGGAAGCAGGAGGCGAACCTGCTGCAGACCAATCTCACCCTCTGGTGCGACCAGACGATCAGCCTGGGTCTCGCCAAGAGCGAGGCGAGCCGCGAGGCGCTGATGGTGGTGCTGACCCTGCGGGAAGGCGACGCGCCGCGCCGCTGACCCGCCGATTCAAGGAGATTGTAGAGAGAAACTGATGCAGTTCACCTGTCGCGTAGGAACCCAGGACGGCCGGGTGCTGGAGGAGGTCTTCACCGCCAGCGACGAGACCGCTCTGCGCAGCGACCTGGGCAAGCTCGGCTACCACCTCTTCGAGGTGCGGCGGCGCGGTGCCCCGAAGCTCGCCATGCCCGGCCTCGGCAAGGGCGGGCGGCGGCGCATTCCGGTGCAGGAGTTCGTGATCTTCAACCAGGAGCTGGCGGCCCTGCTGAAAGCGGGCCTGCCCCTGCTCCAGACCCTGGACCTGATGCTGGAGCGGATGCACAACCAGCACTTCAAGGCGGTGCTCACCGACGTCCGCGACCGGGTGAAGAGCGGCGAGGACCTCTCCGAGGCCTTCGCCGCCCACGGCGACCTGTTCCCCCGCCTCTACCCGTCGTCGCTCAAGGCCGGCGAGAGGAGCGGCGAGCTCGAACAGGTCATCCGCCGTTTCATCCGCTACATGAAGCTGGTGCTCGACGCCCGCCGGCGGGTGGTCTCGGCCCTCGTCTATCCGGTGGTCCTGGTCTGCCTGTCGATCGCCATGATCGCGATCATGGCGATTTACGTGGTGCCGAAATTCATGAGCTTTTTCACCGAGCTCGGCACCGACCTGCCGTTCCTCACCCAGGTGGTGCTGTCGATCTCCACCTTCGCCTCCCAGAACTGGCCGATCCTCCTCATCGGCCTGGTGGTGGGCGGTCTCGGGCTGCGCTCGTGGGGAAACACGGAGACGGGGCGCTTGACCCTGGACCGGTTGAAGCTGCGCCTGCCGTTCCTGGGGCCGGTGCTCCACCGTTTCGCGATGTCGGAATTATGCCGCTCCCTGTCGACGTTGCTGGCGGGAGGCATCCCGCTGGTGCCCGCCTTCGAAATCGCCACTGCGTCGGTGGGCAATGCGTATGTGCGCAGCAAGGTGGAGCCGACCATCCAGCTCGTGCGGGAGGGCAAGCCCTTCTACTCCGCGCTGGAGGGGAGCGAGGTCTTCACCGACATGTCGATCGACATGATCAAGGTGGGGGAGGCCACCGGCTCGCTGGACGACATGCTGAGCAGCGTCTCGGACTTCCTGGACGAGCAGGTGGAGACCCGGATGCAGCGCCTGTTGTCGCTGGTCGAGCCGATGATGCTGGTGTTCATGGGCGCCATCATCGCGATTCTCCTCATCTCGATCTATCTGCCCATGTTCTCCATGCTCGGTTCGTCGAAGTTCTAGCACTAGGAGTTTGCGATGGCAGTGATCAACGGCAGGACGGGAGTGCAGGACAAGGAGCTCGAGGCGGAGACCGTCGAGCAGGCGCGGGCGCGCATCGCCCAGGAGCGGCGGGAGGCGGAGGCCTTCGCCGCCCGCTACGGCCTCGAGTTCGTGGACATGACGCACTTCCGCATCGACAACGACCTCTTCCGCCGCGTGCCGTTCGACGTCATGCTGCGCTACGGCTTCATCCCGGAGACGCAGCTCGACGGCCGCATGGCGGTGGTGATGGCCGATCCGTCGGACGTGGTGAAGATCGACGAGATGGAGCTGCTGCTCGGCCAGCCCGTGGAGGTCAAGGTCGGCGTGCGCTCGGCCATCGACGAGATCCTGCAGAAATCGGAGAGCGCCCAGCGGGTGCTCGACGAGGCCAGCGAGGACTTCCGCATCCAGCTCGTGCAGGAGGACGAGGAGGGCGAGGAGGTCCTGTCGATCGACCGCATCACGGCGGACACCAGCCCGATCATCAAGCTGGTCGACTCCACCATGTTCAACGCCATCCAGCGCCGCGCCTCGGACATCCACATCGAGACGCGGGAGACCGAGGTGCTGATCAAGTACCGCATCGACGGCGTGCTCTACCAGGCCATGGAGCCGATCGACAAGCGGCACCACCAGACGATCATCAGCCGCATCAAGGTGATGTCGGAGCTCGACATCGCCGAGAAGCGCATCCCCCAGGACGGCCGCTTCAAGCTGCGCCTGAAGGGGCGGACGATCGACTTCCGCGTCTCCATCATGCCGTCGGTCCACGGCGAGGACTGCGTCATCCGTATCCTCGACAAGGAGTCGATGAACAAGGACTTCAAGAACCTGCGCCTGGACATCCTCGGTTTCGACGACGAGATGATGCGCAAGCTGCGCAAGTTCATCCGCGAGCCTTACGGCATGGTGCTGGTCACCGGCCCCACCGGCTCAGGGAAGACGACGACGCTCTACGCCTGCCTCTCGGAGATCCAGACCTCCGAGGACAAGATCATCACCATCGAGGACCCGGTGGAGTACCAGCTCCGGGGGATCACCCAGATCCCGGTCAACGAGAAGAAGGGGCTGACCTTCGCCCGCGGCCTGCGTTCCATCCTGCGCCACGACCCGGACAAGATCATGGTCGGCGAGATCCGCGACCCGGAGACGGCGCAGATCGCCATCCAGTCGGCCTTGACCGGCCACCTGGTGTTCACCACCGTGCACGCCAACAACGTGGTGGACGTGCTGGGCCGGTTCCTCAACATGAACGTCGACCTCTACAACTTCGTCTCGGCGCTCAACTGCGTCCTGGCGCAGCGCCTGGTGCGCAAGGTCTGCCTGCACTGCAAGCAGCCGGTGCAGGTCTCCCACCAGGTGCTGGAGGAGAGCGGGCTCGACCCGGCCATCTACGCGAGCTTCACCTTCCATGAAGGCCGCGGCTGCATCGAGTGCAACGGCACCGGATTCCACGGCCGCGTGGCCGTCTCCGAGCTGCTGGACCTGTCGGACCACATCCGCGAGCTGATCCTGGACCGCCGGCCGGCCTCCGAGATCAAGCGCGCGGCGAAAGAAGAAGGGATGACCTTCCTGCGCGAATCGGCGCTCGAGATGGTCTTCCGGGGAGTGACGACGCTGCGTGAGATCAACAAAGTCACCTTCGTGGATTGACCGCTTGCTCGGGTTCGACCCGGTGCCGGTGCCGCCGCACGTCTTCTCCCTCGACGGCGAGCGGCTGCGCTATGGCCAGTTCGTACGCGACCGCCACGGCTTCCGCCTGCGCAACTTCCGCCAGGCGGCCCTGCCGCGCGATCCGTTCCAGCACGGCCCCCTGGGCGGGCCGCTGCGCGATGCCACGGCCTTCCGGGAGCTGGTGGCGGGCCTGGTGAAGGGGATTCCCGGCGGCGTCAAGGAAGCCTCGCTGGTGCTCCCCGACACCTGGCTGCGGGTCACCTTCAGCGAGAGCGGCGACCTGCCGCCGGCGGGCGAGGCGCTGGACGAGGTGCTGCGCTGGAAGCTGAAGCGGCTCGTCCCCTTCCGGGTGGACGAGCTGCGCGTCAGCGCCTCGGAGGTGGCGCCGCTGCCCGGCCAGGAGGAGCCCCGGCGGCTGCTCATGGGTTTCGCCGTCGAGCAGCTCCTGGCCCAGGTGGAGGAAGCCTTCAGCGCCGCCGGCGTGCGCATCGGCCAGATCTCCAACGTCAGCCTGTCGCTCCTCGTCGCCACCGACCCGCCGCCGGGAGGGAGCTTCGCCGCCCTCATGGTGGTGGAGGACGAGGGCTACACCCTCGTCTTCTCCCGCGGCGGTGAGCCGGTGCTCCACCGCTACAAGGGGTTCGCCGGCGCCCTGCCCGAGGCCTCGCGGGGCAGCTTCGTGGGCCGCGACCTGAAGCTCACCCGCAACTTCCTCGACGAGCACTTCCCCGGCGCTCCCCTGGGGTCCGTCCTGCTGCTGGCGCCGCCCGAGGTCGAGCCGACCTGGATCGACCGGCTGGAAGAGGGGCTGGGAGCTCCGGCGGCGCCGCTCGACGGGCGGCACCTGCCGCCCCTGCGCGCCGAGGATTCGAACCTGCCTTCCTGGCGCGACCTCGCGCCCATGCTCGGGGCGGCCCGGCGGGAGGTGGCATGAGCATCGCGCCAGACAATCCAGTCAATCCAGACAATCCAGACCATCCGGACGACGACCTCTCCTTCGCCCCGCCGCCGGCCCCGCCGCACCCGGTCGCTGTGCGGGCTCCGGCCCCCGG
>JBAPYB010000583.1:0-10877 GCA_049284515.1 Thermoanaerobaculia bacterium
CGCCGGCGCCAGCCACCCGGTCCCGGGGTCTGATCCCCCTGCGCCTGCCGCCACCGTCCTGGAGTCTCCGAGGGAGTCTCCGAGTCTTGCGGCCCTGCGGCGCCCGGCGCCGTCTGCGATGTCTGCGATGTTTGCGCCTGGGAGGACGCTCCGCCGCCCGGCGTTCCCTGGGCCCGGCCCCCTTGCGCACCCCGGCCCGGCGTCTGCTGGCCTTCCGCCGTCTCCGGCCGGAAGCGCAGGGCGGCGTTCGGCACCCGCAGCACGTTGGGGACCGTGGCGACCTCGATCGTGACGTTGGCCGTCATGCTGGGGCGCAGCTTCCCCTCCGGGTTCGCCACCTCGATGATCACCGGATAGGTGATGACGTTCTGCGTCACCGTCGCGTTCAGGCGCACCTGCGAGATCTGGCCGCGGAACTCCTGGTCGGGATAGGCGTCGACGGTGAAGCGCGCCGGCTCGCCGACCCGGATCTGGCCGATGTCGGACTGGTCGACGTCGGCCTGCACCTGCATCTTGGTGAGGTCTTTGGCGATGGTGAACAGGGTGGGCGCCGAGAACGAGGCCGCCACCGTCTGGCCGATGTCGTAGGCGCGGGCCACCACCTGGCCGTCGATGGGCGAGTAGATCTTGGTGTAGCCAAGGTTGGTCTGCGCCTGCTTGAGCGCCGCCTGCGTCTGCGCGAGCCCGGCGCGCGCCCCGTCGAAGGCGGCCTTGGCGGCGTCGAGGTCCGACGGCGCGATCAGGCCGGCGTCGGACAGCCGCTTCTGGCGGTTGTAGGTGACCTGGGAATTGGCCACCTCCACCTGCGCCTTGGTCACATCGGCACGCCGCTGGTCCACGGTCTGCTGAAATGGCGTGGGATCGAGCTCGGCCAGGAGCTGACCCTGCTTGACCTGGCTGTTGAAGTCGGCGTAGAGCTTGGAGATGATGCCCGAGACCTGGCTGCCGACTTGCACCGTGACGACCGCCGACAGCGTGCCCGTGGCGTTGACCGTCATGGTGACGTTGCCGCGGCTGACCGCCTCGGTGCGATAGTTTTCGCCGCCCCCGCCCTTGCCCCGGCGCAGGAAGAACAGGGCGACCAGCACGACCGCGACGACCACGATGGCCGCAATGAGCCAGCGCCTCTGCTTGTGGTTGTTCTCTAGTGGGTCCATGTCGTCTCTCAACGTGAGTATCCTATGGAGGTTTCCCGGATCTCACCCTGCCCTCTCATTTTTTACATACCTTACAAGTCCACCGCACGCGCGG
The DNA here is from genome assembly GCA_049284515.1 of Thermoanaerobaculia bacterium. Lineage (GTDB taxonomy): Bacteria > Acidobacteriota > Thermoanaerobaculia > Multivoradales > UBA5704 > DATARR01. The sequence goes on from JBAPYB010000583.1 coordinate 1,252, forward strand.
CGGCGCGTCGTCACAAAGATGCAACCTTCCCGCCAGGCGGCGCCCCCACCGTCTCTCGACAGCATAAGCTCAGGCGGGGGCGCGCGGAAGGGGGTCCCCTCCGGACCCGCCGGGGACCTTCCTTGCTCCCTCGCGGATCCGCCGCTATGATAGGGAGACTCCTGCTCCGCACAAGTCTTCCAAAGAGGGCCCGAAACCGGGGCTTCTGTAGGGGTCGGGGTCAGCCTTCAGGCCATGGAGGAACCAAAGATGCGACGGACCCTGGGTTTCAGGCTGCGCAGGAGGGTGACCGTCCCCTTGACGGTCCTCCTCCTCTCCGGCATCGCGTCCAGCGCGAGCGCCGGGAACTGCTCCATCCATTTCGGCAGCACCTCCTGCGCGGACAGGGTCGACGGCCAGTCCCTATCGATCATCAATTCCGTGTCCGACTGCACCAGCCTCGGCACCGAAACCCCGAACCCCATCGCCGCGGCTCCAGGGGCAACGGCTGGAATCGCGGCCGGCTGCACGGCGACCGGTTCGACGACGACCATTCCCGTCACCGTCTGCTTCAACTCGGATCCTCAATCCTTCGGCGCCAGCCACGACGCCAATGGCGCTCCCTTGCAGTTCACGGTAATGGCCTCCTGCCCCGGATTCAAAGCGAAACCAGTCCATCTGGTGATCAAGTCCTGGCACCTCGACTTCTCGAGCATGAGGCCTACAGGCCCGAGCGCGCCCTGTGGGATCGACGTCGACTCGACCCTCGTCGTCGCCAACGTGGGCAAGGCGGCCTTTTCAGGCGGGTTCATCGACGCGGCGGTCTTGCAGAAATGCGCCAACACCGAGCCGTGGGGCTGTGGCAACCAGGGCTGGGGCGGACAGGTTCCGGTCTACCAACTCGCAGCGGAGACGACCGTGACCTACAACCCCTCGACCAGCCAGAAGGCGCCTTTCCACGTGGACTGCAGCCCGCCGTCGCCGAACAAAACCGTGCACGGCGGCTCGTACGTGGCCACGTGGGGGGCGTGCAAGGACACCATCACCTGCGACCCGGGATTCGCCGTGGCGACCGAGGACCTGCTCTCCGTCTGCGCCGCCGGGAAGAGCCTGCTTTCGGCCTGCCACTGAACGGTCGAGGCGGCGAAACCCGGAAATCCGTCCTTGCCGTCCCTGCTGCTACCATAGGGCAGCCATGGTCACCAGCGATGATCTCCAGAAAACGGTGAGCTTCCTGGACAGGCGGTTCGGGCTGGAGACCCTGTGGCTGTTCGGCTCCGAGGCCAGGGGGACGGCCCGGCCAGACTCGGACCTCGACTTCGCCGCCTTCTTCCGCCGGCGCCCTTCCGCTCTCGAGATCCTCGATGCTCGGGAGGATCTGAAGGGAGCTCTCCACCGCGAGGTCGACCTCGTCGATCTCGATCAGGCGTCGCCGATCCTCGGGATGCAGGTCCTGCGGCACGGCCGTCTCTTGGTCGATCGCGATGCGCGGCGCCGTTACGCGTTTTTCAGCCGCACCATCAGCATGTACGAAGACGTGAAGATCGGCCGCCGCGAGGCCGAACAGGCCCTCTACGCCAGGATGGCCCGTGGTTGACCGCGGTGACCGGACTCCCGGACCTCCGTACGGCGTCGTGTATTTTAGAGGGAGCATGACGATCCCTGCGTGCAACGAAAAAATGACCGCGGTCGACGTGACGTAGACCGCGTCTCAAAAAAAGGATTGACCCGGGTCGACGTGACATCAACCGCGGTCTACAGAAGATAGACCCCGCGGCGTGGCCTGCGGCTCAATGGCGAAGAAGCTCGATTAAGGGCTCGTCACAGAATAACTGTCCCAGTTCTTGCTTCAGCCCCGAAGGGGCGGCAGCAGACCGGCGCCACGAAAGCTGCTGTCGCCCCTTCGGGGCTTTTTCGGTTTGTGGTGGATCCTCCCTGGGGCTGACGCCCCAGGCTTTATGCTGCCGCCCCTTCGGGGCTACATCCGGGAGCATTGAGACAGTTATTTTGTGACGAGCCCTAAGTGGGCGATGGCTTCTTCCAGCTTCGCGGTTTGGACCGTTCGACGACGACGACATCTCCTCTCAAAGATTTCGCCACGCCTCGTCCTCTTCTGGGCGGAGCCAGTCCTTGGCGAGCACGGCCTCGCTGGCTTGCGCCGTCTCAAGCCCAGGCCGAATCTTGCGCTTCAAGAACTGGATGAAGTCGAGGATCTCCGCCAGCACCGGCTCCGGGACGTCCTCAATCTCGTTGAACAGCAGCTCTTTGGTCGTCACGTTCCCCTCCAGGATCGCTCCATAGCATACCCCCTCTCTGCCCGCGCCGCCCCGAACCGGACCTGCGCTAGAATGTCGAAGATGGATGAAAAACACTCAGGCTACGATCTCAAGGCGCCGGGCGCTTCGGGCGGCTCCCTGCATCTGCCGGGTCGTGGCTTCCCCCGGGTCGATGACCATCTGGTCCTTCCGGAGGTGACGCGGGACGAGATCATCGACGGCCGACGGGTGGTCGCCTTCCCGGCAGAAGCTCCCCACGCCACCCAGCACGGCGACCTGCACTACGTGCTGCGGGCGCACGTGGCTCCCGGGTACCGCGGGGCCGTGGATCTGCTGACCCGGCAAGGCCAGAAGTCCGACTTCGCCAGCGACGCTTGCGTTTACAGGGACGGTATCGATCCCTCGACCGGCACGCGCTACCTGGAGGAGATCGCCTTCGAGATCGTCTCCGAGCAGAGCGACCGGGACGTGACGGAGAAAGCCCTGGCCATGCACCGGCGCGGGGTGCGCCGGATCTTTGCCGCCTTCGTCAAACGTGCTCAGCTCAGCGAGTGGTCCCCCGAAAGCCGGAGCTGGCGTCCCCTCGCTGCCGGCTCCCGGATCGAGGATCGCTGCCTGGCGGTGCCGCTGCCCGTAGGGGCTCTGCTCGACGCCGCCGAGGCCGATAACGCCGTAGCCGAGGCTCTGATCGCCAAAGGCAACCAGACGATCCTGAACCTGGAAGCCGCGGCGGAGGCCAGGGGAGAGGCCAGGTCCATCCTGAAGATCCTGGAGGCCCGAGGCGTCGCCGTCAGCCCAGAGCAACGGCAGACGATCCTGAGCTGCGACGCCGTCGATCGCCTGGACCGCTGGCTGCTCCGCGCGACTCGGGCCTCTTCGGTGGACGAGCTGATCTCAGAGCCCTGACTCAGGTCGATCCTCAGAGGCGAACGCCTATAATCCCGGCGTGCCGTACGTCTACATCCTCCGTTGCGGCGACGGCTCGCTCTACACCGGGATCGCCAAAGATCTGGAAAAGCGCCTCGCGCAGCACCGGGCCGGCCGCGCGTCCCGGTACACCCGCTCCCGGCCTCCCGTGACGCTCGCCTGGAGTCTGGAGGTCTCCTCCTGGAGCCTGGCCCTGCGGGAGGAGCGGCGCATCAAAGGGCTCTCGCGGGCTCAGAAGGAAGATATGTTGTCGCAGGAGCCCTTGCAGGCATGCCCCCCACTCTCCTCCTGAGCGTCGACGCCGTCACCAAGGGCTATGGTGCCCGCCCCCTGTTCGAGCAGCTCTCGTTCGGCATCTTCGAGGGGGACCGGGCCGGGCTCATCGGTCCCAACGGATCAGGGAAGACCACGCTGCTACGCATCCTCGCGGGATTGGAGGAGCCGGACGCCGGAATCCGCTCGCTGCGCCGCGGCATCCGCATGGGCTACGTCCCCCAGGACCCCACGTTTCCCGCGGCGACGAGCGTCGAGGAGGTTGTGGTCCAGGCCCTGGCGGACGTTCCCGGCGAGGAGTTCGAGAAGCTCGCGCGGGTGGCCGTCACCCTCGGCAAGGCAGGCTTCGAGGACCCGGCGCAGCCGGTCGAGATCCTCTCCGGCGGCTGGCGCAAGCGCCTCGCCATCGCCCGCGAGCTGGCCCGCGAGCCGGACGTCCTGCTCATGGACGAGCCCACCAACCACCTGGACGTGGAGGGCATCCTCTGGCTGGAGGACCTGCTGCAGAGCGAGCCTCTCGCTTATCTGGTGGTCAGCCACGACCGCTGGTTCCTGGAGAACGTGGCCGGCCGCATGCTGGAGCTCGACCCGCGCTATCCCGACGGCCTCCTTCAAGCTGCCGGGAGCTACACCGATTTCCTGGAGAAGCGCGACGAGGTGCTGCGCAACCAGGCCGAGTACCAGGCTTCGCTCGCCAACAAGGTGCGCCGCGAGGTGGAGTGGCTGCGCCGCGGCGCCAAGGCCCGCACCACCAAGGCCAAGGGGCGCATCCAGGAGGCCAATCGCCTGATCGCCGAGCTGACCGAGCTGCGCGAACGCACCGGCGCCGCCGCCGAGGCCCGCGCCGGCATCGACTTCAACGCCTCGGACCGCAAGACGAAGAAGCTCCTGGTGGCCGAGGGGCTGTCCAAGTCCTTCGGCCCGCGGCGGATCGTCCAGGGGCTGGATCTCAAGCTCACGCCGGGCACCCGACTCGGCCTCATCGGCCCCAACGGCAGCGGCAAGACGACGCTCCTGTCATTGCTGGACGGCACCCTCGAACCCGACGCCGGCACCATCCAGCGCGCGGATTGGCTGAAGACCGTGCGCTTCGAGCAGAACCGCGACACCCTCGACCGTACGGCCACTCTGCGCCGCGCCCTGGCGCCGGAAGGGGACACGGTGCTCTACCAGGGGCGCCCCATCCACGTCGCCGCCTGGGCCAAGCGCTTCCTCTTTCATACGGACCAGCTCGACACGCCCGTCTCCCGCCTCTCGGGCGGCGAGCAGGCCCGCATCCTCATCGCCCGCCTCATGCTCCAAGCGGCGGACCTCCTCATCCTCGACGAGCCCACGAACGACCTCGACATCCCGACGCTGGAGGTGCTGGAGGAGAGCCTGATGGAGTTCCCCGGCGCCTTGGTGCTGGTCACCCACGACCGTTTCCTGCTGGAGAGCGTGTCGAGCGTCGTCCTCGCCCTCGACGGCCGTGGCGGCGCCACCTTCTTCGCCGACTACACGCAGTGGGAGGCGGCGCGCGCCGCGGCTCCGCCCGAGCCCAAGCCCGTCCCCAAGACAACCGCGCCACAGAAGCCGGCGAAGGACTCCAAGCGGCTGACCTACCGGGAGAAGCAGGAGTGGGAGCAGATGGAGGCGAAGATCCTGGAGGCCGAGGACCGCCTCGTCGCCGCTCAAGGAGCCGTCGAAGACCCGGCCGTGGCCTCCGATCCCAAGGCCCTCCAGGAGCGTTGCGCAACGCTGGAGACGGCGCGGCAGGACGTCGAGCGCCTCTACGCGCGGTGGGCGGAGCTGGAGGAGAAGGCAGTACACTAAGGGGATGTTTGGAAGGTGTCCAGGCCTGAAGGGCCGACAGAATGTAGCCTGGGGTGGCAACCCCAGGTACGAGGTCCCCACACATCGACAAGCCCCGGCAGGGGCGGCAGAAGCGTGTTTACAAGGACGGTCTGCTGCCGCCCTTTCAGGGCTTCGGATCTATTTTCGGCTCCCTACCTGGGGCTGACGCCCCAGGCTACATGCTGTCGGCCCTTCGGGCCTTTTGCTCTGCCGACAGAAATCCTCCAGAAAGGACGTTTCTCCCGTGACGCACAAACTTGCCAGGATCGTCCTCGCCTTGTCCTGCCTCGTCCTCGCTCTCACCCAGAGATCGGCCGCCGCGCCGGCTCCCGACGTCCTCCCGGCGCTGCTGGCTCAGGGGCTGGCCGGTCTCTCGTTCTCGCCCGACGGCAGCAAGGTCCTCGTCTCGATGAACGCGGGCGGCGTCTACAACGCCTACGCCGTCCCCGCGGCGGGGGGCGCGCCGGAGCCGCTGACGCACTCGACCGCGTACCCCGTTTTCATCGAGACCTATTTCCCCCACGACAACCGTTTCCTCTTCCGCAGCCGCAAGGCGGAGGGGGAGCCGGAGCATCTCTTCGTCCGGGAGCTGGACGGCAAGGAGACGGACCTGTCGCCGGGCAAGGGCTCCCGCTTCAAGGGCTGGAACGCGGACGGCACCTCCTTCCTCCTCGACGAGGACCAGCGCGGCTCGGGGGTCGACAACGTCTACGAGGTCTCCACCCAGCCCGGCTACGCGCGCAAGTTCGTCTTCCAGAACACCCCGAAGACTCCCTTCGCCTTCGCCTCGCCGGACCGCCGCTACCTGGTGACCACCCGCGTGCCGTTCGACCTCAGCCGCGAGATCTACATCAAGGACACGAGGACGGACTCCACTCGCGGCCTGTTCTCGGGCGAGGCCCAGTCTCTCCATCTGCCGGTGGACTTCACTCCCGACGGGAACCACCTGTTGCTGCTGTTCGACGGCGGCGCCAAGGAGCTCCTCTACCTCGCGCAGGTCGACATCGGCACCGGCGTCTTCAAGCGCCTGGTCACCCGCGACTGGGACGTCCTCGCCGGCGCCTACTCGCCCGACCACAAGCTCGTCGCCCTCACCGTGGCCGGCGACGCCAGCTCGCACCTGGAGCTCTACGACGCCGCCAGCTTCCAGCGGATCGCGCTGCCGGACGTCCCGCTCGACGGGTCGTTAAGCGCCATGGCCTTCTCGCCGGATTCCAAGACCCTGGCGTTCCTCCAGTCGTCGAGCGCGGCGCCGCCCGAGATCCTGGCGGTCGACGTGACGAAGCCGGGGCCGCCCCGGAAGCTGATCCAGGGGGGCCGGCCGGAGATCTCCAGTCCCCTGGTGGCCGGCCAGGTGGTGCGGTTCGCCTCGTGGGACAAGACGGAGATCCCCGGCATCCTCTTTCAGCCGCCAGGAGCGGGGCCGGGCCACAAGATGCCAGCAGTAATCTGGGTGCACGACGGCCCCAGCCGGCAGACGCGGCTGGATTTCGATCCGTTCCTCCAATACCTGCTGTCCCGCGGCTACGCCGTCTACGCCATCAATCACCGGGGCAGCTCCGGCTACGGCAAGAGCTTTCAGCGGCTGGACAACGGCCGCCACGGCGACGTGGACCTGCGGGACTGCCTGGCGGCCAAGACGGTGCTCGAAGGCACCGGCTGGGTCGATCCGCAACGCATCGCCATCGCCGGCGAGGGGCACGGCGGTTTTCTGGCCCTCGCCGCGATGTCCCTCCATCCGCAGGAGCTCGCCGCCGGCATCAGCTTCTTCGGCGTGCTGGACTGGGGCCGGTACCTCGGCAGCCTTCGCCAGTCCGACCCCCGCCGCGGGCTTCTGTACGAGGAGCTTGGCGAGCTGTCGAATACCGGATTCTGGCAGCGCGTCTCGCCGGCCTACCATGCGAGCGCCGTCGTCCGGCCCGTGCTCCTGGTGCAGGGCGGCAACGACACCGTGGCCATTCCGCAGGAGGCGCAGTCCTTCGTCGCGGCGGTGAAGGCGAAGGGAGTGCCGGCGGAGGAGGTGCTCCTCCCCGGCGAGGGGCACGAATTCTCGTCGACGGGCGCCCAGGTGACGGCCTACCGGGCGGCGGCCGACTTCCTGGACCGCAACCTCAAGAAGCCGGAGCCCCCCCCGAAAGCCGGGAAAAAGAAGTGAGCTCGATCCCCTGGGTCCGCAGCAGGTCCGGGAGGCGGGGATCGCAGAGCGCCGCTGTCTCCCGGTCCCACCCGTAGCCCCAGTCGTACTCGGCGGCCAGGGCTGCATCCCCCAATCCGGGGTGGCAGACCAATTCGGAGAGGCCTGCGACGTCCTCGAGGATACGGGCGAGCCTCTCCGTTGTCAGCCTGCCCGCGTCGAGCACGCCCACGGTGCGCTCCACGGTCTGCACCGAGCGGACCTCCAGGCGCCTGGAGAGGAGGTTGAGGATTCCGATCTGGAGGGACCGCGGCGACAGCCCGCGGGCAGCCGGCTCGCGGGGAACGCGGACGAAGGGGATGCGGTGCTCCTGCGCCAGCCGCACCACGATCTCGAAGATCCGCGGCAGCACGTGCAGGTGCTGGTGACTGTTGGCGTGGACGATCCTCAGGCCGGTCGCGAGCAGGCGCTCGATCTGTCCTCGCAGCTCGCCCTCGACCTCGATGGCCTCGATGCCGCCGAGCAGGTAGCGTCGCGTGAAGGCTCGAAAATCCGGCAGGAGAGCGCCGTCCCGTCCCAGCAGGGATCGCACCCTGCCGGCCGAGGAGAGCGGCCGCTCCCCCACGAGCGTGAGGTGGATGCCGATGTCGAGCCCCGGCCGGTCCCGCAGCCGCTCGGCGGCGTCATCGAAGGCGCGGCCATTCGCCACGACGCTGCAGGCGGTGACGATCCCCTCGTCATGAGCCTTGAGCGCCCCGGCCGTCATGCCGGGGTGGAGGCCGACGTCGTCGGCGGTGACGACGAGCGCTTTCAACGGGTTGGCGCGGCCGGGACGGGCGCCGGCGTCTCCGGAGTCTCCGCCGGCCCCTGGCCCCGCCGCCGCGGGCGGCGCATCTCCGGATAGAGGGTGAGGAGCTCGCGGAAGATCTTGACGATCACCGCCGGCGACGACAGCGTCGAGCGCCCGCGGGTGCGGGGGAAGTAGTCGAGGCCGAGCTGCTGGATGACGAAGCCCAGGTTCTTGGCCTTGACGATGAGCTCGGCGTCGATCAGCGAGCCCTCCGACTTGAGCTCGATGGCCTCCAGCACCTCGCGGCGGATCAGCTTGAAGGAGAAGTTGATGTCGCGGTGGGGCCAGCCGAAGAGCAGGCCGATGAGCGAGTTGTAGAGATAGGAGTAGAGCGTGCGCTTGAGCCCTTCGGTGGTGCGGTCCAGCCGGTAGCCGGCGATCAGGTCCGCCCGCGTCACCTGCAGCGCCTGGATGGCGCGGCCGACGACGTCCGGATCGAACGGCAGGTCGGCGTCCATGTAGAGCACCAGGTCCTTGCGCGCCGCGGCGAAGCCAGTCTTGAGCGACGCTCCGAGCTTGCGGTTGACCTCGTGCCGCTGCACCCGGATGCGGGGGTTGGCCGCGGCCAGCCGGGCGACGATCTCGGGCGAGCGGTCTTCGGAGGCATCGTCCACCACCACGATCTCGTAGTCCCCGGCGTGGCGCTCCAGGGCGTCGACCGCAAAGTCGATGGCGTGCTCGATGTTCTCCTCTTCGTTGAACATCGGGATGACGAGGGAGACGGAGGGGCGTGACCGCATGGCGAGAGACCCGATTATCGCGGCAGCCGCTGCAGGCCGCGGAGCTGCACGGCGACGTGGGAGCCGGGGTTTCCGAGCAGGAACGACCGGGAGGAGTGGAAGGCGATCTCCGTCCGCCGGTCCCCTGCCACGGGCAGCTCGACGCGGCTCTCCGTCCCCCGGGGCAGCTCGACGGTCCGGATCGAAGTGCCATTGACCGAAACGATCACGGTGTTGGACTCCAGGGGCGCCTGGCGGGGCAGCCCCAGGGTCACGGCCACGCCCCGCAGCCCGCGGGGGAAGATGCGCAGGACGGCCTCGGCGTCCAGCCAGCGCCAGAGGGGAGCCTGGACGCTGGGCTCGTAGCCATGGACGCCGCGCACGACCTGGTAGCGGGCGTCCGCCGGAATGGGGCTCAAGGAAACGACGCGGTAGTGGTTGCGGGTGAGCTTGCCATAGGCGTCGCTCTCCGGCCAGCGGAAGGTCACGGCTCCCGGCCAGGTGCTCTCCCCCTCGGCGTACAGCCAGAGCGGCGCCTCGGGACGGCGGGCGTAGCCCTGCAGTCCAGCGTCCACCGGCGATCGGGCGAATTCCCGCAGCAGGAAATGGGCGTGGGGGGCGAGATCGTCCTGGAC
>JBAPYB010000584.1:0-10709 GCA_049284515.1 Thermoanaerobaculia bacterium
GGCGACGACCTGGCGGACCTGTTCGCGGCCGGCCTCAACGCCCCCACGGTGCCGCGGGAGCATGGCGGCCTGGGGCTCGGCCCCCTGCGCGGCGACGCCTACACCCTCTGGATGCTGACCAAGCAGATCGCCAAGGCCGACCTGTCGCTCGCCCGCTGCTGGGAGGGGCATGCCAACTCCCTGTTGCTGCTCGATGCCCTGGCGAGCGAGGAGCAGAAGGCCCGCTGGTTCCCCGGCGTGGTGGAGCGGGGGGAGAAGTGGGTGGTGTGGAGCGGCGAGCCGCAGGCGCGGGCGCCCTCCGAGACGGCGCGCTTCGGCACCACGCTGACGCCGGCCGACGGCGGCTTCGTGGTGGACGGCACCAAGGTCTTCGCCACCAGCGCCGGCGGCGCCGAGTGGGCCATCCTGCTGGTCAACGCGGCCGGCCCGGGCGGGGCGCGCCACACCTCGTCGCCCGACAGCCTGCTGATGCTGGCCTGCGAGCTCAGCGACCCCAGCGTCGAGACCGACGGCTCGTGGTGGGACCCCATCGGCATGCGGGCCACGGTCTCCCACCTGGTGCGCTTCCGGCGGACCTTCATCCCCGAGGCGAACCGCATCGGCGGGCCGGGAGAGTACCTCGCCGGCGGCTGGCAGACGGCCTTCGCCCCCCACTACGCGGCGAGCTTCCTGGGCGCCGCCGAGGCGGCCTTCGACTACGCCCTGGCCCATCTCAGGACCCAGGTCAAGGAGGAGGACCCCTACGTGCAGCAGCGGGTGGCCCACATGTCGATCCACCTGGAGACCGGGCACCTCTGGCTGCACCACGTGGCGGCGCTGTGGGACGCCGGCCGGCGCGAGGAGGCCATGATCGCCGGCAGCCGGATCCGCCACGTGATGGAGCACCTGGCGCAGGAGACGGTGGACCACGCCGTGCGCGCCTGCGGCGCCCGCTCGCTGATCCGCCCCAGCCCGCTGGAGCGGGTGCTGCGCGACCTCGCCTTCTACGTCCGCCACGACAACGACGACCAGGTGCTGGCGACGATCGGCCGCGCCGTGCTCGGCCAGCCCTTCGACGCCTCCTTCTATCGGCCGTGACGAAGCCGCCGCCGGCGTGGACCTCATCCCGGAAAGAGCGCGGTCACGTCCATCATGACCCGCGCTCCGGCCGGCAACGCCGCCGCCTGAAAGGCGGTTCGAGTGGGGTAGGGCGCCTCTCCGCGGTCGGGGAGCCACTGCACGTAGAGATGGTCGACGGCCTTGAAGTCCACGATGTCGGCGAGGAGCAGCGTGACCTGGACGATGTCCTTCCTGGAGCAGCCCGAGGCGGAGAGGAGCCTGTCGATGTTCTCCAGCATGGTCCGCGTCTGGCCTTCGAGACCCTCGGCGAGTTGGCCGGTCTCGGCCGACCTGCCCGTCTGGCCGGTCAGGAACACGAAGCCCCCGGCGCGGATCGCCGGGGTGTAGGTCCCGGTGCCCGGGGGGATGGGAGTCGTGGCGATCTTGCGTCTCTCGCTCATGTCTTAAGGCCCTCAACCGTGGACGATCATCGGCGCGTTGGGTTGCTCGACCTCGTGCCGCCGGGTCCAATCGAGCAACGGCCAGGGTTCGACGTCGATGTCGTGCTGGGCTCCCAGCAACTGGCGGGCGACCGGATCCGCCCCGTCGAGATACCTGGGATCGACCGGATCGAGGTAGACCTCCGGCCTCATCCAGCGGTAGGCGTAGCCGTAGAAGACCTTCTTCGACAGCCGCCCGCTGCGGTTGGGGGTCGCGGTGTGATAGGTGCGATTCTCGAACAGCAGGGCGTCCCCCGCGGCCAGGGCGAGGTCGCACACCTCGTAGTCCGGCGGATCGACGGCCCCCTGCGGAACGGAGAGGGGCGAGCACCGGCGATGACTGCCGCGCGCCATCTGGGTGAAACCGGAGCCGGGCGGCTCGAAGTCGGTCAGGCAGTAGGCGATCTTGATCCCCACCCGCGGCAGGTGGTCGTGCCCCAGATCGGGGGCGACCCGCATGTCGCGGTGCCAGCCGCGCCGGAACGGCGGCAGGTCGGGAGCCTCGGGCTGCTTGCAGACCAACGAGGTGGAGTGCAGGTGGAGGTTCGGGCCGAGCAGTTGCACGACCAGCGCAACGGTCGGATTCCAGACCAACTGCAAGAACGCCGGCTCCCGGAGCAGACCCGGCCGTAGATCGAGGTCGTTGTACCACGGCTTGTTGCGCACCGGCGGTTTGGCCAGAAACGCCGCGGCCAGACGGTCGGTCGCATCGCTCAGCTCGCGGACCTGGTCGGCGTCGAGCGCGTTGCGAACCACCAGGAAACCGTCTTCCTCGAAGGATTGCCGCGCTTCATCGGTGAGCTTCTCGAATTTCAAGTCTGCACCTCCGGAATGAGTGCGATCACCTCCATCATGACCTTGGCTCCAGCCGGCAGGGCCGCGGCTTGGAAGGGGGTTCGCGCCGGGTACGGCGACTTGTCGCGGCCGGGCAGCCACTGCCCGTAGATCTGGTCGACGGCCTTGAAGTCCCTGATATCGGCGAGGGCCAACGTGACTTTGACGATGTCCCCCCGGGAGCAGCCCGCGGCCGCCAGAACCGCGTCGATATTCGCCAGCATGCGCCGCGTCTGGCCTTCGAGGCCCTCGACGAGCCCGCCGGTCTCGTAGGACCGGCCCGTCTGAGCGGTCGTGAACACGAAGTCCCCGGCGCGCAGCGCCTGGGCGTAGGTCCCCATGGAAGGGAGTGCGTTGGTGAAGACGTTGGCTTTCTTTCTCATGCCGGCTGTGTTGGCTCCCGGACCGGGTCAGGAGTGAATCTGGCGCCTGCTGGCACGGTACGCGGCGACTTCGTCCTCGAAAGGGGCTTGCGGAGGTTCGGCGACGAGCTCGACGCCGGCCGGCGGATCGCCACACACCACGGTGACGGCACCCCCTGGTTCTTCGGTGTTCCCTGGTGTTGCGGCGTATCGCTTGTCGAGGATGTCTGTCGCGCAGTAGATCGCGGAAAGCCCGATGCGCGGTCCGTCGCTCTGATTCGGATTCGAGCCATGGAAGACCAAGGGGTGGTGCACGCTCATCTCTCCGGCACGCATGACGACGTCATGAGGTGGATCGAGACCCGGCGGAACGCTGGCGAACACGCCGGAGAGCTCGTCTCCCAGCGCGTGCCCCCTGGCCCATCCCGGACGCGGGGCCTGTTCCGGCTCGGGGTGCGTCTCGTGTGGGATGAGGCCCACCTGTTGCGACCGCGGCACGACTCGAAGACACCCGTTCTCGGCGGTGGCTGCGGTGATGCCGAGCCAGACCGCCGGGGTGCGACCGTCGGTGATTTCCTCCGTGATCCCATCCTGATGCCAGTCGACGAACGCTCCTGTGTGGCCGTGCTTGTACAACAACCGGGTGGACTTGAGCACGATGTCCGGACCTACGAGCTGCTGTAAACAGCTCACCAGCCGCGGATGCGTGCTCAGCTCCCACGCCCAGCGGAAGTAGACGTGGAGGCCGTCCAGCCGCGTGACATGCCCCCCGAGCGCAGCGCACGTTTTCTCTACGGCGGCGCGGTACCTTCGCACCTCGTCCTCGGAGAGCACCGGCAGACAGTCGACATATCCGAGCTCCTGGTAGCTGGCGATCTGTTCGGCGGTCAGTGCCTGGGTGTCCGTCGTCATCGTCTTTCTCCTGTGAGGATCGCGTCTATTATATGAGGTTGCAGCTCAGAGATTGCAGACTTCTTTTCCAGGTGTTAGGGTGGTGTCCCCGACAAACCTCCGGCTTGGAGGCCAGGATGACATCGCCTGATTCCGCGCCTGATTCCGAATACCACGCTGAAGCCACCCATTACGGCGACCTGCTCTTCCTCAAAGCCCAGACCGGACACGACCCGGCGACCGGCGTGCTCCCCGACGGCGTGGAGGCGCAGACGCACGCCCTGGTGGCGAAGATCGACGCGATCCTGGGCCGTTTCGGCAGCACCAAGGCCGACATCCTCATGGTGACCCTGGTTTTCGCCGACATCCGGCTGTTCAAGGCGGTGGACGTGATCTACGCCGCATGGCTGCCGCCCCGGGAAGAAGTCCCGTTGCCGGCCTGTACGGCGTATGCCGCGGCCCTGCCGGGCGGAGCGCTGGTCCAGGCCGAGGTCATCGCGGCGCTCGCTTCCAGTCCTACACACTCCGAGGAACCCGATCGATGAGCTCGACGACGCCCTCTCCCCGTTCGGTGACCGATGTCGACGTGAAGCGCTACGAGGAAACCGGCCTGCTCTTTCCGCTGCAAGTCCTCGAGCCCGCCGAAGTGGAGCGATTTCGCAAAGCCGCGGAGGAGACGGACCAAGCGCTGCGAGAGGCCACGCCCGCGGTGGCCCCCGGTGAGCGCCTCATCCAGATGGAGGGAGAATGCCATCTGAATTTTGAATGGGCGCATTCGCTCTGTACGCATCCGGCGATCCTGGACATCGTCGAGAAGATCATCGGGCCGGACATCCTGGTCCACTCGTCCACGCTCTTCTTCAAGCGGCCGGGGAAACGCTTCGTCTCCTGGCACCAGGACAGCAATTACTGGGGATTGTCGCAGCCGCGCCTGGTCTCGGCGTGGGTTGCGCTCTCCGACAGCACGGTGGAGAACGGTTGCCTGCGGGTCCAGCCGGGCACGCATCTGGCGCTGCTGGAGCACCTGGAGGTCCACCACGAGGACAACATGTTGGGAACCGGCAACACGGTCAAGGGAGGCCACGACGAATCCAAGGCCGTCGAGGTCGTGCTGCGTGCCGGGGAGATGTCGTTGCACCACGCGCATCTGCTCCATGGCTCGAATGCCAACCGATCGACGGGCCCCCGGATCGGGTACGCCATCCGCTATCTCGCGGCCGACGTGACGCAAGGCCAGAGACATCACGCCGTCACCCTGGCTCGCGGCCGGCAACGACACTCCCACTTCGAGGTCCAGAAGGAAGCGCCCACCCAGTCGGTGGCCGACGGGATGGCCCGGCACGTCGAGTTCTCCCTTTGGCTCTATCACGCCGACCTGGATCAGCTCGGCTCCCGCCGCTGAAGGTTGCCGGTGTTAGCCGGCCTTGGCCACGACGAAGTCCTGGCCAAGGCCGTCGTCCGCGGGCTCCCAGGAGCCGTATTCGATCGGCGCGGGCTCCAGCCGGTTGCGGGCGAGGACCTCCCGCACGTAGTCCTCCCGGTAGGCGAGGAGCCCCCCGCGGTGCGGCCGTGTGGTGGTCACGTTGCCGGCCGGGAACACGAAGCACAGCGGGTCCTTCATGGCGGGCAAGCGCTTCGTCGAGGCCTCGTTCAGGAGATAGAACGAGGCCAGCAAGCGCCCGCCCGGCTTGAGCACCCGGGCGGCCTCCGCCACGTAGTGCTCGAATGCCTCCGGCTGCAGGAAGCGAAACAGGGAGTGCGCCACGACCACGTCGAAGCGGCCCGTGGCGTAGGGGAAGGTGAACCGGGCCGGCGAGAGCCTGCCGTTCGGGTTGTAGATCTCGTTGGCGATGTTGGCGATGTGGAAGCCGAAGCGCCAATGCGAGGAGCCCGGGCTCCCCTGCGCCCACTGGACGTGCTGGCGGTGGGGGTCGAACCCTTCGTACTCCACCCCCGGCCCCATCTCCTCGCGCAACGCGAAGGCGAGCCGCCCCCAGCCGCAGCCGACGTCGAGGAGCCGGCCCGTCGGCCCGAGCCCGAGACGGTCCCGGCACCAGACGGCGAGCGTCCTGCCCTCCTCGCCGACGACCGTCGTGGGCTCCTCCTCCGGGATCAGCGACTCGCCGGCGGAGACCGCGGTCATCGGGATCTCCACCCGGGCCTCGACCGGGCGGTCCCCGAACGGCGCCAGGTCCAGCAGGTCGACCTGCCCCGGATAGATGATCGAGACGAGCACCGCGTTTCCGGGATGGTCGATGCGGAACCGGGTGAAGGTGAACTCGGCGATGTTGGAGGCGTAGATCCACAGGTTCTCGCGCTCCCGGAGCAGCGCCGCGAACTCCTCGCTCTGGATGCCCAGCACCCGGCATTCCAGGGGCACCTCGGTCAGCAGCCTCCTGGTCAGGTCGAAGTGTTCCAGGGAGTAGCCCCAGCTCACCTCGAGCGTGCGCCGGTAGGAGGAGCCGCGCGAGCGCGGCAGCGCGGCCCGCTGCTTGAGCGCCAGGTTCTCGCGGATCGTCGCCTCGGCCTCGTTCTCGACGTCGTAGTCCTGGTGGGTCAGCCGGTCGAGGAAGCTCTGCTTGTCCGCGCTCCCGGCCCAGACTCTGCGCACCAGGTTGAAGTAGGCGACGGCGTGCGGGTTGATGTCGAAGAACGTGATCTCGGCCGGTTGCCAGCAGGTCATCAGGTTCAGCCCGTAGAGGCCGCCCACGGCGCTGACGAAGTGGACGTTCTCGCGGCGGCTCGGACCGACGCCGCGGTAGAACGACTCGAAGAGCCCGAATTCGCCGAAGGACCCGTCCTGGTAGCCGTCGTCGGTGCCGTAGTAGACCCCGGCCGGATCGAAGAAGATGTGCTGGTTGAAGGCGGAAGGTGGTGCTGTCGTCGTCATGGACCGATCTCCCCGGGGCTTGCAACCGCGTGTCCGGGGGATTATAAAAGAGAATCCAAGATGACCGAGAAAATCCGAATCGAGACCGACGCGGCGCCGCCGGCCACCGGCACCTACAGCCAGGCGGTTCGCCACGGCAACCTGGTGTTCGTCACCGGCCAGACCGGCCGCAACCCGAAGACCAGCAAGTTGGAGGACGGGCTGGAGGCCCAGACCCGGCGGGTGCTCTCCAACATCGGCGCGGTTCTCAGCGCCGCCGGTTGCTCTCCCAGGGACATCCTCAAGGCGACCCTGATCCTCGCGGACATGGGGGACTTCAAGCAGGTGGACTCCCTGTACGTGGCCTGGCTGCCGGAGGACCGGAAGGTGTGCCATCCCGCCCGCACGGTGCTCCAGGCGCCCCTGCCGCACGGGGCGCTGGTGATGCTCGAGGTGATTGCCGGCTATCCCGTCACGCCGTTTCTCGATCCCCGGGAAAAGATCTTCGAGTATTTCGCCCTCCAAGTGGGCGCGAGGAGCTGGCGGGGCAAAGACGTCCTGGATTTCGGCGGCAACGTCGGCGCCCTGCTGCAGGACCCCGCCGCGACCATCGACGAGGAGCGCTACTGGTGCATGGACATCATCAAGGAAGCCGTCGAGATGGGGCGGAAGCTGTACCCGCGGGCCCACTGGGTCTTTTACGACAAGTACAACTTCTTCTTCAATCCCCACGGCGACCCGAGCCTGAGGATCCCCGGCTGCGGCGGCCAGAAGTTCGACGTCATCGCCGCCTACTCGGTGTTCACCAACAACAACCAGGCCGACATGCTGGACATGGTGCCGCAGTTGGTCGACATGCTCAAGCCGGACGGAGTCCTCGCCTTCACCTTCATCGACCCGCACCACCATTCCCTCAGCGAGTGGCACGAGGATGGCGGGCCGAGCAACCTGCGCTGGCGCCTGGAGAAGGCCAGGCGGGAAGGGGCGGACGTCGACGTGGAGGGCGCGTTGGCCCGGGCGCGGGGGGCGCGGTGGTGCATCCTCGTCAACGACTGCGATCTCTACGTCGACACCCATGAGATCGCGGCGTACGCTCCCGAAGGCCAGAAGACGTTCCACATCTTTTACGCCAGCGAGTACATGGCCGAGCTCATCCCGGACGCAGAGATCCTGCCGCCCGCGAACAACGAGCTGCATCACTGCTGCCTCCTGCGCCGGCGTACCGGGTGACGCGAAGAAGGAGACCCGACGATGCAACCGCTTCCCGAGTCGGCGCGGATTCAGGTTCCGTCCGCGGTCGCAGCAGACCTATTGCGGGCGGCGGAAAGCCTGCCGCGCTACGAGAACCAGGACTTCTACTCCTTCACCCTGCAAGCCGAGGTCCACGCCGCGATCCGCGACAGCGCGCCCGGAAGCTGGAGTGAGGTCGTCGGGCCGATCCACGAGAGCCTCGCCCGGCGCCCGCGTTGCGCTCTCGTCTCCGGCCTGCGCTTCGACGAGGGCAACCGGCTCTTCGTCGCGTTGAACCGCGAGCTCGGCGATCTGGTGGCTCGCCCGTACCAGAAGCCTCGTGCCCAGCTCGTCCACTACATCCAGCCCGCCACCGACATCGCGGCGAACGTCGGCCAGGGCTTCGAGACCGAGCGCCTGCACACCGACGCCGCCGACTGGCACGAGCCCGTGCGCTGGCTCTCCATGGTCTGCGTACGGCCGGACCGGCACGGCGGCGGAGCGTCCCGGTTCCTGGAGCTGGAGGCGCTCGTGGAAGAGGCCGCGGAGCGCATGGACGCGTCGCTGCTCGCAACCCTGGAGAGCTGTCCGGTCCCCTGGCAGGTGGCCCCCTACCTCGGCGGCGGCGTGGTCTGGGACCCTGTCCTCGGGAACGGGCGCCTGCGCTGGCGGCGCTATACCGTCGACGCCGCCGTCCGCGAGAACGGCCTGGAGCTCGACCCGTCCCTGGTCGAGGCCCTCGACGCGTTCGGCGAGGTCGTCGAGAGCGCCGCCTCGGAAGCCCATTTCTTCCTGGCGGCGAACGAGCTCCTGTTGATGGACAACCAGCGCGCGCTGCACGCCCGGACGCCGCTGGCCGTGGGAGCGGAGGCCTCGGACCGGTTGATGATCCGCAGTTGGGTCAGCCACGGGACGCAGGACCCCGGTCCCGCCGTCTGCTGAGCCGGACATGCTGAGCCCAAGCCAGATCGAAGGCTACGACCGGGACGGGTTCCTGTGCCCGCTCCCCGTGTTGCCGCCCGCGGACCTGAGCCGCTTCCAGGAGGGCTTCGCGGCGCTCGAGGCCGCGCTCGGCCAGGAGGTGCGGCGCATGGGCCAGCCGCACCTCTTCTTCCCCTGGGCCTACGACCTCGCCACCCATCCGCGGGTCCTCGACGCGGTGGAGGGCCTGCTGGGGCCCACGATCCTGGTCAGCGGCACGCTGCTCCTCTGCAAGCCGCCCGGCGATCCCGGCTACGTCGCCTGGCACCAGGACAGCGTGTACTCCGGATGGCACCTGACCCCGACCACCTCCGCCTGGATCGCGCTCAGCCCCAGCGTCAAGGAGAACGGCTGCATGCGCGTGATCCCGGGCTCCCATCGCGACGGCTTGCGCCAGCACGACGAGGGCCATCACGGCGACAACATGTTGCAGCGCGGCGAAGAGGTCCGGGTCGAGGTCGACGAGTCGCTGGCCCACGATCTGGCGCTGCAACCGGGGGAGATGTCGCTGCACGGGAGCAACATCATCCACGGCTCGGGGCAGAACCTCTCCGCCACGAAGCGGATCGGTTTCATCGTCCGCTACGTGACGCCGGCACACCACCAGCTCCGGGGCGGCGCGATGCTGCTGGCCCGCGGCGAGACGGACGTCGAGCATCTGGAAATCCTGCGCGACGCCCGTCCCGGGTACGACACCGCGGAAGGCCTGCGCCGGTGGCGTCAAGCCGATTTCTAGGCGGCGGTGATCTCTCGCTCGTACTCGCTGACGTACTGAGCCGCCATGCGCCGATAGTCGTACCGCTCGAGCGCCAGAGACCGGCACGCGTGAGGATCGATGTGGCCGACTCGCGCAAAGGCGTCGAGGTAGTCGGCTCGGCTCGCGCACACGGCTCCAACGTGTTCGGGGATCAGCTCGACGCAAGCGCCGAGGTTGCTGGCGATGACCGGCGTCCCCGACAGCAGCGCCTCGACGATGACCAACCCGAAGCCCTCGATGACCTGGGTCGGGAACAGCAGCGCTCGGGCGTTGGCCAGCAGCGTGGCTTTTTGCTCGCCACGTACGTCGCCGACGTACTCGGCCCTTTGGTCTCGGCACAGGTGCGCGACCGTGGCGATGATCTCCGGATCCTCGGCGGTTCCGGCGACGACCAGCGGCGTGCCCGTCTCCTGGCACAGCGACAGCGCCGTCGGCAGGCCCTTGTGGAGGTAGTTGGCCGGCTGGTCATCCGGTCCCTGCATCCCCGCCAGGAAAAGGACGTAGCCGGACTTGTGCGCGGAGAAGCGATAGGGCGCCGGATCGAGACCATTGTGGACGACGCGCTCGAATCCGTAAGCCCGGGCCAGGGCATGGGACACGAAGATGTCGTGGGGCCCTGGCTGTTCGAAGTCAGCGCCGTAGTAGCCGTGCCAGGTCCGAACCCATGGGATGGTCGAGGGGGAGGGCAGCGGGGGGTTGTGACACACGTCGACGGCCGGCAGCGGGCCACGAGGATCGACGTAGTGGACCCCCGGCGGCAGCGCCTCCTCGTGGCCCTCATCGAGGGCGTAGTAGACCGTGTGGCCAAGCTCGGCGAGACCCCGCGCGATCAGGTCGTGGACCACCCCGCAGGCGTTCGAGGGCCGCCGCCGCGGCGCGAGCCCACTGCCGACCGGATAGGCGGCCGGGTAGCGATGGTACGAGCACAGCAGGACCCTCATCGTGCGATCTCACTCTTCGTGCGCTCTCAACTCCCGGTAGAAGAACTCCCGCGTGACGTAGCTCGGACGGCCGCTCCCGTCCTTGAAGACGTTGAAGCCCGCCGACGCCAGGGCGCCGGCGGGGAGCCGCAGTTGGAGCTGGGTCTCGAGGAAGCCGAAGTCCCAGGTGGCGAGAAGCGACAGGCTCGCCTTCCCGGCCTCGTCGAGGCAGGCGAAGACGCCGGTCCGGGCCGGACCCCAGTCGACCGGCCCTTCCTCGCCGCTGCCGAGCGCCCGCACGGCGAGACCGCCCGCGTCGTCCTCGAC
>JBAPYB010000585.1:0-16980 GCA_049284515.1 Thermoanaerobaculia bacterium
GTGCACGCCGACCTGGAGGTGGCGCCCGGGAAAGCCGGGACGACCGCAGACGGGACGACCGCAGACGCCGACGCGGCGTTCGCGGCGGCCGTGAAGCTGGCCCGCGACGGCTGGCCCCCGCCGTCCCCGTCCATCCCCGCGCCGCTGCCCGAACCCTCCGGGCGCCTGGACAAGCCCTACACGGAGATGATCGACCCGTCGCCGGAGTACCGGCTGCTCGCCGTCTTCCGGCTGTGGAACGTCTTCCACTACTTCCACCCCTACATCGAGCTCGCCGGCGATTGGGACGCCGTGCTCCCCGAATTCATCGCCCGCATGGAGGCGATCCACGACGAGGCCAGCGAGGCCAGCGCCCGGGACTACGCCCTCACCCTGGCGGAGATGGCCGCGCGCACGGCGGACGGCCACACCAGCCTCACCGGCAACCCGACGCTCGACGCGCTCAATGGCGAGGCTCCCCTGCCGTTCCTCGTCCGCTGGATCGAGGGCGCCTGGGTGGTCACCGTCGTGAGCGCGGACCCGGCGATCCGCAGCTCGCACGGCGAGCCCGAGCCCGGCGAAGAAGAAGAGGAGGAGGCCGGCAAGGCGGAAAAAGACGCCAGGTCCTTCGACTACGTCGAGGTCGGCGACGTCGTGCTGAGCCTCGACGGCGTGCCCGTGACGACGCGGGAGGATCTGCTGCGCCGCCATTACGCGGCCTCCACCGAGGCCGGGATGCGGCGCAAGATCGCCGACCACCTCCTCTCCGGCCGCCAGGGGTCCGCCGTGGCGGTGACCGTGCGGGGGCGCGACGGCCGGCTGAAGACCGTCACGCTGCGGCGCGGACCCTGGACGCCGAAACCCGCCGGCGAGACCGTCCGCCTACTGCCCGGCAGCCAGTCTGGCGATACTGGCGATACTGGCGATATTGGCTACGTCGACCTCAGCCGGCTGGCCTACGGCGAGGTGGACGGCATGTTCGAGCGGCTCAAGGGCACCCGCGGCATCGTCTTCGACATGCGCGGCTATCCCAACCTCACGGGCTGGCCCATCGCCGCCCGGCTCAACGTCCGCAACGCCCGCTTCGGCGCGCTCTTCCGCCGCCCCCTGGTCACGGGAGCGGGCGGCGACGAGGAGCAGACGGAGAGGACCAGCGTCTCGTTCTCGCAGCCGTTGCCCGAGCCCGGCGGCCCGAAATACACGGGCAAGACCGTGCTGTTGATCGACGAGCGGACGGTGAGCCAGGCCGAGCACCTGGGGCTCTTCTTCGAGGCGGCGAACGGCACCAAATTCGTCGGCACCCCGACGGCGGGGGCCAATGGCGACGTCACCTGGTTCACCCTGCCTGGAATCGCCTCCGTCCGTTTCAGCGGCCACGAAGTGCGCCACGCCGACGGCCGCCAGCTCCAGCGCATCGGCCTGGTGCCCGATCTCCTCGCGGCCCCCACCCTGCGCGGGGTACGCGAGGGGAAGGACGAGGTGTTGGAGCGGGGGGTCGAATTCCTCAAGCGGGAGCTGGGGGCCCGGTAAGCGACGGTATCGGCAGGATTACCCGCAGAGCTCCGACGCGCTTCCGGTAGTGGAGAGGGGACCTCAGCGTACCGACCTCGCCGTCGAAGGAGACCGGGATCGCCCGCGTCTCCCTCACCTCGACCTTGAGCTCGCGCAGCTTCCAGTCCTCGACGCCCTGGGTCTGCTTGACGTCGCGAAACAGGCCGGCGAGCGCCAGGCCGAAGAGGGCCAGCCGGCTGCCGGTGCGCGCGACATAGACACAGAGGAAGCCGCCGGCCTCCAGGCGATCGGGCGCGCTGTGATCCAAAGCGCTCATCCGGTACTCGCTGTTGCCGACGAAGAGAGCCTCGGTTTTCCGCTCGACCTGCCAATCTCCGGAGGAGATCCTCAGGCGTAGCGGCGCGAGCTTCGGCATCAGCTTGAAGGTGGCAATCGCCATCGCCAGCCACTTGTTGCGGCTGGAGCGGCGCATCTCCTGATCGCGCGCCTGGACGATCGGCGGGTAGAACCCGATCGACGAGTTGTTGAGGAAGATCTCGCCGTTGACCTCGCCGACGTCGAGGGCTTGGGCCCGCCCTTCCGAAATGACCCGGATCGCGGCCTCGGGATCGTTGGGAATCTTGAGATCCGTGGCGAAGTGGTTCAGCGTGCCGAGCGGCAGGACCCCCAGCGGCACCTTGCCGCCGATCAGGGCCGAGGCCACGGTCCGGATCGTGCCGTCCCCGCCCCCGGCCACCACCGCCTCGGCCCCCGCCTTCACGGCTTCGAGCGCGGCGGCGTGCATCTGCCGGCCGGGAATGAGCCGGACGTCCGCCTCGACCCCAGCCTCGTGGAACATCTCCCGCAAGCCCTCGGCGGTCAGCTTTTTCTTCGCGACCGTACCCGAGCCTCGATTCACCAGCACCGTCGCACGCATCGTTCGTCTCGCTTTCTGGAGCCACGGACGCCGGGGGGAACAAGCAATCGGCGGACCACGTTTAGATTTCCTGCATGCCGGTCGCCGCGATTCTCCTCCTGCTGGCCACCCAGATCGTGGGGATGGCGCCCATCGCGGGTCCTCCATCCCCGGACGACGTGCGCCAGGCGTTCCTCGCCAGCCTGAACGAGGCGCGGTCGGCAGCCGGAGCCCGGCCGCTGACGCTGGCGGAGCCTTTGAACCGGGTGGCACAGGAGAATGCCGACGAGGTACGGCAGGCCGGCGGCGTCCGTTACGACGAGCAGGCCATCCCTCGCATTCATCAGCGGCTGCGCAAAACGGGCTACATGGCCCACGGCTGGCACCAGGAGTTCGCCGCGGCGCCCGGCGACGCCGGCGAGGTGCTGGCCTGGATCCAAAGCGATCTTCCGGCGAGCTATCAGGCCCTCCTCGCGCCCGACTACCAGGAGCTGGGCGTTGGCATCAGCGACCTGCGGGGATCTCCCCTCTACACCTTTTTCCTCGCCTGGCGCGAGAGCGAATCGTTCGCCCGCCAGACGGCGCCCCTGGGCAACCTCGAGCGGGTGCGCAGCGAGATGCTCGCCCGGGTCAACGCCGAGCGCGCCGCGGCCGGCGTCCCGCTTCTCCTTCCCGACCCGCGGCTCGACGAGGCCGCCCAGCATCACGCCGAGGACATGCTGGCGCGCTCCTACTACAACCACATCTCACTCGACGGCACGAGCCCTGCCAGCCGTACCCGCAAAAGCGGCTACACTGGCCGCATCGTGGGAGAGAACATCGCGCGTGGCCCCTTCGCCGTCCAGGAGGTGATGGACAACTGGATGGGCAGCGCCGAGCACCGCCGCAACCTCCTCCTCCCCGCCTTTGCTCACCTGGGAGTCGGCGTCGCCGTCGGGCGCAACGCCCCCATGGGGGACACGATCATTTGGGTGCAGGACTTCGGCAGCCCGGCGGGACCGTGAGGGATTCCCAAGAGCACGTCCCGGTCCTGATCGCCGGCGGTGGCACGGTCGGCTTGTCGGCCGCCCTCTTCCTGGCCCGCCACGGAATATCGGCCCTCGTCGTCGAACGCCGGGCGGCCCTCTCGATCCATCCGCGGGCGCTCGGCGTCGGCGTTCGCACGGTCGAGATCTTCCGGGAGCTCGGCCTCGACGAAGCGGTACGCGCCGCCGGCGGACGCCTCACGCCCGGCCTCGGGCGGATCACGGTCAAGACCCTGGCCAGCGCCGATTGGACCACCCTCTCCTCGGGGGCCGCGCTCGGGATCGATCCGGGGGCGAGCTTGAGCCCGGTCCAGGGCGGCCGCTGCAGCCAGGACCTCCTCGACGAGATCCTGCTCCGCGCCGCCCGGGAACGGGGTGCCGAAGTCCGTTTCGGCGCCGAGGTGATCGCCGTCGAGCAGGACGCGACGGGCGTGACGGCGACGCTGGCCGAGCGGGACGGTAATCCGCGGTCGACCCTCCGGGCCGACTATCTCATCGTCGCCGACGGCTCCGGCGGCCTGCTCCGCGAGGCTCTCGGCGTGCCCGCCACCGGACCGGGGCCGCTCGGCGGACCGATCGTCAACATCCTCTTCCGGGCGGACCTGCGGAGCGTCACCCAGGGCAATGATCTCCTGCTCGTCATCATCGAAAACGCGGAGCTGCAACCGGGATTGTTGATGGCCATCGACGGCCGCGACCGCTGGGTCCTCCACGTCCCCTACGATCCGGCGCGGGGAGAGACCGCGGAAGACTTCACGCCGGAGCGCTGCCGCGACCTGGTGGCGCGCGCCGCCCTCGGCGTGCCGGATCTGCCGGTGGAGATCCTCAGCGTCCTTCCCTGGCGCGTCACCGCCCGCCTCGCGGACCGCTTTCGTGAAGGGCGCGCCTTCCTGGCGGGGGACGCCGCCCACGTCGTGCCGCCGCTGGGAGGCTTCGGCCTGAACACCGGGATCGCCGACGCCCACAACCTGGCTTGGAAGCTGGCGATGACGATCCGCGGCGAGGCCGGTCCTTCCCTGCTCGACAGCTACGACGCCGAGCGCCGGCCCGTCGCGCGCTTCACGATGGAACAGTCACTTCTCCGCCTGGACCGTCCTGACCTCCACTGGGACCCGTCCCGCACCGCCGAGCGCGAGCAGCTTGGCATCGCCAACGACGCCGTGGTCCACCTTGGATATCGTTACGACTCCTCCGCCATCTGTGGTGGACAACCGGCGCCTTCGCTCCACGATCTCGCGGGGAATCTCGACGGCACTCCCGGCTCGCGCGTGCCGCACGCCTGGTTGGATTGCGCTGGCCGGCGCCTCTCGACCCTCGATCTCGCCGGCCCCGGTTTTGCTCTCCTCGCCGGTCCGGCCGCCCAGGATTGGTGCACCGCGGCCCATGCCACGGCGACCCGCCTGGGCCTCGACCTGAAAGCCTTCAGAATCGCCCCCGACGGCGACGCGAGCGACACGGAAGGAAGGTGGACCGGCACCGCAGGCGTAGGAGACCGCGGCGCCCTGCTCGTCCGGCCGGACGGTTTCGTGGCCTGGCGGACGCAGGAGTTGGCGGTTGGCGGCGAGGCGATGCTGGAAGGTGTGCTGCGCGCGTTCGCCCGGTCGGGTAGCGTTTTGAAGCAGTTGGCCGATGAGGCCCTCGCTGAGCACCTTCGAGGTGAAACCGAGGACCTCGATCCGGACCTTCTGTGAAATCGAAGACCTCCAAGCGGTTTCGAGCCGCAGTCAAGACACTCCCCGAGTCGATCCAAAAACAAGCCCGAGAGTCCTATCGGCTCTTTCGACAGATTCCCCCCGAGCGGATCTACTCAGTGCGAGTTGGCCTCCACTACCGCGCTCTGGGCAGATGGATTGGCGGCGAGATCGTCTGGTTCTGGATCGGCTCCCACGCTGAGTACGACAAGTTCCTGTGAGGGAGCAACACCTCAAGGCTGTGACGATCGCCTGGCCATGTAGTCAGGTTGTTAAGTGGTTTGATGCTCGATCTCAAGACCCGCTTCGTCTGCGACCAGGCCAAGGAACTGCCACAGCGCCTTGACACCCTCCCTATACTCGTTCTGGATACGCTGGTGGTCCACCAGCGAGTAGCCGTGAGCGATCAGATTGCGAAGGCCGACGGCGCCCCGCAGCTTTTCGGCCAGGTCCCGGCGAATGGCACGGCGGTCGGCCAGGATTTGGAACGTGCCTCCAGAATCGTCGGGCGATCCCCAGTGGGCATCGGCAACCCAATGGGCGGCCAGATCGATGCACTCCTGAATGGCGAGGAAAAGGTAGAAAGAGGCCAGGTCTCTCCCCTTCGTATCGTCCAAAAACTCCTCGGAAGGCCGGGCCAGGATCTCCTCGGCACGGTCGAGCCAGTCTGTGGCACGGGACAGCTTCCTTCCAACTACGTCAGGTTTGACCATGTTTCACCTTCTCTCGCAGTCGCCGGACCGCAGCCGCGGTGAACATCCTTGAGTACGGCGCCCAGTCCCACCAATCCACCATTGCCCGGACCTTGACGGCGGTCCAGAGGCCGTCTTCCTTCTCGAAGAGCAGCACGCCGTCGCGGGAGATCTCGAACCGCAACAGAGGCGGCGCCTCGGCGAGGAAGATCACGTCGACCTCCCGCCCGGCGGCCTCTCCCAGCTCCGCTTCGACTTTGCGGCGAAGGGCCGGCGTATCCGGATCGAGGAGGACTCCGAGATCGACGTCGCTCCGCGTCCTCGCCTCGCCCCGGGCGGTCGAGCCGAAGAGGACGGCCAGCCGCACGGCCGGGAGCGACGAGATCCTGCTGCGGAGGCGGTCCACGAGATCCATCGCGAGCATCTTATCGCCCCGCGCGAGCGTGAGCCGCCCGATCTTGGGATCGAGCTTCCATGAGACGGTAGAATCCCGCCTCGCCGTGACTCCTCCCCTCCCCATCGTCATCCTCGGTGCCGGGGCCGCCGGGCTCATGGCGGCAATCTTCGCGGCGGGGCGCGGCCGGCCCGTCGTGGTCCTGGAACGGACGCGCGATGGCGGACGCAAGATCCTCGTCAGCGGCGGCGGGCGGTGCAACATCCTGCCGTCCGTGGTGGATGCCTCGCGGTTCGTCACCGACTCCTCGCCCAACACCCTGCGCAAGATCCTCACCTCGTGGCCGCTCGACGAGCAGCGACGTTTCTTCGAGGACGAGGCAGAGATTCCCCTGGCACTGGAAGCTGAAACCGGTAAGCTCTTCCCCGTCTCCAACAGCGCCCGCCAGGTGCGCGATCAGCTACTGGCCCTGGCCCGCCGGCGCGGTGCCGCGATCCGCTTCGACGCCCTGGTGACGGACCTCCTGCCGCCGGAGGGTGCCGGCTCCTGGCGGGTCCGGCTTGCAGACGGAGAAGAGATCGCCGCCGCGGCCGTCATCGTGGCGACCGGCGGCCTCTCCCTGCCGGGCACGGGGAGCGACGGCACTGGCCTCGGCATCGTCCGCCGGCTGGGCCACACGATCCACGAGACCTATCCCGCCCTCACGCCGCTGACTTTGGAGCCGCCTCGCTATGCTCCGCTCGCCGGGATCTCACGCACGGTGACCCTCCGCGCTCCCGGTTCCAAACCCACCTTCTCCACCCACGGCGGTTTCCTCTTCACCCATCGCGGCTACAGCGGTCCGGCGGTGCTGGACGTCTCGCACCTCGCCGTCCGCTCCCGCCTGGCCGGGGAATCGCTGCAGCCGATCCGCGTGCAGTGGACCCCGCTGGACGCCGGCGCCTGGGACCGGCTCTTGCGGGAGACGCCCGGCACCGCCTTCGGGCTCCTGCGCCGCCACCTCCCCGACCGGCTGGCCGAGGCCCTCCTCGCGGACGCGAGCGTCGACGGCGGCCGGCCTCTCCCCCAACTCCGCCGCGAAGAGCGCCGCCACCTCGTCGAGGCCCTCGCCAATCATCTCCTCCCCTGGACGGGCGACGAGGGCTACGCCAAGGCCGAGGTTACCGGCGGAGGCGTGGCCCTTTCCGAGATCGATCCGCGCACCCTGGAGAGCCGCCGCCACCCCGGCCTCTTCCTCTGCGGCGAGATCCTCGACGCCTTCGGCCCCATCGGCGGCCACAACTTCCTCTGGGCTTGGTCCACGGGAAGGGCGGCGGGCTCAAGCGCGGTCAGAGATTGATTGCGGAAGAAAAGGACATCAAGGACACCAGGGACACCGAGGACGAGCACCCTCGACGGTATTCTTCGTGTCCTTGAGGTCCTTGGTGTCCCTGGTGTCCTTGGTTTCCCGTTACACTCCCCCGGAACCCAGGAGGAGCCCTCCCATGACCTCCAGAACCTCCTCCAACTCTTCCTCGACATCACGGAATTCGGCATGACCGTCCAGGAGGCGACCGAAGCCCCCAACATCACCAGCTACCAGATGCACAGCTCCTTCGGCAACCACGAGTCCCAGCCCGGAAGGATTACCGTCCACGCCAGCACGCCCCCCTGGGTGAGGCAGGAGCTTCAGAAGATGGGCTACAAAGTCGAAGTCGAAGACCGAACCTCCGGCCCCATCAACGCCATCCTCCTCGACCACGAGCACGGCACCCTCTGGGGAGGCTCCAGCGACTATGGGGAGGATTATGGGATTGGGTGGTGAGGGGAGGTGCTAGACTCCCCTGAAGGTTGCGCTCCGACAGACCGTCGTGATTTGATCCGGCCTCTGTTGGGGAAAGGATGGCACGTATGACCGCGATCCCGCTCCGGCGCGAAGTCGAATACCCGGACTCCGATGGCCAGCCCATGGCTGAGACCGAAATCCACCTGAACGAGATGGTCGACCTGCTCGCGGTGCTGAAGCGCCGCTATCGGGGCGTCCCCGACGTCTACGTCGGCGGCGATATGTTCCTCTACTATCGCCAGGGAGACCCCCGGTCCGTGGTCGCTCCGGACGTCTTCTTCGTGCGCGGCGTTCCCAGTGGCGTGAGGAAGACCTTCAGGCTCTGGGAAGAAGGCGTCCCGCCCTGCTTCATCATTGAAGTCACCTCCGGAAGCACGCGGGACGAAGACGTCAGGAAGAAAAAGACCCTCTATGAGCAGCTCGGCGTCGAGGAGTACTTCCTGCACGACCCGGAGGGCGACTACCTCTCGCCTCAGCTCCAGGGCTTCCGTCTCTTCAACGGTCGCTATGCCCCGATCCGGCCCAAACCGGACGGCTCCCTCGAGAGCCGCACCACGGGTCTGACCCTCCGGATCGAAGGCACGAATCTGCGCCTGATTGACACGGCGACCGGCGAACGGCTGCTGTGGGTTGCCGAAGTGGACTTGGCCCGGGAGGCCGCCGAAGAGCGCGCCCGGGCCGCCGAAGAGCGAGTGAGACAGGAAACAACCGCCCGACAATCCGCCGAGGAGCAGGTCGTGCGAGAGGCCGCTGCCCGTAAGACCCTCGAAGAAGAGCTCGCCCGTCTCCGTGCCGAGCTCGAACGCCGAGGTTGAGGGATAGCCAAGCCTCTGCGAAGCCGGTCTCCCACCTCCCTCGGGTTCCGGAGTCACCACGAAGGGTTCCGGAGTCAGAACGGAACGTTCCAGAGTCACGGCGGAAGCTTACAGAGTGCCGACGGAAGGTTGCAGGGTCTCGACGGAAGGTTACGGAGTCAGGACGGAAGCTTACAGAGTCCCGATGGAAGCTTACAGAGTTGGGACGGAAGACTGCGGAGTCACGACGGTAGGTTCCGGAATCACGACAGAAGGTTCCAGAATCCCGACGAGAGGTTACGGATTCACGTTGGAAGGTTCCTGAGTCACCGAGCCCCGCTACTCATACCGTAGGGTGACCACCGGCTCCACCCGCGACCTGACGGTCTTCCCACCGCAGGGCTCGGTGTATCAGAGGATTGGGGAGGACGGGCCGGCATCGCCGCCACTCCTGCCTTCGGGGCGTCGCGAAGAGTAGAGGCGAGATGTGTGTAACAGCCTGCGTCTCCACCCTGGGCTACTCATACCGCAGCGTAACCACCGGATCCACCCGCGATCCGCGCCGCGCGGGCAGATAACTCGCCGTGAGGGCGACGCCAACCAGCAGTAGAACGATCGCCGCGAACATCACCGGATCGCCCGGTTGCACTCCGGGCAAGGCGTGGGTGAGGAGCTGTGTCACGGCCAGCCCTCCGGCGAGGCCGATCGCCGTGCCGGCCAGGGTGAGGCCCAGGCCCTGCCGCAGGACCAGGCGCACAATGTCTTTCCTTTCGGCGCCCAGGGCCATGCGGATTCCGAGCTCGTGCAGCCGCTGCGTCACCGTGTACGAAACGACGCCGTAAAGCCCGACGGCGGCCAGGGCCAGTGCGAGGGCGGCGAAAAACCCCAACAATAAGGTGTAGACGCGCGGCTGGGCGAGCGTGCCAGAAAGGATGTCGTCCATCGTCTGCAGCTTGATGAAGGGCACGCTGCGGTCCAGCGAATGCGCGATGCTGCGGATCGGCTCCGCCAGGGCCAGCGGATCGCCCGCGGTGCGCACGACCAGGACGCGCCAGAACCAGGCCGGCCCCGGCTGGGCGGAGTTGAGGAAGATCTCGGGTTGCGGCGCCGTGCCGAGCCCGGTCTGCCGCACGTCGCCGGAGACTCCCACAACTGTGAGGATAGTGCCGTTCACGCCAACTCCGGGCACAGTGATCTGTTTTCCAACCGCATCGCCGCCGAGCCAGAACGTGCGGGCCGCGGCCTGGTTGACGATGACCACGCCCGGGGCATTCGCCGTGTCCTGGAGGTTGAGCTCGCGCCCGGCGCGCACCGGAATCCCCATGGTGCGGAAATAGCCCGCGCTGACGATGTTGAAATTCGCACTGAAGTATCCGCCCGCCGGGTCCGGCTGTCCGACGATGTGAAAACCCTGCGAATCGGAGCCG
Organism: Thermoanaerobaculia bacterium; assembly: GCA_049284515.1. Taxonomy (GTDB): domain Bacteria; phylum Acidobacteriota; class Thermoanaerobaculia; order Multivoradales; family UBA5704; genus DATARR01. The sequence continues at coordinate 10,235 of JBAPYB010000585.1, forward strand.
CCGCCCATGGGGAGGTCCGCCACCAGCGCCGCCGAACGGACGCCGGGAAGCTTTTCGACGCGTGCCAGCAGCTCGGCATGGAACCGCCATCGCTCGGTGTCGTTGCTGAACCGGTCCTTGGGCAAAGTGAAGCCGGCAGCCAGCAGGTTTTCGGTTTCAAATCCCGGCGCCGTGTTGCGCAGCACGAGGAGACTCTTCAGGAGCAACCCCGCGGCGGAAAGCAGGACCAGCGCCAGGGACACCTCGGCGATCACCAGCAGGGAGCGCGCGCGCCGGCCGCCCGCGCCAACGGTTGCCGTGCGGCTCGATTCGCGCAGGACTTCGTTCAGATCCGGCGACGCCGCGGGAACGGCGAGCACGGAGCCGAAAAGAATGCCCGTCGCAAGAGACAGCGCCAGGGTAAACAACAACACCCAGCCGTCGATGTGGGTGTTTTCGAGGCGGGGAATGGGAATGCTCTGCGCCAGCAGCGCCACGAGCAGCCGGGTGCCCCAACTCGCCAGCAGCAGGCCGAGCAATCCGCCGGCGAGCGCCAGCAGCGTGCTCTCGGTCAACAGTTGTTGCAGCAGCCGCTTGCGGCCGGCGCCGAGCGCCGCACGCACGGTCAGCTCCCGCTGGCGGGTGGCGGAGCGCGCGGACATCAAGGCCGCCACGTTGATGCAGGCGATCACCAGCACCACCGCCACCACGCTCAAGAAGATCAGCAGGCCGGTGCGGCCCTTCCCCACCATCGCCGTCACCAGCGGCACGACCCGCGCGCCGACGCCTTCGTTCGTCTTCGGATAGGCCTTCGCGATGCGGCCGGTAATGACGTTCATCTCCGCCTGCGCCCTTGCCAGGGATGCACGCGGACGCAACCGGCTTAAGACCCGCAGGAAGCCGTGATTCCGGCTGGGATCGCGGACCAGCGGCGTGTAGATCTGCTCCACCGCGTCGGGAGAAAACTTGAAGCCCGGCGGCATGATGCCGATGATCGTGTGCTCGGCTTCGTTCAAACGGAGCGTCTGCCCCACCACGTCCGGGCGGCTTGCGAAGCGGCTCTTCCACGCGCCGTCGCTCAGCAGGGCGACGTGGGACGCTCCCGCTTCCGACTCGTCGGGCCGGAACGTCCGCCCCAGCGCGGGCTGGATTCGCAACGTTTCAAAAAAGCCGGGCGTCACCTGGAGGCCGGCCACGCTTTCCGAACGATCGCCGCTTTCGAGGATCACGCTGCGCGTGGTGAAGGCCGCCATGCTTTCGAAGCTCCGGCCGTGCGTCCTCCAGTCCTCGAAATCCGGATAGGAGGCCACATCGTCCGCCCTTTCGGGACTCGTCGCCCAGACCAGGACGAGGTTCTCCGCCTGCGGGAACGGCAGGGGGCGCAGGAGCACGGCGTTGACGACGCTGAAGATCGCCGTGTTGGCGCCGATGCCGAGGGCGAGGGTCAGCACCGCGACGGCGGTGAAGGTGGGGTCTTTCCGCAGCATGCGCAGGCCGAAGCGGAGGTCCCGCGCCAGATGCTCCAGCACGGGGATGCCGCGGCGGTCCCGCATCTGCTCCTTGATCGATTCGACGCTGCCGAGCTTGAGCAGGGCATCCCGGCGCGCCTCTTCCGGCGTCATGCCGGCCCGCAGGTTGTCCTCCACATGGAACGCGAGGTGGCTTTCGAGCTCCTCGGTGAGCTCGCGGTCCTGGCGCTCGCGGTTGAATTGTCCGCTCAATAAGCCGCTCACGCGCAACGCCCCCGCCCGCAGGTGCCGGGTCATGACGAGCCCCCCTCGGGAGCGAAGAACCGGGCGATGATGCCGGTCGTCCGCTCCCAGTCGCGCGCCTGCCGTTCGAGCTGCTGGCGGCCCGCGCGCGTCAGCTTGTAGAACTTGGCCTTGCGGTTGTTGTCCGACACGCCCCACTCGGACTCGATCGAGCCCTCCTGCTCCAGCTTGAGCAGCGCCGGGTACAGCGTTCCGTAGTTGACGGACAGCAGGTCACCGCTCGTCTGCTCGATCCGCCGTGCGATTCCGTAGCCGTGCAGGGGACCCAGCGCCTCCAGGGTCTTCAAAACCATCAACGCCAGGGTGCCCTGCCAGACGTCCGCCTTCGCTTCTTCGCCTCTCATATGGGATACCAATATCACGGCTCCTATGGGAAAGCAATAGAGGGGACCCCCGAAACGATTTGCCGCGTACCTGCATTAGAATTGAAAGGAACGCATCGCCGGCGAAGTACGGCCGCTACAAGGAGAACGTCGTGCGTAAGACCTTCCTGTGCCTGTTTTTCCTCGCGCTGCCGGCCCTGGCCGCCTCCTCCCAGGCCAGGACGGACGAAAGGGGCCTGATCGTCGGGGGCTTGGGGGGCAAGACGAGGCCGGCAGATTCGATCGCGCCGGCCCAGCTCCAGAAGATCCGGGCGGCGATCTCGGCCTACGAGAAGCGGAAGGCGGCGCTCGGGGCGTGGGGGAAGGACACGGCTCCGTTCCTCTATCCGTTCTTTCCGCAGTCCGGCGTTCTCGGCCGCGACCTGTTCATCACCAATTTCACCGATCTGAATTCGCGCCTGGGCGACACCGCCATCCAGGACTGGGATTGCTCCCAGTACACCTACGACGGCCACCAGGGCCACGATTCCTTGATCCGCTCCTTCCGCGAGCAGGCCATCGGCGTGCCGGTCTTCGCCGCACTCGACGGCGTCGTGGTGGACACCCACGACGGGGAGCCGGACATGAACACGGTGTGGGTGGACGGCACACAGGCCAATTACGTCCTCATCGATCACGGCGGCGGCTATATCTCCTGGTACTTCCATCTGCGCAAGGGCAGCGTGGCGGTCGTCCCGGGACAGGCCGTGACCTCCGGAACGCAGATCGGCTTGACCGGCAGCAGCGGGTTCAGCAACTGGCCGCACCTCCACCTCCAGACGGAGAAGGACGGCAACTGGGTCGAGCCCTCGGCCGGACCCTGCCGGTCAGGAGACAGTCTCTGGGTCGATCAGCCGCCGGTCGTGCGGGATTTCTACGTAGCCGGCTTCTATTTGTCCCCGGGCACGATCTCAATCCTGGACCGCGACGCCTTACTGCGCGATGAGCCGGCGCGCTTGGGGACATTCCTGCGCGGAGCCCAGATCTTGGGCGTCCGGGTGGACCTGCGCAACGTCCCCGTGGGCTCCACGTTCGGGCTGCGGGCGATCAATCCCCACGGCCAGGAGGTGATCAACTCCGGCGGATCGTTCAACAACAGCGTTTTGTTCGAGCTCGCCTGGGTGATCGACGCCTTCGACGTCACCCTGGACCTGCCGGGAACCTGGCGGTTCCAGGCCCTGATCAACGACGAGGTGGTCGTCGACGCACCGTTCAAGGTCGTCACCTCTGCGAAGCAGGTCGTGAACCGGGCACCCAACAAGGTCACCCTCCAGCATTCGCCGGCGATCGAGGGGAAGGCAATAGCCTGCCAGGTCCAGGGCCCTCTCGTCCTGCGCGATCCGGACTTCGACATCGTCAGCTATCGCTACGAATGGCGGGTCAACAACCGGCTGGTGCGTTCTGTCACCAGCGCGGGACTGACCGACCTCCTGGCCGCCGGCGTGGCCCATGCCAAGAACAAGGTGAGCTGCAAGGTCACGCCAACGGACGGTAAGAAAGCGGGACCGGCGGTGACGGCGTCGGCGACCGTCGCGGCGCCGTAGGCCGGCGCTATTCCGGTCAATCTCACCGGAACAGATCGGCGACCGCGCAGGTGAAGCCGGGAAGGACATCGTCGCCAGGAAGGACATCTCCTTTCTGCAGGATACGAACGTCCGCTGGACGTCGATCAGGATGTCAGTGTCCAGCAGGTACACGATCAGGCACCGCGGCGACGTTCCGCCTGCTCCCGAAGACGACGGGCATGCGCCGGGCTGTCCGCGATCTCGGGACGGGTACCGATTAAATTCTCTCTTCTCCAGTACGTGACCAGGTCGGTTCCGGTCCGGGGGAGATCTCCGGCCGAACGCCTCACCCGAAGGAGCTGCAGCGTATATTCGGAGAGCGACAGACCCAGGCGTTCCGCCTCGGTCACCAGCTCTGCCTCAAGTTCCTCAGGCAGCTCAATACTGAGCGTCATGGTTTTCTCCCTGGACTCCATTCCGCGAAAAAGAGTCTACACCCGTTAGGCCATGCTACACTCCCGCGCTCCCTCCCCCGGGAAGGTAGAGGGAGTCTTCCGTGTTCACCTCGGAGGAGTCTCCCCCCCGCCGGGCAACCTGCCCGGCCGAGCCTGGAGCGCTGCGCACCCATGGACACGCTGACCGAGGCGGTTTCCCGACGGCGGACCTTCGCCATCATCTCGCACCCCGATGCGGGCAAGACGACCCTCACCGAGAAGCTGCTGCTGTTCGGCGGCGCCATCAACCTGGCCGGCGCCGTCAAGGCCCGGGGCGAGGCGCGGCGCGCCCGGTCCGATTGGATGAAGGTCGAGCAGGAGCGCGGCATCTCCGTCGCCTCCTCGGTGATGACCTTCGAGTACGAGGGCTGCACCTTCAACCTGCTGGACACCCCGGGCCACGAGGACTTCAGCGAGGACACCTACCGCACGCTCACCGCCGTGGACTCGGCCGTCATGGTCATCGACGCCGCCAAGGGCATCGAGACGCAGACCCGCAAGCTGTTCGAAGTCTGCCGGCTGCGCAACGTGCCGATCATCACCTTCATCAACAAGCTCGACCGCGAGGGGCGAGATCCCTTCGACCTGATGAGCGAGATCGAGCAGGACCTCCAACTCCACGTCACGCCCGCGGCCTGGCCCATCGGCATGGGGCACAACTTCCTCGGCTGCTACGACCTTCTCCACGAACGGCTGATCCTGCTCGGCAAGGGGCGCAACCAGGTGGTCACCGAGGGCGAGATCTGCGAGGGGCTGGACGATCCCAAGCTGGACGCGCGCCTGCCGTCAGGCTCCGTCGCCCGGCTGCGCGAGGAGGTGGAGATGGCCCGCGGCCTCTGCCCGCCGTTCGAGCTCGACGACTACCGCGGCGGACACCTGACGCCCGTCTTCTTCGGCAGCGCCATCAACAACTTCGGCGTCCGCGAGCTGCTCCAGGGGCTGGTGGAGCTGGCGCCGCCGCCCCGCCCGCAGCCGGCGGAGAGGCGCGAGGTGGAGCCGAACGAAGAGAAGGTCTCGGGCTTCGTCTTCAAGATCCAGGCGAACATGGACCCCAAGCACCGCGACCGCGTCGCCTTCGTGCGCCTGGCCTCCGGCCGCTTCGAGCGCGGCATGAAGCTCTTCCACGTGCGCTCCGGCAAGACGCTGACCATTCACAACCCCATGCTCTTCCTGGCCCGCGAGCGCGAGCTGGCCGAGGAGGCCTTCGCCGGCGACATCCTCGGCATCCCCAACCATGGCAACCTGCGCATCGGCGACGCGCTCACCGAGGGGGAAGAGCTGCGCTTCACGGGCATCCCCAGCTTCGCACCCGAGCTGCTCAAGAAAGTGCGACCGGAAGACCCCATGCGGGCCAAGCACCTCGGCCGCGCCCTCCTCCAACTCGCCGAGGAGGGAGCGGCCCAGGTCTTCCGGCCCAACTTCGGCAACGACTGGATCGTGGGAGTCGCCGGCGCGCTGCAGTTCGACGTGCTCGCGGACCGCATCCGCACCGAGTACAACATTCCCGTGCACTTCGAGGGCACGGCCCTCTACACCGCCCGCTGGATCGAGGCGCCGGACCACCTCGCCCTCAAGAAGTTCACCAACGCCAACAACGCCGCCATGGCCGAGGACCACAACGGCTCGCCCGTGTTCCTGGCGCGCAATGCCTGGCACCTGAAGACCGCGGGCGAGGAATGGCCGGGGTTGAAGTTCTTGAAAACCAAAGAGCAGGTACAGTAGGGCTCAATTCCGGACGACGGCGGCGGCGAATCGAAAGAATTTATCGCGGTTGAAGAGCACCAGGCCGGCAAGACCGGCCCGGCGCCTCGTCATCCGTTTTCCTTGCGAAAGCTACTCCGTATCGCCGTACGGTACACAGCCGGTGGCGCAGGCGAGGCCGGCGAAACAAGCGTTGGAGTAGACGACGCCGTTCGAGCAGATCACCGGCTGGTAGACCTCCGGGCACTCCCCGTGGTGGTTGCAGAAGCCGAGCGCCTTCGACGGCACCGAAATGGCCAGGGCGCCGGTCATCAGCGCGGCGGCAAACAGGAGCTTCAGGGAAGCCTTCTTCATCTCAATACTCCTTTCAATGGGTGGACGAGAGCCCGGAGCCTCCAGGGCGGAGCCCACGGCGCATTCTCATTCATGCATTGTAATGAATCTCCTCCAACGGCGACAGTTGGGGGCTCCAGAGTCACTTCGTTGTCACCGCTCTGACGGACCAGCGCAGCCCGTTCACGCTTGACCTCAATCGAATCACAGAGCATACTAATCCTTGGTTGCGGCATCCGCCTTTGCGCCTCTGGGTAGGAGAAATCGCATGAGAAAACCGGATTCGGAATCGTTCCCTGACCCCCCTGACGGTCCACATGGAGAGGAGGTGTCCGCTTCAGCAGCAGAGGAGCCAGCCCAGCAATCCGCCTCAGATAGCCAAACCGAACACCCGAATAGTCAATCCGAGGAAACGACGATGAACTCTGCAGACGCATCAGCAGCGCACCATCCAGCCGTGAGCCATCCCGCCGCAGCAGCGCACCATCCCGCCGCGAGCCATCCGGCCGCAGCAGCGCACCATCCCGCCGTGAGCCATCCCGCCGCAGCGGCGCACCATCCGGCCGCGGCAGCGCACCATCCAGCCGTGAGCCATCCCGC
>JBAPYB010000586.1:0-12959 GCA_049284515.1 Thermoanaerobaculia bacterium
GCTCCCGAGGCCGCCGGCGCCGATCGCGGCGGCGCCCGCCAGGCGGGCGGCGCGGACGCTCCAGCCCGCCTCCTGGTAGCTGGCGAGGAGGCAGAGCGGAACCCAGGCCCACATGGCGTAGAGCTCCCACATGTGGCCGAGATAGCCGAAGTTGGCGAGGCGCGCCGGCTTGTCCGCCAGCACCCGGCCGGCAGCGCGCCAGTCGAACGGCGGCGACTTGCCGAGATAGGGACCGGGCTTGACGAAAAAGGCGCCGATCAGCGCCGCCGCGACCGCCTGGGCGGAGGTGAGCAGCAGCACACTGCGCCAGGGCGGCATGCCGCTGGGCGAGGTGTTGAGGAGGTGCGGAACGGCCGTGCCCAGGGTGATGGCGCCCACCAGCAGCCCGATGCCGAGGCCGCGGTCCTCCCGGCACCAGGAGGCCACCAGCTTCATCCCGGGCGGATAGACGCCGGCGAGTGCGAAGCCGGTGAGGAAGCGGCAGACGAGCGCCGGGCCGGGGCTTAAAGCCAGCAGCGGAATGGCGGCGTTGAACGCCGCGGCGGCGAGAGCGCTCACCGCGAGCAGGCGCTGTGCCGGAAAACGGTCCGCGAGCGTGAGGATGGAGCTCAGCAGCGCCCCGGCCACGAAGCCGAGCTGTACGCTCGTCGTCAGCCAGGCCTGGAGGGCGCCGGAGAGCTTCCACGCCACGGTGAGCTGTGGCACCACCGCCGACGCCGAGAACCACACCGACATGCCGAGCAGCGCGGCGAGCGCGAGCAGCGAGACGTTCCGCCACTTGCCGCGCTCTTCCGGGAGGCGCCGCGCCGCTGCCTTCATGGGGAGGTCATGGGGAGGTTTTCAGTCCCGCCTCTCGGTGGGGCTATTGTCCCCCGGCCCCGGCAGCGGCGGCCAGTCGCCGCCGCGGTCCTCGGCCGCCAGCAGACGCTCGAGGTCCGGATACCGGTAGAGAGTCGGCGCGCCGTTCAGGAACAGGCCGCCGGTGTCCGCCGTGGGACCGTAGGTCGAGTACAGGCTGCGGCCCAGCAGGCGCAGATAGGCGGTGAGCTGGCCCCGGTGATGAGCCGAATGAGCGATGCGCCGCGTCACCACCCAGGCGCGGCTGCGCTCGACGTCGAAAAACCGGGTGCTCCCCTCGAACCACTCGTCCGGCATGCCGCGCAGCCGTTCGAGGCGCTGGCCGGAGGCCTCGGCGTATTTGTGGAGGAACGCGAGGCGGGTCTCCTCGGCGGGCAGCGGCCCTTCGCCGAGGTCGATCCCCAGCATGGTCTTCATCCAGAGGTCCTCGCTGACGCACTGGTGGACCATGTGCTCGTGCGGCGTCCGCGCCCGGGGCTCCGGGCGGAAGCGCAGGTCCTCGTCCCGGAACAGCGACCAGACGGAGAGGGTCTTCAGCCGCTCCGTGTCGTAGGTCTCGACGAGAAAGTCGTAGCGGGACATCGCAGGAAGATTATCACCAGGATTTCACGGATCAGTCCGGCAGCGTCGCCCGCCAGACGCCGCGGCCGTGGGTGAAGGCGAAGAGGAAAGGGGGACTGAGGACGAGCGACTCGGTGACGACGTTGGCGAAGCCCGTGACCTCGACGGCCCAGGTGGCGCCGCCGTCGAGGGAGGCGAAGACGCCCAGGTCGGTGCCGGCGTAGAGCCGCTGGGGATGGCGGGGATCGACGACCAGGGAGTGGGCGGGAAGATCGGGCAGCCGGGAAGCGCCGGTGCCGTCGAGGCTCTGCCAGGTGCCGCCGCCGTCCGTGCTCTTCCAGACGTGGGCGCCGCCGAACGTGGCATAGGTGGCGTAGACGACGCCCAAGTCCTGCGGATCGAAGACGAGCGAGGAGACGAAGCCGTCGCGCGGCCTCGCTGCCGGCCAGAGCGTGCCGCCCGTCGCGTCCGGCGCGGCGTCGTTGCGGACGATGAGCCCCTGGCTGGTGCCGGCGAGGACGTGCCGGTCGTCGTGCGGCGAGACGGCGACGGCGCTCACCAGATCGAGGGCATTGACGCCCACGGCCGGGCTGGCCCGGTGCCACGTCGCGGCGCCGTCGTCCGTGGTCCACAGCGAGTCGCCGCCGAGCCACAGGCGCTGCCCATCCAGGGGATCGAGCGCGAAGGGCGCGATGAACAGGAAGAAGCTGCCGCCGATGCCCGAGGCGGCCGAGGTGAAGGTATTGCCGCCGTCGGTCGACTTGACGAACGAGAGGTGATCGGACTCCGCGTAGACGACCTGCGGGTGGGCCGGATCGATGGCCACCAAGCCGCCGTCGCGTCCCAGCACCGCCCGCCAGCCGTCCGGCCCCGCGGCGTCGCCGCCCATGAGGGTGCCAAGGTCCTGGGCGCCTCCGAGATAGGAAAGGCCGCCTGGAAAAACCGCGCCACTGTAAAACTGGGAGACCCCATAGCCGTGTTCGAGGCTCGTCCAGCGCACGGCGTTGCCGGCCGAATCGCAGGGCGCCGCGTCCCCCCGGGCTACCGGGGCCCGAGCGTTGTCCGTGCGATAGACGCCGCCGTCGCCGGCCACCATCAGGGTCTGGTTGCGGGTGCCGTCGTACTTCGGGTGGAAGACGAGGGCGTGCTGGTCCGCGTGGGCGAAGCCGTTCCCCTCCCACCAGTAGTTGGCCAGCCCCCAGGTGCGCCCGCCGTCGTCGGAGCGGAAGAGGTCCACGCCGCCCGCCCAGACCCGCTCCGGATCCTTGGGGTCCACGGCGATCACGTTGTCGTACCAGCCCCGCCCGCTCCACGCATCGGCGAAGGATCCACCGCACTCCTGCTGGAAGGCGAAGTGCGTGCTGGAGAGGAGCGCCGTGTTGAGCGGCACGGGGTCGGTGTTGCGCACCGTGGCCTCCCAACTGCCGGCCGCGCCGCCGGTCGAGGAGCGGAAGACGGCGAGGAGCCCCTGGCTGTAGCGACTGTTGGGGCCGGGCAGGTTGCTCGCCGCCAAAGCGTAGATGACGTTCGGATCGGAGGGCGCGATGGCGAGCGAGGTCCGCCCCATGCCGGGCTCCGCGAGCACGGGTACCCAGGGCGCCTGCTTCTGGGCCTGGAGATTCCGGTACACCGTCGCCTGTTGCATGGTGCCGCAGGCGGCGAACACCACGTCGTCGCGCGGGGGCGCGTTGCGCAGCGCTAGGTCCAGGCAGCCCCCCTGCTCCTGGGAGGCGAGCACCTGCCGCCAGGTGCGCCCCGCATCCAGCGAGCGCCACACGCCCGTGCCGGTCGCGGCGTAGACCGCTTTGCTGCGGGCGCTGACCAGCAGCCGGTTGACGGCGTAGAAGTTGGGCGTCGCCGTGGCCGCGAGCTGCTGCCAGTGCCGGCCGCCGTCGGTCGTCTTGAAGATCCCGGCGCCGCGCACGGCGTCCGTGTTGAAGAACCCCTCCCCGGTGCCGGCGTAGAGCGTCTTCCGGCTGGCGGGATCGAGGGCGAGCGTCGTCACCGCCAGGCTCGGCATCAAGTCGTCCAGCGGGGTCCAGCTCGCGCCGCCGTTCACCGTCTTCCAGACGCCGCCGTCCACTCCGGCGGCGTAGAGCGTCCGCGGATCGACCGGATCGAAGACGAGGGCCCGCGTCCGCCCGCCGAGGTTTCCAGGGCCCAGGGATTGCCACGCCAGGCTGGCCTGATGCGTCATGCGGCGCGCGTGCGCCTGCGCCGCCAGGTACCGCCCGGCGAGAGAGGGAGCCGCGGACGATTTCACCGCCGGGAGCCGCCGCGCGAGGAACCAGGCCTGAGCCGCTCCGGGATCGTCGCCGCCACCGGGGAGGTCGGTTTCCTGGGCGGCTCCCGGCACCTGGACCAGGGCGCCGAGGACGGCCAGGACCCCAAGGACGGCGGGGACGGATCGGGACGGGCGGGTCATGCGATAGAAGCATAGCCTAATCAGAAGCCCGGATTTTGCAGTACGCTCCCTCGCACCATGCAACCTCTCACCGCTCCCACGATCGACGAGGTCCGCGCTGCCCGCGAACGCCTGGCCGGAGTCACTCTGCGCACGCCCCTTGTGCGGCTGAATGCGGAAGGCGCGCCCGCGGAGATTTGGCTCAAGATGGAGAACCTGCAGCCCATCGGCTCCTTCAAGCTGCGGGGGGCCACCAACGCCATGCGTCTGGCCGGACCGGACGGGCTGCGCGACGGCGTCTACACGGCGAGCGCCGGCAACATGGCCCAGGGGGTGGCGTGGGCCGCCCGCGAGCTCAGGGTGCCGGCCACGGTCGTGGTGCCGGACCACGCGCCCGCCACCAAGCTGGCGGCCATCGAGCGCCTGGGCGGCAAGGTCGTGAAAGTACCCTTCGACCGCTGGTGGCAGGTGATCGTGGAGCACTCCTTCCCCGGGCTCGACGGCCTCTTCATCCACCCGGTGGCCGACCGCGCGGTGATGGCCGGCAACGGCACCGTGGCCCTGGAGATCCTCGAAGACCTGCCGGACGTGGACACCGTCCTCGTCCCCTTCGGCGGCGGCGGGCTCTCCTGCGGCATCGCCGCCACGCTCCGCGCCTTGCATCCCGACGCCCGGGTCTTCGGCTGCGAGGTGGAGACCGCGGCGCCGCTCTCCGCCTCCCTCGCCGCCGGCTCCCCGCAGACCGTGGACTACAAGCCGAGCTTCGTCGACGGCATCGGCGGCAAGAGCCTGCTGCCCGAGATGTGGCCGCTCGCGAGCACCCTCCTCGCGGGCGCCCGCGTCGTCCCCCTCGAAGCCGTGGCCGCCGCCATCCGCCTCCTCGCCGAGCGCCACCGCGTCATCGCCGAGGGAGCGGGAGCCACCTCCGTCGCCGCCGCCTTGGCCGGCGTGCCGAATGCCCGCAAGGTGGTCTGCCTCATCTCCGGCGGCAACCTCGACGCCGCCAAGCTCTGCGCGATCCTGGATGGGCGGATGCCCTGAAACAGGTTCCTGCGGTCTCAGGAAGCCTTTCGCTTCATGGTGAGGCGGCCGGCTTCCTCACCTCCACCGGAGGTCCAGCGGCCCTCGAACTTCCCGTCCACGAGCTTCATCTCACCCGCGAGGAGGCCCTCGCCGTTGTCGACCTTGAAGGAAAAGGTCTTGCCGTCGAAGCTGGGATTGACGAGGGGCCAGCGCTTCTCGCCGTTCTGGACCGGGAGGATCGCCATACCTGCCAGCTTGCCGTTTTCGAGGGTCAGGACCAGGGTGATGGAGCCGGGCTCCGAAGCCGTTTCGTCACTGTGGGCTGGAGCGAGAGACCAGGAGCCGACGAGCTCTGCCGGACTTGACGGTGCGGTCTCCGCGGCAAGCGCGATGGAAGTGGCGGCAAGGGCGAGCGGGAGCAACAGGAGCGAAAGACGGAGCTTCATAGAGATCCTCCGGGGAAGTGTCGTCCTCTGACTCAGACTCCCGGCGAGCGCGAGAAGTTCCCATCCTAGACTGATCCGTCTAGGTCGGAATTCGTCCGTCTAGAGCAAAAGCGCTTGACAGGCGAGAAGTCATCAGGCAATATCTGCTCGTTGAGAGCCCAAAGAGTTTTGCTGCAGACAGCTCCTGCCTGGATCGTGAACCAACTGGCAGCTGGGGAGAAAGTTGAAGAATTTGAAATTCCGGCCCGCTTATGGTGCCGGATGTTTGAGCCTCGAAAAGGCTCAGGAAAGGAGTAGGACCATGTCGAAGGAAACGACGGACGCAGGGAAGCAGGGGAACTGGAGGCTGCTGCTCGCGGCACTGGTCTCCAACATCGCGGCTCTCGCCCACCTGGAGCCGTTGCGGGCACAGCTCGCGGCGCAGCTCGACAAGTTGGTCGAGGTCCACAACCAGCAGGCTGGCCTCATCGCCAGCAAGCAGGACATGTCCAAGCAGCTCCGGACAATCGTCATCGAGGGGGATCGCTTGGCGACGCTGCTGCGCTCGGCGGTCAAGCAGCACTACGGCATCCGTTCCGAGAAGGTCGCCGAGTTTGGAGTACAGCCCTTCCGCGGCAAGGCCCGCAAAGTGACGCCGGAGCCGGAGCCGCCCACCGCTCCGTCCCCGCCGGTTCCCGCCGCCACCAAGTAGCTCTTCTGTGTTTCAACTTCGGGGACGTGCTTCGGCACGTCCCCTCTTTTTTTGCCTGCGGGACCCGAACCGCGCCATTGCCTCCAGATATGCCCCCTCGTCTCCCAATACGAGGCATCGCCGGAGATACGGCCTGTCGTCGCGGGATATGAACCGTTGCCCGGGGAGATAGACCGTCGGCCCGGGATATGGAGCGTTGTTCCGGGATATGGGGCGTATCGGCAGATCTGAGGCGTTGTCTCCAGACATGGGCCGTATCTGGGGATATGCCTCCTGGTCCCGGGATATGGCGCGTTTTCCCGGGATATGGACCATTGTCCCGGGATATGAGGCGTTTTCCCGGGATATGAGCCGTTCTCCGCGGATATGGGCGGCCTTGGACCCTTCAGCAGGCGGGCTATATGCTGTGTTGCCCGTCTGGAATCCCGTCACTTGGAAGAGGAGGACGTCATGCCCCGCAGGCCGAACTTCGTGATCGTCATCACCGACCAGCAGAGCGGCAACCCCTACTGGCCCGAGGGGTGGGAGCAGGAGAACCTGCCCGCGATGCGCTGGCTGCGCGAGCATGGGATCAGCTTCTCCCGCGCCTACACGAACTCCTGCACCTGCTCGCCCGCCCGCGTCACGATGCTCACCGGCCTCTATCCCGCGCAGCACGGCGTCACCGAGGTCCTCGAGTTCGACAACATCGCCTCCATCAAGGAGGACATCACGGAGACGGGCGGCCAGGGCCTCGCCCAGCAGATCGCCCTCAACGTCAAGGAGCGCCGCCAGCGGATGATGCCCAGCAATCTCCAGAACCTGGCCAAGATCCTGAAGACCGCGGACTACAACGTCGTCTACAAGGGCAAGTGGCACCTCACCAAGCCCGCCAACTACGTGAAGGATCCGGCCCACGGCATCGACCAGAAATACTGGACCGAGGCGGACGTGCAGCAGCTCGCCGAGCGCTGGGGCTTCGATGGCTGGACCATGCCCGACGCCGGCGACAACCTGGCGATCGCCAACATGGGCGGCGGCACCACCAACAACGATCAGCGCTTCCTCGACGGGCACGGCCAGGCCGCCAAGTACGGCGAGGTGCCCTACGAGAAGCTCGAATTGGCGAGCGTGCTCCACTTCCTCAAGACCTACGACTCCGAGAAGCCGTTCTGCCTCATCGTCTCCCTGGTCAATCCCCACGACGTGCTGGCCTATCCGGGCGTCGGTGCAGTGGCGGTCGACGGCACGCCCCTCTACCAGGCCGGGGGGTACAGCCCCGAGCAGTTCATGGACCTGCCCATCGACCGGCCGCCGACCTGGAACGAGGACCTGTCGACCAAGCCCCAGGCGCAGGCGCAGTTCCGCGTCGTCAGCAACGCCGGCACCGGCCCGATCACCGCCGGCGACACGGAGACCCAGCTCGGCTACTGCCGCTTCTACGCCTACCTCTGCAAGGTCGTGGACCAGCAGATCCTGCAGGTGCTCGAAGCGCTCCAGCAGGCCCCGTTCTTCGACGACACGGGTCATCATCCGCATCAGCGATCACGGCGACATGGCCATGGCCCACGGGCTCCAGCGCCAGAAGATGTTCAACATGTACGAGGAGACCCTGAACATCCCCTTCATCATCTCGGGACCGGAGAGGAGGCGCGGCACGTCCGACTCGCTGGTGAGCCTCATCGACCTGCTGCCCACGCTGGCCAACCTCGCGGGCGTGCCCGATATCGACCGCTGGACCTTCAAGGGCCGCGACCTCTCGCCCATTCTGTCGAACCCGGACGCCGAGGTGCAGGGCTACATCCACTTCACCTACGAGGACCTCTACTTCTACGTCCCCGCGGCCAACCACATCCGGGTCATCGTCGAGAAGCGCTGGAAGTACGCCGTGTACTTCGACGTCTTCATGGACGCGCCGTTCGAGTACGAGATGTACGATCTGGACGTGCCCCGCGACCAGCGGGAGGTCGTCAACCTCGGCCATCCGGACACGCCGGTGTCCCCGGAGGTGGCGGCCGAGCGCGAGCGGCTGCACCAGAAGCTCATTCAAGTCATGGAGACGCTCGGCACGACACCCAACGGCATCGCCTGGCCGGCGCACTGGGGCGACCAGAGATCGAAAGGGGGATACTCATGAGCCTGAGCCAGAGCGAAAAGGCAACCCGGTTCCGGGCGCTCCACGAGGGGCCGGGGACCTTCGTCATCCCCAATCCCTGGGACGCCGGCTCGGCCCGGGTCCTCGCAGCGCTCGGTTTTCAGGCGCTCGCCACGACCAGCGCCGGCTTCGCCTTCACCCTCGGCCGCCGCGACGGCGCCGGGCTGGTGAGCCGCGACGAGATGCTCGACCACTGCCGGACGATCGTCGAGGCGACGGACCTGCCCGTCTCGGCGGACCTCGAAAACTGCTTCGGCGACGATCCCGGGACCGTGGCCGAGACCATCCGCCGGGCGGCGGCGGTGGGCCTGGTCGGCGGCTCCGTGGAAGACGCGAGCGGCGATCCCAGCCGTCCGATCTACGATTTCGGCCACTCCGTGGAGCGGGTGGCGGCGGCGGTCGAAGCGGCCCGGTCCCTGCCCTTCCCCTTCACGCTGGTGGCGCGCGCCGAGAACTTCCTCCACGGCCGCCCCGACCTCGACGACACCCTCCGCCGCCTCCAGGCCTTCGCCGGCGCCGGCGCCGACGTGCTCTACGCCCCCTGCCTTCCTAGCCTCGACGCGATCCGGACCGTCTGTGCCGCCGTGGCGCCGAAGCCGGTGAACGCCCTGGCCGCCCGCAAGGGGGACGGCCTCACCGTCGAAAACCTGGCCGCCGCCGGCGTGCGCCGCATCAGCGTCGGCTCGGCGCTGAACCGCGCCGCTTACGGCGCCTTCCTGAGAGCGGCGCGAGAGATCCAGGAGAAGGGGACCTTCACCTTCGGCGACGATGCGGTGCCCTTCTCGGAGATCGGCGACTTCATGCTGGGGCGCCCCCGAGGGTAATGACCGCGAAGGAGATCTGGATGCCCAAGACCAACGAGCTCTGCGACCACCTGATGGACCGGCTGGCCCCGCTCGGCGCGCCATCCTACAAATTCATGTTCGGCGGCTTTGGGCTCTATCTCGACGGCCTGATGATGGGCATCGTCAGTGGCGACGACGTCTTCTGGCTGCGGACCGACGACGCCAACCGGTCCGACTACGAAGCGCGGGGGCTGAAACCCTTCCAGCCCATGACCAAGAACGGCCCCATGGGCGTCATGCCCTACTACACCGTGCCCGACGACGTCTTCGAAGACCAGGACGCGTTCCTGGAATGGGCGAAGAACGCCCGCGACGCGGCTGCGCGACACGCTGCGGCGAAACCGAAGAAAGGTACGAAGAAAACGCCGGTGAAGAAAACAAAACGGGACGCCACCGCGAAGTAGCGCCCCGTTCCGAGTCGTCTGGCAGGCCGCTCCAGCTCAGTGCTTGCCGGCCGTTTCGACAGGGGTGTACATGCCGGTCCACGGTGCCCTGCCCGCCTGAGCCAGATTGTGGTCTGGAGGTCTCATGGCGCAGAATTCCGCGGGACATTGACGGAATTTCGCCAATGCAGTAGGATTGGCGCGTCATGGCAGGAGATCCCGTCCGGGGCACGCTCGTAGGTTTTCCGCAGTGGGTACTTCAACAGTACAAGAAATCCACCGGGAAGGACGACTCATGGGCGTTGGCATACATTCTGGAGCGGTGGGCCAATACAGACCCGGAGGCCGAGCGCTACGGAGTCACACTTAAAGCGTTTCTCCAAGAGACAGAAGGAGCTGAGATCGTTCGACTGCCGAGTTCGAGAAAGAAACGCTCAGGTATCGCTGAAGCTAGGCGGGAGGGCTCTGGCAATGGCTAAGTCGAACAAGGGAAGAGACAAGAGGCTGCAAGAGTTAATCCTGTACGTTGCCAGAGAGACAGAGAGTGATCCAAAGTGTGGTAAGACCAAATTGTACAAGATTTTATTCTACTCAGATTTTTGGGCACATCAGCGACTCGGCACCTCGATTTCTCATCAGGAATATCAGCGACTAGACTTCGGCCCAGCGCCGCGCCGCGGCCGGCCAATTCTTGAGGAGATGATTTCTTCAGCGGTAGCAGCCTGGGCAGTACGTGACTACTTTGGCCGTACCTTGCAGAAGCTCCTGGCGCTGCGCGAACCTGATCTCTCAGTTTTCTCTGGCGAGGAGATCGCGATTGTTCAAGAGGTTGTCCGGATACTGTGGCCATACGATGCCTCGGAAGTGAGTGGCCTCTCTCACCGGTTTATAGGGTGGCAGTTGGCGCGAGAGGGAGAAGTGATTCCCTATTCAACTGTCGCCCTCGGACAACCGCGTCAACCGACACTAAGAGAAATAGCCTACGGACAGAAGTTGGCCAGGGAGCTGGGCGATTAAATCCTTCGACGATGAGTCCGAGCTCCGTGGATTCGTCTTCGAGCCACGGTTCGACGCGGAACTTGAGGCCATCGAGCCTAATCCCTTCGCTGCCGGGCGTATACAGCACTCCTTAGAATTTGCCTTGCGCCGGGAGCCTGAGAGAGGCTGGCCCGTAGCCGGTACCTCCCTATTTTATGTGGCCGGTCTACGATAGCCGGGGCCGAGAGTGCGTCGTCTACTACCGCATTCGAGAACGGATTGAGGTTTTATCGATTATTCTGAGCGAAGACGAACCTCCCTCGCTCTAGCTGCTAGCAGCTTGCCTGCCGGTCTCCTGCATTTCTGAAGACGAAACGGGGCGCCACCGCGAAGTAGCGCCCCGTTTTGAGTCGTTCTGGAGATCCGATGCGGCTCAGTGCTTGCCCGCCGCTTCGACCGGGATCCGCATGCCGTAGAACGAGCGCCAGACGAAGACGGTCGAGATCACGAAGAAGAGCGCCGCGAGACTCACGCGCAACGTCGGCTGCATGCCCACGGCCAGCTCCACGGCCAGCAGGCCGAAGAGGGTGGTGAACTTGATGACCGGGTTCATGGCCACCGACGAGGTGTCCTTGAAGGGATCGCCCACGGTGTCGCCCACCACCGTGGCGGCGTGCAGCGGCGTGCCCTTCTCGTGCAGCTCCACTTCGACGATCTTCTTGGCGTTGTCCCAGGCGCCGCCGGCGTTGGCCATGAAGATGGCCTGGTAGAGACCGAAGATGGCGATCGAGATCAGGTAGCCGATGAAGAAGAAGGGCTCCAGGCAGGCGAAGGCGAGAGTGCTGAAGAAGATGGTCAGGAAGATGTTGAACATCCCCTTCTGCGCGTAGGTGGTGCAGATCGCCACCACCCGCTTGCTGTCCTCGATCGAGGCCTTCTCGGCGCCCGCGTCCAGCTTGATGTTGCGCTTGATGAACTCCACCGCCCGGTAGGCTCCCGTCGACACCGCCTGGCAGGAGGCGCCGCTGAACCAGTAGATGATGGCGCCGCCGGTGATCAGGCCGAGCAGGAAGGGCGGGTGAAGCAGCGAGAGCTTGTCCACGTTCTGCGTGAGCTTGTTGGTGAGCACCACGATGATCGAAAAGATCAGCGTCGTGGCGCCCACCACGGCGGTGCCGATGAGCACCGGCTTGGCCGTGGCCTTGAACGTGTTGCCGGCGCCGTCGTTGGCCTCCAGATGGTGCTTGGCGCGGTCGAAGTCCGGTGTGAAGCCGTAATCCTTCTGGATCTCCTGCTTGATTCCCGGCAGGGTCTCGATGGTGGAGAGCTCGAAGACCGACTGGGCGTTGTCCGTCACCGGGCCGTAGGAGTCGACGGCGATCGTCACCGGGCCCATGCCGAGGAAGCCGAAGGCCACGAGGCCGAAGGCGAACACGGCGGGGGCGATCATCAGCCCCGTGCCGAGAGTCGTGCTGACGCCGTATCCCGTGCCCATCAGCGCCACGATGGTCAAGCCCATCCAATAGGCGCTGAAGTCACCCGCGATCAGCCCGGCGAGGATGTTGAGCGAGGCGCCGCCCTCGCGGGACGCGGTCACCACCTCCTTGACGTGGGCCGACTCCGTCGAGGTGAAGACCTTGACGAACTCGGGGATCAGCGCGCCGGCGAGAGTGCCGCAGGAGATGATCGTCGACAGCTTCCACCACAGCGTGGGATCGCCGTTGAGGTTCGGGATCAGCAGATAGGAGATGCCGTAGGTGACGATCACCGACAGGGCCGAGGTCAGCCAGACCAGGGAGGTCAGCGGCGCCTCGAAGTTCATGGTGTCGGCGTTGCCGTAGCGGCCTCTGGCGATGGTCTCGTTGATCAGGTACGAGGCGCCGCTGGTGATGATCATCATGATGCGCATGACGAAGATCCACACCAGGAGCTGTACCTGGGTTGCCGGGTTGGCGACGGCCAGAAGGATGAAGGTGATGAGCGCCACGCCGGTGACGCCGTAGGTCTCGAAGCCGTCCGCCGTGGGGCCCACCGAGTCGCCGGCGTTGTCGCCCACGCAGTCGGCGATGACGCCGGGGTTCCTGGCGTCGTCCTCCTTGATGTTGAAGACGATCTTCATCAGGTCGGAGCCGATGTCGGCGATCTTGGTGAAGATGCCGCCCGCGATGCGCAGGGCCGCGGCGCCCAGCGACTCGCCGATGGCGAAGCCGATGAAGCAGGGGCCGGCGTAGTCCTTGGGCACGAAGAGCAGGATGCCGAGCATCATCACCAGCTCGACGCTGATCAGCAGCATGCCGATCGAGATGCCGGACTTGAGCGGAATGGCATAGGTCGGAAACGGCTTGCCGCGCAGGCTGGCGAAGGCCGACCGCGAGTTGGCGAAGGTGTTGACCCGGATGCCGAACCAAGCGACGCCGTAGCTGCCGGCGATGCCGATCAGGCTGAAGATCAGGATGGTGATCACCTTGGCCAGATCGAAGCCGCGCAGGGTGTAGAAGTAGACGAAGATCACGATGCCGATGAAGACCTCGAGCAGCAGGATGAACTTGCCCTGGGTCACCAGGTAGGTCTTGCAGGTCTCGAAGATCAGCTCGGAGATCTCGCGCATCGAGCGGTGGACGGGCATGTTCTTGAGC
>JBAPYB010000587.1:0-2316 GCA_049284515.1 Thermoanaerobaculia bacterium
GTCGCCGGCCGCCTGCAGCGCCAGGGCCACCGGCGGCACCTCGGTGCCCGGGTTGACCAGGAAGACCACGCGCTTGGGCATCGCCTTGGCCGGCGGCGCGAGCTCGTCCGCCATCAGGCTCAGGAAACCGGAGAAATAGCCGCCCGAGCCCTTGAACGTCTGGCCGCGGTACCCTGAGTGCAGCAGGTAGCGCTGCGCCGGCAGCCGCAGCGGACGGCTGACGAGCAGCTCGTTCACCTCGGAGAGGGCGGACTCGGGCTGGTAGGTCTCGCCGTCCCGGGCCCGCAGGTCCACCACCACCGCCTTCGCCTTGGGCAGCTCCCGGGAGAGCGTCTGCTGCACGTTCATCAGCTCCACGTAGCCGCGGAAGGCGTCAGGCCGCAGGTAGACGGAGAGCACCCCGTCCTCGATCCACTTGAAGGGCGCCGGGAGCTCGCCCTTGGCCGGCTCCTCCTCGGGCTGCGCCTTGCGCACCCGGGTGGCGGGATCGGCCAGCGCGTCCAGCATCCCCTGGACGGCGGCGGCGTACTGCTCCGCCGTCGTTGCCGCGCGCACCTTGGGGACGGCCTGGACCAGGGCGGCGTCCCAGTCGACCTCCCTGTAGGCGAGCCAGGGGTGGAGATAGCGGACCTGGCCCCAAAGCTTCACGACGTGGACGAGCCGCTCGGTGGCGCCCGAGGTGGGCGCCGGCGCGGGGCTCGGGGCCTCAGCCAGGGCCGGAGCGGTGAGGAGAAGAGCGAGAAGGATCGCCCGGAGCGGGAAACTCGGCGGGTAGCGGCGCATGATGAGGTCCATTCTATCCGGCTCGATCCCTGCCCCGCTGCCTTCCAGGGGAGACCCTCATCTCCCCCCCATAGGCGCTAACTTTGGCCCCAATGCTTCGTGTAGGGGCGGGTCTGGGCGGCAGGTTGGGGGCTCGACCCGCCCTGATTCGACGATTTCGCCGCTGCAGGGCGGGTCGCGCCCCCTCCCGACCCTCCAGACCCGCCCCTACACGAAGCAAAGTTAGCGCCTATGCCCCTCATCCCCCCGGCCCTTCTCGCCGGCTGACAGGTGTATGGTGAGGGTTACACTAAAGCGGTGTAACTCTCACCTCCCAGGCCCTGGAATTGCCCCTGGCATCCAGGTTGCTCGTAAAACGGGAGTTGGTTTGAAAAGGAGAGAGAAATGACTTCCAAGACCGCACCCGTCTTCTTTGCCCTGTTGGGGCTTCTGGCCGTCGCGGCCCTGCCGGCCTCCGCCCAATACCGGCACCATCGCTACTACGGATCCGACTATGATGGCGAGTTCCGTCTGCGCGTCGGCGCCTTCGAGCCGGATGGCAACTCGGACTATTGGGACGGCATTCGCCACGACTTCACCGGCTCCGCCACGAGCGACTTCCAGAATCCGGACTTCGGCCTCGACTACATCCTGCCTCTCAACGGTCCGCTCAGCCTGATGTTCTCGGGCTCCGTCTATCAGGGGTCCTCCAGCAACGCCTACCGCAACTTCGCGGACAACTTCGGCAACCGTATCCGGCACGACACGACGCTGGACATCGCGTCGCTCACCGCCGGCCTGCTGATCCACCTCGCGCCCCGCAACGCCCCTATCCAGCCCTACATCGGGGCCGGCGGTGGCATCTACCCGTGGCGTCTGAAGGAGTCGGGCGACTTCGTCGACCTCAACACCCCCAACAACGTCATCTTCTCGGCCGACCTGAAGGCCGACGGCACGGCCTTCGGCTACTACGGGCTGGTCGGCCTGGAAGTGCCCATCTCCCGCCGCGTCAACCTCTTCGCCGAGGGGCGCTGGACGCGCGTCGACGACGACCTCAACAAGGACTTCGAAGGCTTCGGCAAGCTGGACCTCGGCGGCCGTGAGGTCGCCGCCGGGATTTCCTGGACGCTGTAGGCCGCAGTCGTTCGCTCAATGCCAGGGGCGGGGATCGTCTCCCCGCCTCTGCGCGTCCCCGTGCTACCCTTGCCGTCATGATTGGGGTCTCCGATGAGCTGAAGGCCGAGCTGGATCGCCGGCTCGCGGAGTTCGAGGCCAATCCCGAAGCCGGCCTTCCTTGGGAAGAAGTCCGCGAATGGATCGTTCAGCGCCGCTGGCGTACTTCCGCAGGCCTGGATCGTGACGCCGGCCGACCTGGTGAACGGATCTCTGTCCGCCGCTTCTAGGCCCTCACTCCCCCAACCCCCTCTCTCCCAGCCTCCCCCCCGCCGGCCGGGAGAGAGGGGGCTAAAGAAGCTCGTATCTTCGTTTTTCCTGGACTAACCACTCCCTCTTCTCCCGGCGGTTGGGGGGGAGGCTGGGAGAAGAGGGCTGGGG
>JBAPYB010000588.1:0-4353 GCA_049284515.1 Thermoanaerobaculia bacterium
GCCATCTCGTTGTTACTGATCCCAAAAATCCGCCACAAAACGCTTTCATCCACGACCTCTATTGATCTGTTTTACCTCATGCCGCAAGCCTTCTCCTTTCTGATAGTTGTGAAGTTTCCGAGACGACTGGTTAATGTCGCTGGAGGAGCCCTTGATGATGAAAGGGATATTGCGGAAGACCTTGGCGTTGGCAGTGGGCTTCAGGATCGAGACAACCGGCGCATCGTTGTCCACGTGAAGCGTAATCTTGGCCGTGGCTACGACGACGTTGTTCGAATCTTTGGCTGTAAGCGTGATGATCCGGTCACCCGGGCTGGTGAAGAAGACATCGCGACTCTGGCCGCTCCCCAAAGCACCATCCTTGTCGGACGTCCAGGTGAGCTGGCAGCAATTTGCCGGAATCACCTGCCCGAGGAACTGGACGGAGTTTAGGCCGCCATAGGAGGTGTGGGAGTTGTTCGCCGGCTGCAAAATCGTCACTTGGGGTTTCGCGGCCGCCGGGCCGGCGCCAGACAGCCAGACGAGGAACGCGGTGGACAGCAGGAGAATCAGACCTTTTGTTTGCATGGATCATTTCCTTTCTGAGACTTTGACTTCTCACAACCCAAAGCTGTCGCCAGAGGCCCGGGAATCTCACCCGGCCAGCCACTTTGTTGCGGAACGAAGGGGCCGCTCAGCGGCGGAGCGTCAGGCGGGGGGCAAAACGCGGAAGGTGAAGCGGCCGGCGGGGAGGGGCTTGCGGCCGGGCGACTGGCCTTCTACGACTAGGTGATAGTCGCCGGGTGCGAGCAGGCTCGCAGGGAGGCTCAGGTTCAGGGAGTCGTGCGCGTCGAGTTGCAGGCCGCCGGCGCTCCAGATCTCCTGCCCCCTGGCGCCGCGCAGGGCCACGCGATAGGAGGATTGGTGCGGCGGATCGATCTCCAGCGAAAGGACGATCCAGCGGGATTGCGGCGACAGGTGCAGGAGGTGGGAGGGCGGCTGTCCGGCCGTGGCGTCGCGCTCCGCATTGAAATAAAGGATGGGGACGTTGCCCTGGGGCTGGCGCGCCTCGGCCAGCTCTGCCGTGGCCTTCTCTCTCGCTTGGCGCTCGCTCGCCAGCTCGTGCTGGAGCGAGGCCGAGCCTGCCGATTTCCCCTTTTCGCTCTCCAGGGCTTTGCGGGTCGCGGAGAGCTCGCGGTCGAGCTCGCCCACCCGCTGGAAGGACAAGATGCCGGGGATCGCCAAGCAGGCCACCAGCGTCATGGCGAGGACGGCCGCCTGGCGCGAACGCCCGAGACGCGCGAGCCAGGCCACGACCGCGAGCTGCCGCACCGCGACGTGCCGGGCTGCGTCCTCGCTCGCCGCCCGCTTGAAGGCCCCGTGCATCCTCTCGGCGAGCTCGAGCCGGTCGAGGCATTCGGGGCAGGAAAGGTAGTGCTGCTCGAAGCTCGTTGCCTCGGCCGGATCGAGCTTGCCCTGGAGATAGCGATCGATGACGTCGGCCTCGGCGATCTGAGCGTGATCCATGTCCTTACTCCCTGCTTCTCTCGGCAGCCCCCGGCAGGCGCTGCCCTCTCTCGAAGCGTTCCAGGAGCTCTTTGAAGCGCTGGCGGGCGCGGAAGAGGACCCGGTTGAAGTGCACGCCGTCGAGGCCGAGGTCGGCACAGATCTGCTCCTTGTCCTCTTCGGCGACGTAGTAGCGCATGAGGAGCTGCCGGTCGCGGTCGGTCGCGAGCTCGCCGATCAAGCGGTGCACGATGGCCGTCTCCTCATGGCGCAGTACCTGCTGGAGTTGGCTGGGTGCGGGGTGGAGGGCATGGGAGACCTCTTCGTCGTCCAGGTCGGTGCGGCGGCGGGCCGACTTGCGCTGCTCGGCCACCGCCAGGTTGCGCACGGCGCCATGCAGGAAACCGACGAACCCGGCTGGCTCGTTGAGGCCCCGGCCGCGGAGGCGTTCCAGCACGATGCGGAACGCCTCCTGATGTAAGTCCTTGGCCAGCTCCGGCGGAACGCCGAGGCGGCGTAGAAGGTAGAGCACTCCCCGGCTGTAGCGCTCGACCAGCTCCGCCTCGGCGTCCGTTTCGCCGGCCTTGATGCGCTGCACGAGATCCGCCGCGACCTCGCCTTCGCTGGGCCCCTGTCCCGTCTCGTTGGTCATCCCGTCCGGGCATCATACTCCGGGACTCCTTCGAGACGGTGGAGATCAGCTCGGCTAACCGCTCCCCTCCTCAGCCGTCCACGTGCCCCCGGTGGAGCCACCACAGGGCGTAACCGGGTCGTCCCCGTCATAGACCTCTGGGGAGGCTGACTGGCTCGTGGCCGCTATCGGAAAGACATCGCAGTGAATGAACGCCGAGCCCGGGTTGCGCGAGATGATGAACGAGTAGCCCTCGCCGAGCGATCCGGTCACCAGCCCGGAGGTGTCGTCGTAGGTGCACTGAACCTCGTCCCAGGAGCATGAGGGTGAGGTGCTGATCGTCCAGGTATCTCCACCGTCGATGAAGCTCAGATTCGTGTCGACGTCGATGTCCGCGTTATATTGGTTCTTCACCGTCCATGTAGTTTGCCAATCTTGATAACTCATGACGTTCCCCCTTCGGGTTGTGGCAGCCAGTTACTGGCCGTCACTTCCTGACTGTCACTAAGGGGCGAACGATCTCACCCGGTCGTTACCTTTCTCTCTTATCGCCACTCGCCCTGGAGGACGAAGGCCGCCCACGAGTGAGGATCGCGGTAGCGCCTCTCCTGGCGCAAGGCGAGCTGCGCCTCGCGCAAGGCAGCGGCCGGGGGGAGCTTCTTCTGCCAGAGGGCGCGGTAGAACCGCGACATCAGCTCCGCCGTGGCCCGGTCCTCCACCCGCCACAGGGTCCCCACCACCCGCGGCACGCCGGCGTACAGGAAACCGCGCGTCATCCCCATCAACCCTTCGCCGCGGATCTCCTTGCCCAGTGCAGTCTGGCAGCCGGAGAGCACCACGAGGTCGGCGCCGAGGTCGAGGTCGTAGACCTCGGAAAGGCGCAAAAACCCTTCGACCGGCCGGCCGGAGGAGTCGAGCTGCGAGAGCACCAGGCCCGACAGCTCGGGATTGTGGGGATCGATCAGGCCGTGCGTGGCGAAGTGGAGGATGCGGTAGGAGCCGAGCTCGCCGGAGAGGACGGTCTGCCGGCTGGCCGCAAAATCGAGCATCGTCCGGACGTCGCCTGCGGGCGCGAGCTTGATCAGGGCTTCGGCTTCCCGGCGGCTCGCCGCCAGGCGCTCGAAGCCGAGCCGGAGCACGCCTTCCCGCTCCCTCCCTGCGAGCTGCGAGACCCTGAGCCCGGCGCCACCCGCCTGTGCCAGGCGCGGATCGTCCGAGACGAAGACCGGGTCGGCCAGCACCGCCGCCTGATGGGGAGCCGGCGGCCGGCCGGCCAACCGTTGCCGCTGCACCGCCAGTGTGGTCGCCGAGGGGAGGAAGACAACTTCGCGACGCAGCAGGAGGGGCTCGCGATCCGCAGCGCCCCAGCCTTCGCCGGGAGGCGGGACGGGGAGGACGGCGAACGGCAGGTAGTGGAGGGCCGCGTCGGGGACCACCACCAGCCGGTGGGCACCCGCCGCCAGCTTCCAGAGCGGAGCCAGGAGGAGGCGGGCCAGGGTCTTTGCCGCCTCCTGCGGGGGGACGGCGCCGCTCTCCTGCCGGCTCATCTCGTCATGGACCTGCCGCGCCAGCTTCTCGATCTGCCCGCCGGGGGGAAGGCTGAAGCTGCGAAAGGTGCCCGCGCCCACGGCCCACACGAAGCTCTTCTCATCTCCCAGGGAGTACTCCAGCAGGAGCGTGCCAGGCTCCAGGAGCGCGGCGATCTCCGCTGCGCCGAGCGCCGGCGGCTCGCTGAACGCGGCGTAGCGCGGGTCGTGCCGCCGGATCTCGGCCTCCACGCCGTCGAGGTCCATGAGCAGGCCGTCGATCTCCCGGGCGAGAGCTTCGGCCTTACCATCACCGGGGCGGTCGGCGAGGAGCTGCTGCTGGGAGGCTTTGGCGCTCAGGCGGCGGCGCAAGGCGTTGCGGCGCTCGCGTAGCTCGCTGGGAAGGCTGCCGCCGTGGTCGCCGGTGCTCCCCTGATACAGGCTGTCGAGGAGGGTCCGGGCCCGCGCGCGCTCGCTGACGGCCAGAGCCTCCCGATCGCCACCGCTCGCGGGGTCGGCGGCCTGCCGGTCCATGAGCAGCTCGATCTGCAGCTCGTAGGCGCGGCGTTGGGTGGCGAGAAAGGCGGCGCGGAGGTTCGGCGTGATGAAGCCGCGGCGCAGACCGTCGACGAGCGCCACCGCCTCACCCGCGTGGACGAGAGCCTGCTGGGCGAGGCCGGCGGTGCGTTCCGCGGCGACCAGGTCCTGGAG
>JBAPYB010000589.1:0-25406 GCA_049284515.1 Thermoanaerobaculia bacterium
GCCGGGCACCCGCATGACGTCGCCGAAGGCCGTGAAGATCATGCCCGGAAGCTCGGCGAGGGCCAGGCCGTCGTCGGTGCGGCCCATGGGCAGCACGCACACCGGGCAGCCGGGGCCGTGGATGAGCTCGACGTTCTCCGGCAGCAGCCCCTCCAGGCCGAAGCGGTAGATGGCGTGGGTGTGGCCGCCGCACACCTCCATGATCCGGTAGTGGCGGCCGGGCCGCGCCAGCCGGCGGATCTCGTCGGAGGCCTGGCGGATGAGCTTGGGATCGCGGAATTCGTCAACGTACTTCATGACGCCGGTCCCTCGCCGAAGCGGTAGCCCTCGATCTCCTCCATGGCCTGGAGGTCCTCGCCCATCATCGAGAGCATCCGCATCTGCTCCGCCGCGGCGACCTCGCTGATCTTGCTCATGGCGAAGCCGACGTGGATCAGCACCCAGTCGCCGGCTTCGAGCCCCTCCTCCCGCAGCAGGTCGACGTTGACCTGGCGCTTGACGCCCGAGACCTCGACCAGCGCCAGTTGCGGCGCCTCCGTCACGAATTCCACGACTTTCCCTGGGATCGCCAGGCACATGGCAAAACCTCCTCGCTTGACTCCCGGACAGTCCCGCTACATGCGCCTGATGCGCAGATAGCGGGCGATCTCCGGCGCCTGCACGGCGAACAATCCGACCACGAGGACGACGAAGACGATCAACAGCCAGCTCCAGCCGCTCATTCTCATAAACCTCCCTCTTGCAAAGCTCCGGCCGGATGGCCGGCAACCCTATGGATATTCTCGCGTGCGAGCACGTCCAAGATCATCCCCACGGCCTCGTCGACCGCGCCTTCGACCGGCGCGCTCAGGCCCATCTCCTCGTCCGTCGCCAGCGGCTCGCAGCCGACGATGAGGACGCGGCCGGGAGTGCCGCCCAGCGAGCGCAGCATGCCGAAGACCGCGGCGGGCGTCATGTCGTGCGCGTCCGCCGGGCCGGCCGCGGGACCGGCCAGCGTTTCGAGGTCGGGCTCGATCAGGTAGACCGTGCCGGGCTCGCCTCCCCAGGGCGTGGCGTCGACCAGGATCGTCGTGTCGTCCGGGTGCTCCAGCAGCTCGAAGGCGAGATGGAGGCCGCGGATGCCGAAGTCCGCGACCCGCACTCCCGGCGGCAGCGGCTTCGCCGCCAGCCGGCGCACGACCTCGACGCCGAAGCCGTCGTCGCCGAGGAAGACGTTGCCGATGCCGGCCACCAGGACGCCCGGGCTCATGCTCGTCCCTCCGGCAATGCCGGCAATGCCGGCAAGGGCTCGATCTCCTCGGGATAGAAATAGAAGAACCGCCCGGTCGCTTCGTGCAGATCGCCCGTGGGATCGTCGTCCACCAGCGTCACCGCGATGTAGGACTCGTCCTCCACGTCGCGGTAGACGCCCGCCACCCGGGCGTCGCGGCCGGCGAGGAAGAGGTCCATGGAGTCGGCGCGCCGCGACGGTCGCAGCCGCACCCGCGAGCCCTTGGCCACCCGCACGTCCGCGATGGTCAGCGACGCCTCTTCGGGCGGGGTCTCGCCGGGCGGATTGAGGAACGCCTCCCAGCTCGCGGTTTCCGGGATTTCCGGCTCGACGGGGCGCAGCGAGCGCACGGCGCCGTGCAGCCGCTCCAGGATCTCGTCCGGAATGTCGCCGGCGCGGTCGACGATGCGGCGCGCCCGCGGGTCGGTGCCGCGCG
The DNA here is from genome assembly GCA_049284515.1 of Thermoanaerobaculia bacterium. Lineage (GTDB taxonomy): Bacteria > Acidobacteriota > Thermoanaerobaculia > Multivoradales > UBA5704 > DATARR01. The sequence continues at coordinate 1,707 of JBAPYB010000589.1, forward strand.
CCTCGCGCTTCTCCTCGTCGGTCAGGGTCATGATGCGCAAGGTGAGGATCTCGTCGATCTCGGTCGCGTCGCAGAGGTCGCCGGGGCTCTCCGGCGCAATGGCCGGATGGTCGTAGAGGATGATGGGCGACGACAACACGACGCCGGCGCTCCCCTCGGGGCCGGCGAGCACGGGCCAGGTATGCAGATTGACGCAGCCTGCCACGGCCTCTTTCGCCTCGGGCGGCGGATCGAGCAGCGAGACGAAGCGACCATCGCGGCCATCGCGGCCATCGCGACCATCCCGGTCGCCGCGCACCGCGAGCAGCGTGTGCGTGGAGACCAGCGAGCGGCGCAACGCCTCCTCGCGCTCCAGGCCCTCCGGCACGGGGGTGTGATTCTCGATGCGCACCCGCAGGCGAAGGAAACCGCCCACAGGCTCCGCCGACAGCCGGATGACCGCCGAGATCGCCCAACGCCGTCGCACCAGCCGGCCTTGGAGCACGCCAGCCGCTGAATCAGACGGATCAGACCGATCGGACAGATCGGCCGGGTTAGGAGAGCGCAGCTCTTCGTCGTCGCAACCGCCGGGAAGGTCGAAGGCGATCCGGCGCTCGCCGTCCCGCACCAGGGCGCGGAGATCGATGCCGCCCAGTTGGAGCTCCTGCTCGATCCCCTCGTCCCAGGCGACCAGCACCTCGTCGCCGACGTGAAGGAGCTCAACGGGGCGGAAGGTATCGGGCCCGACCGCCTCTACGATCTCTTCGACGAGGCGCTCCTGGAGCTGCAGGCAGCGGATCTTGAGCTCAATCCGCGGAGCGGCGCCCGGTTCCACCAGGACCTCGGTTTGCATCTCCCAGGGCTCGGCTCCTCCCTCCTGCGAGTAATCGCGCGGGGCGACGACGCCCCACTGGAAACGCACCTTGTTCTTCGCCGACGAGGCGCGGTAGGGGTAGAGCACGTAGCCCTCGTAGAGCACGGCGTCCGCCACCTTCTGCGCCAGCTCGAAGCTCACGACGGCACCTCGCTCAAGGGCACGTTGGCGAGCAGCGCCGCCACCGCGTCGTCCCACGTCGGCAGCGCGCGCTCGGCCTTGAAGCGCTGCAGGGCGTCGAGGCTCTCCCGCTGCAGGCGGATCCAGGCGCTGTTGGGGAAGTAGAGGTCCATCGCCTCCCGCCAGACGCGCACCGGCAGCCGGAAGCCTGCCTCTTTCTCCCAGGGCACGCGCTCGACCATGAAGCCGGAGGCGCCCGGGGTCCACACCGAGCCGCTGAACAGGAAGAGGAGGGGGATCTCGCCGTCGTCGAGGGCCTCGAAGTACTTGGCGGCGGCGACCTCGAAATCGTAGGTGCAGGTCATCGGCAAGTCGACCGAAGCCGCGCCCTCGAAGCCCGGGACCATCACCGAGAGGATGGTCCAGTGCAGCGGTTTCAAAGTCTCGCCCCAGCGCGCGGGCTCGCCGAACATCTCGAGCAGCCGCCGCTGCTCGGCCGCCGAGTGGGACCGCCGGTTGGGCTGGATCTGCACCTGGACGCGCAGGGCCACGGCGTGGATGCGCTGGCCGCTCGCCTCCGCGATGCGCATCGGGAAGACGAGGGTCGGCACCGCCGCATAAGGCTCGGGGCGGGCCCCCACGATCTCGAAGCTCAGGTCGGCCATGCCGCGGCGCTCTTTTCGCGCAAGCCGGCGAAGAAGGCGCCGATCTCGCTCCACGCCTCCTCGCCGCCCTGAAAACCTTTCCAACGCAGGCGGATGCGCCCCACCAGCTCGTAGCAGGCGTCGATCGGCACCACGTAGCACTCGAAGCCGCCGGATCGTTTATAGACGAGCAGCGCCTCGACGTCCGGCTCCAGGCCGGCGAGAAGCGGGTTCCTCGCCTTCAGCTCCTCCCAGGTGCCGAGCGGCAGCAGCGACTCGGTGGCGCCGGCCGGGCTGGGATAGAAGGCCGCGCCGTGGCCGAGCGCGCTGTTGTGGAAGAAGAACGCGATGTCGACCGGGATCTGCAGGCTTTCCCACTGCGCCGCCGTGAGCACGAGGTCGCGGGCGAAGAGGTAGCGCTCGGGAATGGTCCTGTACTTGCCGCCCGCCGCTCCGGCATGGGTGAAGAGCAGGCCGCAGGGGCGGCAGGCGCAGACCAGGCTGCGGGTCTCCAGGTTCACCAGGTGGCGGTGCTCCGGGGGGATGGGCACGCCGCAGAGCTCGCAGCGCTCTTCCGAGGCGACACGGGGGCGAGGCTTCAGCAGCTCCCGCAACCGGCCGATCGCGGGGGAGTCGCCGGTCAAGCGGCGCCCCCGATTTGCACCAGATCGGTCGGGCAGGAGAGATCCGACCGATCGGTCGGATCCGTCGGATCGGTCGGATCCGTTACCCCCTCAACCTCGATGCGCGCGATCTCCGGCGCGGCCTCGGCGATCGCCTTCTCCACCGCCAGCTTCATGGTCACCGTCGAGGACGGACAGCCGTGGCAGCTCCCCTCCAGGCGCAACCGCACCACGCCGTCCTCGACGCCCAGGAGCGTGACGTCGCCGCCGTGCGCGCCGAGAGCGGGGCGCACGCGCTCCAGCGCCCGCGCGATCCGTGCCCCCAGATCGAGCGGATGCAGGTCGTGCAGGACCAGCAGGCTCGCCACCAGGTCGTCCGCCGCCAGGCGGGCGAAGATGGGCCCGGCCGCCTGGCCGGCGTCGTCGACGGCCGTCAGGATGCGGCCGAGCCCGGCGCCGTAGAGCTGCATCAGCAGCCGGACCAGCTCCTCGGCCTTGCCGTGGACCGCCGGACCGGCCGCGGCGAGCTCTCCCATGAGTGCCTCGATGCGGTCGCCGGCGGCCCGCAGATCGTCGTCGCGGGCGATCTCCGCCATGATCGCCTACACTCCGTGGAGGCCCGCCGGCGAGTGCCGCTGCTCCACCACCCGGCCGTTGGGCAACGTCATGTGCACGCCGCAGGGCAGGCACGGATCGAAGCTGCGCACCGTGCGCATGATGTCGATCCCCTTGAACTTGTCGCCCCGGTTCTCCTCGAAGATCGGGCAGTCCGTCACCGCGTCCTCGTAGGGTCCCGGCGTGCCGTAGACGTCGCGCGGGTTGGCGTTCCACGGCGTCGGCGGGTAGGGGTGGTAGTTGGCGATCTTGCCGTCGCGGATCACCAGATGGTGCGAGAGCACGCCGCGCACCGCCTCGGTGAAGCCGCAGCCGATGGCGTCCTGGGGCACCTTGAAGGCCTCCCAGGTCTTGGTGTGGCCGGCCCGCACCTCCTTGAGCGCCTTCTCCATGAAGTGCAGGGCGCAGCAGGCGGCGTAGGCCTGGAAGTAGGTGCGCGCGCGGTTGCGCTCGATGGTGTTGCTCCACTGCGGCACCTTCCACTCGAAGGTGACCGCCGGCTTGAGCACCGTCTTCGGCAGGTTGAGCACGACGCTGTTGCCCGTCGCCTTGACGTAGCCGCAGTCCACCAGGCCGGCGAGCGCGGTGGCCCACAGGCGCGCCAGGGGGCCGCCGCCGGTGTCGAGCGCCAGGTGGTCCTTGCCGTCGAACCAGCGCGGCGACATCACCCAACTGTAGTTGCCGTCGAAGTCGCGCTTCTGGGGCTTGGGGATGGTGTGCTGGTTCCACGGGTGGTGCTCGTCCACGGGGTTGCCCAGCGGATCGTTCTTGACGAAGATCTCCTTGCCCTTCCAGTCCTCGTAGTAGGAGCTGCCCAGGAGGATGCGGATGCCGAGGTTGATCTTCACCAGGTCGTGGGTGACCAGCTTGCCGTCCACCACCACGCCCGGGGTGACGAACATCCGGTCGCCCCACTGGGTCATGTCCTTGTAGTTGAAGTTGCAGACCTCGGGGTCCTGGAAGCTGCCCCAGCAGCCGAGCAGGATGCGGCGCCGGCCCACCTGCTCGTAGCCGGGCATCGCCGCGTAGAAGAAGTCGAAGAGGTCGTCGTGCATGGGGACCACCCGCTTCATGAACTCGACGTAGCGCATGAGGCGGGTCAGATAGTCGGTGAAGAGCTGGATGGTCGCCACCGCACCGACGCCGCCCGGATAGAGGGTCGAGGGGTGGACGTGCCGCCCCTCCATCAGGCAGAACATCTCCCGCGTCATGCGGCTCATCTGCAGCGCTTCGCGGTAGAACTCGCCCTCGAACGGGTTGAGCGACTTCATGATGTCGCCGATGGTGCGGTAGCCGTGGGCGCCGGCGTGCGGCGCCTCGGTGGCCGCGGCCTTCTCCCAGACGCCGGGGTTGGTCTCGCGCACCATCTTCTCGCAGAAGTCCACGCCCACCAGGTTCTCCTGGAAGATGTTGTGGTCGAACATGTACTCGGCGGCCTCGCCGAGGTTGACCATCCACTCCCCCAGGTGGGGCGGCTGGACGCCGTAGGCCATCTGCTGCGCGTAACAGGAGCAGGTGCAGTGGTTGTCGCCGCAGATGCCGCAGATGCGGCTGGTGATGAAGTGGGCGTCGCGGGGGTCCTTGCCCTTCATGAAGATGCTGTAGCCGCGGAAGATCGAGGAGGTGCTGTGGCACTCCGCGACCTTCTTCTGGCCGAAGTCGATCTTGGTGTAGATCCCCAGGCTGCCGACGATCCTCGTGATCGGATCCCAATGCATCTCGACGAGGTTCTTCTTGGCCCCCTGGGTCGTCTGAACAGGCTGGGTCGCAGTCGCCATCTTGAATCCCCCTTCCTTACCAGACTTTCTGATATCCCGTGGTCAGCTCCTGGCCTTTGTGACGCCACTTCGGTTCCTTGTCCACGGTCCTCGCCGTGATGCCGCGCAGCCCCCGGATCACGCTGCCGTAGAGGCCGCTCGCCGCGGTCGACACCGAGGCGCCGGGCGGCTCGTCCATGAAGGGCATGAACTTGTCGGGGAAGCCCGGCATGGTGCAGCCGATGCAGATGCCGCCGACGTTGGGGCAGCCGCCGACGCCGTTGATCCAGCCGCGCTTGGGCACGTTGCACTTCACCACCGGGCCCCAGCAGCCGAGCTTCACGATGCACTTGGGCGAGCCGTATTCGTGGGCGAAGTCGCCCTGCTCGTAATAGCCGGCGCGGTCGCACCCCTCGTGCACCGTATGGCCGAAGAGCCACGCGGGGCGCAGCTCCTCGTCGAGGGGGATCATCGGCGCCTGGCCGGTCGCCTGATAGAGGAGGTAGAGGATGGTCTCGGAGAGGTTGTCGGGATGGATCGGGCAGCCGGGGACGCAGACGATGGGGAGGCCCGCCTTCGACTTCCAGCTCCAGCCCAGATAGTCGGGCACGCCCATGGCTCCCGTCGGATTGCCGGCCATGGCGTGGATGCCGCCGTAGGTGGCGCAGGTGCCCACCGCCAGCACGGCCAGGGCCTTCGGCGCCAGGCGGTCGATCCACTCGCTGGTGGTCATCGGCTGCCCCGTCGCCGGGTTGTTGCCGAAGCCGCACCAGTACCCTTCCTTCTTGATCGCCTCGTTGGGAATCGAGCCCTCGATCACCAGGACGAATGGATCGATCTCGCCCCGCTCCCCCTTGAAGAACCACTCGATGAAGTTGTCCGCCCCGCCCTCCGGGCCGCACTCGAAGTCGATGAGGGGCCAGTGCACCGCGATCTTCGGCAGCCCGGGCAGAGCGCCCATGGCAATCTCCTCGATGCTCGGCTGCGTCGCCGCGGTAAGAGCGACCGAGTCGCCGTCACAGGAAAGGCCCGCGTTGATCCAGAGAATATGCACAACCGGTTCTTCGGCCGTCGCCATGCGCTACCCCCTTTCCGGAGAGAAGGATCGAGAAGATCTGTCAGAGGTTCGCCTTAGCCCATAGTGCCCACCCTGTCGCCCAAATTCGCCATCCAGGTTTCGCCTCCTGCAAAAATGACGCCGAGAACGCCGGAGCGCGGGTGGGGTTCGGGTGTATCCTGCCTTGCATGCACGAGCTGTCCATCGCCATGAGCCTCATCGAGGCCGCGTGCGAGGAGGCAGCCCGGCAGGGCAAGGAGGGCGAGGTGCGGGTCGAGGCGCTCCACCTGCGCTTGGGCGCGCTCTCCGGCGTCGTGCGGGAGGCGCTCGAGTTCTCCTTCGACCTCGCCGCCGCCGGCACGGCCATTGAAGGAGCCCGGCTGCAGATCGAGGAGATCCCCGTCGCCGTGCTCTGCCCGCGTTGCGGCGAGCGACAACTGCCGAGCCTGCAACACTTTCGCTGTCCGGACTGCGACACGCCGACGCCCGAGGTGGTGCGCGGCCGGGAGCTCGAGCTGACCGCCCTGGAAATTTCGGAGAAGCCAGAGAATGCCGTCCAGGATCGTTGAAGTCCGGCAGGGGATCCTCAAGAAGAACGACCTTCTTGCCCACGGCCTGCGGCAGCGGTTCGCGGCCGCGAACGTCTTCGTGGTGAACCTCGTGTCCAGCCCGGGAGCGGGGAAGACGACCTTTTTACAAGCGACCCTGACGGCGTTACATGCCCGCCACCGGGTCGCCGCGCTGGTGGGGGACCTCGCGACCGAGCGGGACGCCGAGCGGCTGGGGCGCAGCGGCGCCCCCGTGCGGCAGATCGTCACCGGCACCGTCTGCCACCTGGAGGCCGAGATGGTGGGCACGGCGCTCGCGGACTGGGACCTCGCCGCCCTCGACTTCCTCTTCATCGAGAACGTCGGCAATCTCGTCTGCCCCGCCAGCTACGACCTGGGGGAGAGCCTGCGCGTCGTGCTCCTCTCGGTGACCGAGGGCGAGGACAAGCCGCTCAAGTACCCCACGATCTTCAGCGGCGCGGACCTTGCCATCCTCACCAAGATGGACCTCGCCGGCGCCGTGGGGTTCGACCGCGAGGAGGCGTACCGCAACATCCAGGAAGTGCGCCCCGGGCTCGAAGTGCTCGAGACCTCGGCCCGTAGCGGTTTGGGGATGGAGGGCTGGCTGGGGAGGCTGAATCGGAGCCGGGTGATCGCTTAGCCGGCCTCGGAGCGCCCCCCGCCCAAGACCCTCATCCCCTGCCCCTTCTCCCGCCCCCTCGCCACCCCCCTCACCGGGAGAAGGGGTCCCGGCTGGGGCGTTTTGCTGTTTGTCCTTGCTGTCCTTGTGGTCTTTTTCGTCCTTTTTTGCTGTTCTCCCTCTTCTCCCGGTGAGGGGGGTTGGGAGGGGGCGGGAGAAGAGGGCCGGGGTGATGAGGGTCTTGGGTGGGGGCTGGCCCGCTCCTACACCGTCTGCACCGCCACCCGGTTGCGCCCGCTGCGCTTGGAGAGCAGCAGGGCGTCGTCGGCGGCCTGGTAGAGGTCGTGGGGGGCGGTCATTTCCTTGCGCAGCTCGGCGACGCCGAAGGAACAGCTCACGGCGATCTTGATGTCGCCGTAGCGATGGTCGAAGCTGGCGACCTTGTCGCGCAGCCGGCTGGCCATGGCCTCGGCGCCCTCGGCGGTGGTCTCGGGAGCGAGGATGACGAACTCGTCGCCGCCGACCCGGGCGAGCATCTGCTCGGGGCGCACCAGCTCCCGGGCGATCGAGGCCACCTGTTTGAGGATGAAGTCGCCGCAGAGGTGGCCGTAGGTGTCGTTGATGGTCTTGAACTCGTCGAGGTCGAAGATGATCAGCGACAACGGCCGCTGGTGGCGCTGGGCGCGGGCGAGCTCGCGCTGCAGCTCCTCGTCGAACTTGCGCTTGTTGAAGATCTCGGTGAGACCGTCCCTGGCCACGAGCTCGTAGATGGCGAGGTGGTAGGCGCTCTCGACGTCGGCCTCGTGGAGGAACTTGAAGTGGACGGCGGCGGTCTGGAAGCGGTCGCCGCTGCGCAGCACCGTGCGGCCGTGGATAGGCTGGCCGTTGACGTAGGTGCCGTTCGTGCTGCCCAGGTCCTCGACGGTGACCACCGGCCCCATGTAGCGCAAACGGGCGTGCTTGCGGGAGATCGACATCACCTCCGGCAGGCTGATGCCCACCGCGGCCGAGCGGCCGATCTCCAGGGTGGTGCCCGGCGAGAGGCGGTAGCGGGAGCCCAGCCGCTGGCTCTCGGGATGGGCGATCAGGATGACGTCGGCCTCCGACTCCACGTGAACCGGGCTGCCGCCGCTGCCCCGGCTGCTCCCCTCGAAGGTCTGCGTCGCACCGCTCTCGTGGAGGGGCGACAGGTCGATGTCGTCGGTGTCCGAGTCCCCCCGGGAGAGGACGTTGCGGGAGTCCGAGCGGTGGCGATCGTCCATGGTGAGAAGGGGTCCGCGGCTGCCTGGAGACGGCAAGAAAAGCGTAGCACCCGCCGTCCAGGGGCGTCAAACGGCAGAAAACCAAGGGCGAAAGACTAGAATGGATTGCGGAAGCACAGGCAAGGAGGGCCGAGGGTGCTGACACGGGTGAGGCTCACGCGCTTCAAGCGATTCGAGGACGAGGTCTTCGACCTGACAGGGCAGACGGTGATGCTGGCCGGCCCCAACAACTCGGGCAAGACGACGCTCCTCCACGCCATCTCCGCCTGGAGCCTGGCCCTCCGCCGCTGGCAGCAGGAGAGCGGCGACAAAGCCCGAACGAAGCGCATAAGCCTCGTGCTCGACGAATTTACCGCGCTGCCCCTGCGCGAGATGAACCTGCTCTGGCTGAACCGACACGTCGCCCGCAAGGTTCCCGACGTCAAGACTCCCAAAGCAGCTCCCATCTTCATCGAGGCCACAGTAGAGACCGCGCAAGGCCCCCAGTCCTTGACCATGGAGCTCCTCTACGCCAACGAAAAGCTGGTGTACGTGCGCCCCCTGGCCAGCCCGGACGCTCAGGCGACCCTGACAGTCCTTCCCCATTTCGTGAAAGACTTCCAGGTCGTACACGTCCCCCCGTTCTCGGGCATCGGCACTCAAGAACCCCGGCATTCGACGGGCATTCAGCGCAAGCTCGTCGGCGAAGGGCGGGCGGGCGAGATTGTCCGGAACCTCATTCTCGACATCTGGGAGCAATCCGGAAACTCCCCGGCTTCTTCTCCGTGGACCGATTTCTCGGCCGATCTGAAGCGGCTTTTCCAGTACGAGCTTCTACCTCCTCAATTCTCCGATACCCACCCCTACATCGTCTGCGAGTATCGGCCGATGAGCCTCGGTCCAAGCCACCAGCGGGGACCGAGGCTCGACATTGCGAACGCGGGCAGCGGCTTCCATCAGGTGTTGCTGCTGTTGGCTTTCTTCTATGCCCGCCCTTCGTCCGTGCTGCTCCTCGACGAGCCGGACGCTCACCTTCACTTCATCCTTCAGCGCGAGATCTTCGACCATCTCCGCAACGTCGCCCAGGCGAGGGGCTGCAAGCTCGTCGTGGCCACGCACGCCGAAGTTCTCCTGAGCGGTGCCGAGCCGGACTCCATCGTGTCCTTCGTCGGCAGCCGGCCCAAGCGGCTCATCACCCAGCACGAGAAACGTGCGTTGACCGAAGCGCTCAAGGTCCTGACCAGCTTGGACTTGCTCCAGGCCAGCCACGTCGGGGCGGTGCTCTACGTGGAAAACGAATCGGACTCCAAGCTCCTGAGGGAATGGGCGAACGTCCTCGACCATCGGGCGCGGGCCTTTCTCTCCTTCCCCTATGTCTGGCCGCTGGAAGGGAAGGGTAACCTCGGAGAAGCGAAGCGGCACTTCGCCTGCCTCCGCCTTGCCTATCCCGACATCAAGGGTCTCTGCATCCTGGACCGGGATCAGGGGCAGCCGATCAGCGATACCGCTCCTCCGGGTCTGGCGACCGTGAGCTGGTCGCGCTACGAGATCGAGAACTACTTGCTGAATCCGGACCTTCTGCTCAAGCTCGTGGATCAACCCACCGATTTGTTCGAGCTGGCGGCCGTGCAATCCGACCGAGAGCAGGTTCTCCGGGCCTTCAGGGAAAACTTCCCGGCAGGAATCGACTGGCTGGGGGACGCCCAGGTGTTGAGGGATCTCAAAGCGAGCAACTTTCTCGTCGACACGCTTTCACGAACTTCGAGACCTCTGCAGAAGCGAGATCTATACATGCTGGCCTCGCTCACGGCTCCGGGGCAGGTTCACCGCGACGTTCGAGAGATGTTGGACCGGATCGCCGGCATGTTGCCGCCCATAATTCCCGTTCTCGCCTCGAACGCTTCTCCAGAGGATGCCAACGGAACGACAGACAACGCTGCAGAATGATGAGATTCTGGGTCTAGCCGATTTGTGCAACCAACGGCTGCACTTTTGGCAGGTTCTGGAATAGGTGCGTGGCACCTCGGGGCGTCTCGTCTGCCGCACCCTGTGCTTCACCGGGCACGTCCTGTCTTCCATCTGCCGCGGCCTGCGCTTCACCTGCCATGCCCGGCATTTCATCGGGCACGCCCGGCGTTTCACCTGCCACGCCATGTGCTTCACCTGTCATGGCCGGCCTTACGCCTGCCACGCCATGCCTTTCACCGGCCATGCCCGGTCTTACGCCTGCCACGCCATGTCTTTCGCCGGCCACGCCCGGTCTAACGCCTGCCATGCCATTTGTCTCACCTGCCACGCCCGGTTTCACACCTGCCATGCCATTTGTTTCACCGGCCATGCCCGGTCTTCCACCTGCCGCGCCAAGCGTTACGCCGGCCATGCCCGGTCTTCGACCTGCCACGCCATTTGTCTCGCCGGCCATGCCAGGCGTTCCACCTGCCACGCCATGCGTTACGCCTGCCATGTCCGGCGATCCAACTGCCACGCCATGCGTTACACCTGCCATGTCCGGCGATCCACCTGCCGCGCCAGGCATTACGCCTGCCACGTCCGGAAACACGCCGGGCAGGTCAGGCAACCCGCCGGGCAGGTCTGGCGTTCCGCCTGCCAAGCTCTGTCTTACGCCTGCCATGTCCGCCGTTCCGCCCGCCGCGCCCTGCGTTCCACCTGCCATGTCTGGCAACACGCAGGGCAGGTCAGGCGAGACTCTGGGGGCTTCGGCTGAGGTCGGTTCGAGAGGCTCGACCGGTTGAGCGAGCTCCAGCCCGAGCCTCGCCTACGATTTATACCACCTTCAACTTGAAGTCGACGTGCACGTCATCGAACGGAAACTCGATACGGCCATTCTCCGTTCGCGAGAGGATGCCGACCTTCAGCAATGCGTGGAGATCGCCATGCACGGACTTCACATCGCGCGCCACGCGCCGGGCGGCTTCGCGGATCGTTAGAGGCCCAGCGCCCGCTGGAGCCAGTCCGGGATCAATCGCGGTCGGCCCGGCGCCCGTCCAACTCGGCGCGCAGGCGGGCGACCTCGGCTTCGGCAACCTTCCGGGCCTCCTCTGCAGCCTCGCGGGACTCCTCGGCGACCTTCCAGGCCTCCTCGGCAGACTCGCGGGACTCCTCGGCGGCCCTCCGGGCAGCTTCAAGCTGGCTCAGATCCAACAGCGGCTCGCCGGTCCGGCTGTCGATCACCAGGAAAGAGCGGTCCCTGGCGATGCCGAAGAGGAGGCCGGTGGTCTCGGAGAGCAGGCGACCCTCGCCGTCGGGCTCGATCCGCTGGTACCGCCCAGCGGGGTCCAGGCGATAGCCGGTCCATTGGCGGATGGGATTTCTCCGGGCACGGAGCGGCTCGACGATCAGGTACTCCGGGATGCCGGCGCGCTGGTAGATCTCTTTCTTTTCCACATAGTCGTTGCGCCGGATCTCCTCGTACTTCGGCGAGACGACTTCGATGACGAGGCAGGGGCGCACCCCTTCCAGCACCACGTCGAAGACCTCGCGGGGCTCGTCCCGGTCCCGGACGCCGCGGATCACGGCGACGTCCGGAGCCGGCTCCTTGAGACCCGGAATGCCCCAGAGCATCTTCATGTCGTAGGTGACCAGGACCTCGGCGTCCTCCTCGTAGAACACGTCGAGGACTCCGAAGAGCCGGTTGGAGAGTTTCGCGTGGGGGCCGCCCTGGACCATCTCGTCTCCGAGCTGCGGATCCAGGAGATCCGCCGCCGTCAAGGGGATGCGCTGCTCTTCGACTCTGCCCCCGACCAGGCGGACATACTTCGGCCGCCATCCATAGCGGAACGGATCGGCCTCCTCGGGAGCGGGCGTCAGCTCCCAATCGGCCGGGATCTTGGGAACGGGCACGGACATAGAGAGAGTTTAGCGGAATCTCCGGCAGGGAGTCAAAAGTGTCGTTGGGCCGCGACGCCTTGGCTACTCGCCGTCAAGGCATTTCGTTCCTTGGAGGGCCAGGTGTGCCAGTGCAACCAGTGGTTGCACTTTTGGCAGGTCCCGGTAGGCGAGGTAGAATTCGCGCATGTATATATTGTGCCGCGCCGAATAGGTACCTGGCACCTTTTGCGCCTAGTCCCGTTCCCCAGGGCTTGCGGCCTGGGCTATAAGTCTGCCGCCCTCCGGGCTGGTGTCGACGCCTTCGGGCCGAGCGCGCTACGCTTGTGCAGCCCTGTCTTTGGCCACCAGAAGAACGGCCCTCCGTGCGCACCCTTCGCAGGCGTCACCGCGAGCCCGGAGGGCGGCAGACTCATAGCCCAGGGTGCGAACCCTGGGACCATCGCGCCCATTCCATCCAATCTTCGACCGCCCTGCCAAGGGCGCTTTTTTCGCGATGCCGGCGGAGGTGGTAGCATCCTCATGTGAAAGCTCGGGTTTACATCGAAACTTCCGTGGTCAGCGACCTCACTGCGAGGCCGGGTCGGGTATTCGCGGCGCAATATTTCCTCCGGGAAACTCCAAGAGCAAGTCGGCAGCCAGTTGTTTGGCGATGGCGGCCCCGTGACCGGCATCGGCTTGGCGACTGGCAATCAGACGTCCGGATGTCCCAGTAAAGAGTGACCAAGAAGAAAAGGGTTGGGATGGCGATTCTACATCTTCGCCAGGAAAGCCCGCAGCACATGCCGGGCGACCTTGGGGTTTCTCGCGCAGCCGCCGCAACTGGTCATACAAATAACTGCACGAACCTATTGGACTTCTAAGGTTTGCTCGGCTAACGTGAGGCCACGTCGGGACGTAGTACGTACGGTCAGCCCTGCTGAGGTAGGCTGCGTTGCCTCAATAGGTAACTGAGGGAGTGAGCAGCAACCGAGCCAGCAGGCACGCATGGGGAGACGGCCATGAGAGAGACGGAAGAGGAGATTCTCGACGTTGCGATCGTCGGCGGCGGAGTGTCGGGCTTGTACAGCGCATGGCGCCTGTTGTGCGATGCCGTTGCACACGGCCGCAAGCTGCGGGTCATTGTGTTCGAAGGCAGCAAGCGGATCGGCGGACGCTTGGTGAGTCTTAAGCCTCCGGGCATGCAAACGCATTGCGAGCTGGGCGGCATGAGATTCATGTCGCGTCACCGCCTGGTCAGAGGGCTCGTTCAGCAGTTCGAGCTCGCGACCGAGCCGATGCCGACAGATGAACCGGGGAACATCGCCTATCTGCGTGGGCGCCAGTTGCGACTCGCAGACCTGAGCAAGCCAGACGCGGTCCCTTACAACCTGAGCGAAGTCGAGAAGAAGCACGTGCTCGCTGATACGCTACTGACGTTCGCACTGAGGCAGATCGTGCCTGACTGCACGAAGATCGACTACGAAGGACTGCTGTATGAGATGCGGACCGCCGAGTTCGACCATAAGCCGCTGCACGAGCTCGGGCTCTGGAACGTGCTCGCGCGCGTCCTGAGCCCTGACGCTTACGCATTCGTGCGTGACAGCGGCGGCTACGACTGCTTGGTGTCGAACTGGAACGCGGCCGACGCGATTCCGTTCATCCTGGCCGACTTCGGAGTCGGCGCGACGTATCGCCGCATCGTCGACGGCTACGAGCAATTGCCACAACTTCTGAGGAGAGAGTTCGAGCGCGCGGGCGGAGAGGTGAGGCTTGATACTTGCCTGAAGTCTTTCGATGTCGAGTTCGATGTCGAGGAGGCGCGCGACGTTGTCGTGCTCAAGGAGGAGGCGCGCGACGTTGTCGTGCTCAAGTTCTACGACGGGTCCGTGGTAAGGGCGCGCCAGCTTGTGCTGGCGATGCCGCGCCGCTCGCTGGAGATGCTTGCGCCTTCTGGGCAAGTGCTTGATCCACATGCTGACGGAGTGCGTGCGCTGATCGAGTCGGTGGAGCCGATTCCGATGTTCAAAATTTTTCTTTGCTACCCGTATCCGTGGTGGAAGGCGGCCGATGTCAGCACCGGTCGGTCGGTGACCGACATGCCGGTGCGCCAGTGCTATTATTGGAGTACCGAACCGAATGCCAACTCGTCAATCCTCGCCTCGTACGACGACGAACTCAGCGTCACGTTCTGGGCGGGGCTGCGCGATCCCAAGGCGATTGGTAAGCTATGGGAGCCACGGAAGCCCTATATGGGTATGCATCCGGCCTCCGAAAACTGGAAGACCTATCGTGCATCTCACGCGATGGTCGAGGAGGCACATCGCCAGCTTGTGCAAATGCACGGCGTATCCTATGCACCCGAACCGTATGATGCTGCCTATCGAGACTGGGCCGAGGATCCTTACGGCGGCGGCGTAAATTTCTGGCGCATTCACGAAAGGAGCTGGGAAGTGATGCCGCGCATGGTGAATCCGGTGCCCGGCTTGCCGGTATACGTCTGTGGCGAGGCATACTCGCAGGAGCAGGGCTGGGTCGAGGGCGCGCTGCAGACCGCGGAAATCATGTTGACGCAGCACTTTGGCCTGCCGCCTCGGGCGTAGGCGGCTGTGGGGCCACGCTCCAGGGAGCGCCCTGCATATGCACGCGGCCGCGCAATCCCGCCTTCATTTCGCGGACTGATTGCAGAAGCTGCTCCCCCAGCTCTTCGCCGGGCGCAGCAAGCCGAGATTTCGTGGCAACTTTAGCCATGCTCGATTTCCTCCTTGATCTGGCGCAAGACGTGAGCTGGGACGTTTCCCGGTTTCCTCAACGCAAGGTCCCGAATCTCCCCGCCATAGGTTGGGGTTGGATCGGGTCGGGACTGCCGCCCCGGAGACGTCCCGCCGTTACCGTGAACCGTAGCGATATCGTTCAGGGCTGGGAACGTCTCTACCCCCTCCGTCCGGCGTCTTCTCGTGCGCACGCTTCCTTGGTTTCGAGGCGCTCGACGTGCCGCAGGATCAGCTCGGGCAACTCCTCGGCGATCTGCTGCCGGATCTCGCGATTTTCCGCGGCTTCTTCAGGGGACAGGCGACGATCGCGGATGATGCGCCGAAGGCTCATCGTCGATACCTACTTCCCCGCCAGAAACGCCTTCAGCACATGCCGCGCGACCTCGGGGTTCTCGCGCAGGCGGCGCATGGAGTACGGGTACCAGTCCCGCCCGTAGGCCGAGCCGTAGACGGAGGTTTGGGAGGCTTCAGTTCGGCTCGTCAAGAACCGCAGAGACCGAAGCGGCAACGGCGGCCTTCTCCAACCAGCGCTCCAGCCGCTCCGGATCCTTCTGGGCCAGGATGCGCTCGCGGGCCGCTTCCGGCACCGCGATGCCGCGGGCCCGAAGCACGATCAGCACGTTGCGCGCCGCCTCTTCGGTGCGCCCCTCTGTGCGTCCCTGGGTGAGCCCCTGGGTGAGCCCCTGGGTGAGCCCCTGAGTGAGCCCCTGGGTGAGCCCCTCCGAATGTCCCTCCGTGCGTCCCTGGGCGACGTACTTTTTCGCGAAATCGCTCTGGTATTCGTAGCCCTTCATCATCCCCTCCAGGGTGCAGCGAGCCGCTTCATTCAAGGAATTGTACACGAGATCGAAGTACAGCTTGGCTCTGTCCTCGTCGAGTCCCTCGATAGCCGGCAGCACCGTGGCGGCGATCGTCGCTCCCTGTTCCGTCTCGCCGTGGGCCAGAGCGGAAAGCACACCGAGCTCGGGTCGCCGGGTCGCTTCTTCAAGGTCGGTGATAACCGGAACGGCCGTGCGACGCAGCACAGGCGGGTGCAGGACGAAGCCGGGGACGCCGATCTCGATCGGCTCCGCGCACCACCCGGCGACAGCCGGATCGGGCGCGACGACGAGGAGGCCCGCCGGGCAACCGTGGGTGGCGCGCGAAACAGTCACATAGGCCGGCCAACTGAAGCGCTTTCTGGAATCGACTGCCAGTTGGACCTCGACGATGATCATCCGGACAGGTACGCCTTGATCGAGAAGGACAACGACGACGTCAGCGCGGTATTCCGCAGGCTGGATCTCAGTCAAGTCGCTCGAGGCGAGGCGAGCTTCCGTGTAAGCCGGAAGCGAGATGCCCAGAACCTCGGCAAGGATCTCGGCGGCAAGGGAAGGACGATTTTTGAAGAGATCCACCAGGATCTCGTGGGCCATCGAAGGCATGGGGGCGAAGTTCCTTTCCTTGAAACCGCGACAAGATATCACCTCTCTGGAATTGGAGGGCCGGGGCGAGGAAAGGCGAGATGGCTCATTGTCTACTTCCCCGCCAGAAACGCCTTCAGCACGTGCCGCGCAACCTCGGGGTTCTCGCGCAGCCGCCGCATGGAGTACGGATACCAGTCCCGCCCGTAGGGGACGTAGACGCGCAGGCGGTGGCCGGCGGCTAGGAGGATGCGGCGCAGCTCGTCGTCCACGCCCAGGAGCATCTGGAACTCGTAGCGGTCGCGGGGGACGCCGTGCTTGTCGAGGAGGCCCGTGGCGGCGCAGGCCAGGTATTCGTCGTGGGTGGCGATGCCCACGTAGACGCCGCGCAGGATCAGCTTCTCCAGGGCGTTGACGAAGTTCGCCCGCACCGTCTCGTAGCCCTTCCAGGCCACCTTGCGCGGCTCGATGTAAATCCCTTTGCAAAGCCGCACGGAAGCGCCTTCCGCCGGCAGCTCGTCGATGTCTTTCAGGGTGCGGCGCATGTAGGCCTGGAGGACGCAGCCGACGTTGCCGTAGCGGGCCTGGAGGTCGCGATAGATGCGCAGGGTGGCGTCCGTCGTCGACTGGTCCTCCATGTCGATGCGCACGAAGTTGCCCTGTGCTTTCGCCGCCTCGGCGAGGCGGCCGATATTGTCGCGGCAGAAGCCCTCGTCGATCTTCAGCCCCAGGAGGGTGGGCTTGACGGAGACGTTGGCGTCCAGCTTCTCCCGCTCGATGGCCGCGAAGACGCGGAGGTTCTCCTCGGTGGCGGCGACGGCTTTCTCACGCTCGCTGACCTCCTCGCCGAGCACGTCGACGGTGGCCATGGCGCCTTCCTGGTTGAGGCGGCGGATGATGCGGACGGCATCGTCCAGGGTCTCGCCGGCGACGTAGCGGGAGGCCACCCGGCCGACGATGGGCTTCGGCACCAGGGGCAAGGTGGTGACCAGCAGGCGGTTGAACGCACTCATCTCTTCCCTCTCCTCGGGATGGCCAGGAGGATACAGGAATCGCTGAGCTCAGGCGACAGGCTGGCCGACGGCCGGCGGCACAGCCACGGCCGGTTCGTCGACCATCCAGCGCACCGACTTGGAGCAGGGGCAGGCCCCGGCGACGCGGCGCAGGGCCGGCATACGGGCGGCGGCCTGCTCCGGCGTCATCCGCCCCTCGTGGACCTCGACCAACGCCTCCACCGACTCCTTGTAGTCGCGGCTGGCAAGGTAGGCCTCGGGCAGGGTGCGGACCAGGTGCTGGAGGTAGTCGGGGACGCTGGCGAAGGCCTCGCCCTGGGTGCCCACCATGCGGAAGGCGGGGACGCCGCGGCGCCGGAAGAACTCCATGGGGGGGAGGTGAAGCAGGTCCTCGCGGCGGACTCCCTCGGTGCCCGCGACGGCCTCGCCAGCCAGCACGCGGTCGAGCATGGCCTCGGAGCCGGCGTGGGTGAGGTTCTCGATGCGGGCGCGCAGGTAGCGGAGGTTGAGGTCGCGCACCAGCTTCTCCACTTCCTGGTAGTACTGGCCTTGAGCCTCGGAGTTCTTCATGGGCTTGAGCCCCAAGCGCACGTTGGTGCCGCCGCCGCGCTCGTCGCCGAACATCTCCAGACCGCGGGGCAGCCACTTGTTGATCGCCTTCTGCAGCACGTCCATGGTGACGTAGGTCTCGCCGCGGGCGGCGGCGGTGACCCAGCGCCGCATGGGCACCACGCCGGCGGCCAGGTGGAACGCCTCTTCGCGCAGCATCTGGGGCATGCTCTCGGCCATCGGCTGGTAGGCCGAGATCTTCTGCATGGCGAGCTGGTATTTGCCCACACGGTCGATCAAGGCGCAAAAGACGACGTTGTCGACGAAGGAATCGAAATCGATGTTGAAGGCGCCCAGGAGATGGGAGCCGGTGGTCATCGACAGGATGTCCTCGAAGATGTCGGAGGAAGATTCCTTGGAGACCGAGGTCCAGTCGTCCTCCACCAGCAGGTGGAGCATCTGGTAGCCGTGGCGCAGCTCTTCGGCCATCATGCGCAGGATCCAGAACTGCTCCTCTTCCTCCTGGGCGCGGGCGAGCGTCAGGCGGTGCTGCTGGATGGAGCCGAACTCGGTGGAGGCCTGGGCGCGGATGGCGCCGAAGAGGTGGTGCGCCTGCTCCGGAATCATGTCGCCGGCCTTCTGGAACTTCGGCTTGCCCTTCAGGTCGCCGCACTCGATCTCGGTGCACATCCCCAGCTCGCGGAAGGCGCAGAGCTGGAACTCGGGATCGTTGGGGAAGTGCTTGTCCCAGTTCTCCAGCAAAAAGCCGTAGTCAGGAAGGAAGACCTCCTGCCACTTCAGGACCGCTTGGTGGAATGGCTTCGGCAGGGTGGTGGTCTTCACGTTCATCCGGATCTCCCGCTCTCTCTGTGGGTCTCGTCGATCGGTCTACAGGGTCTTGACGAACGGCCGCAGGCCTGCGGACTCGAAGCCCAGGGACGTGAAGAAGCTGAGAATGTCTTCCCGCTCCTCGTCCACCAGCGTGCGCACCTTGTGGGCGCCCTGGGACCGGAAGTGCTCCAGCATGCCTTCCGCCATTCGCCGGCCCAGCGCCTTGCCCCGCTGCCCGGGGTCGACTCCCAGGACCTCGATCCAGCCCGTCGGCTCCTCCAGCCCGAATTCGCCGGAGCGCACCTCGCCGAGCATGAAGCCGGCGACCTTGCCGTCCACCTCGGCGACCAGGGAGGCCTCCGGGGCCCGCCTAAGGTAGTAACTGATCCGGCGCTCCCAAACTTCCGGGCGGTAGCGGCCGCTGATCGCCTCGTCGATGGCGACGATGGCGGTGATGTCCAGCTCGTCGAGCGGACGGATGCGGATGCCGGCGGCGGTCTCGGTCATGGTTGTCATCAGCCAATCGTCCTGTGGAGTGGGAACGTCCCGCACCTTGTGCGGTCCGTCACAAGCGGGGATTCTAGCAGAAGGCGGCTCGAAATCGCCTATCCTCCGCGAGCATGACCGAGCCCATCTCCCGGCCCGCCGCCGCTGCACCGGCGCCAGCGGCGGCCTTCCGCGTCCACCTGACGCTGCTCCTCGTCCAGCTCTCTTTCGGCGGATTCCACGTGGTGGCCAAGGCGCTGCTGAGCCACCTCGCGCCCCTGGCGCTGGCGGCGATCCGGGTGGGATTCGCGACGCCCATCCTGCTGGCGCTCGCCTGGCGCCGGGACCACGTCCTGCCGGCGCGGCGGGACCTGCCGATCCTCGCCCTGCTCGGCGGCCTGGGAGTCTTCGCCAACCAGTTGCTGTTCATCACCGGCCTCAAGCACACGACGGCCACCAACGCCGCCATCCTCATGCTTTCGGTGCCGGTGTTCGCCACGGCCGCCGCCGCGGTCTTCGGGATCGAGCGGGTGAGCGCCGGGCGGCTGCTGGGCATCGCCCTGTCGGTCGCCGGAGCGCTGGTGCTGGTCAATCCGCTCCACTTCTCCACCGATCCGCAGACCGCCCAGGGCAACCTGATGATCCTTGGCAACGGCCTGTGCTACGCCCTCTTCCTGGTGCTCCAACGGCCGGTGCTGACCCGCCTGCCGTGGCGGACGGTGATCGCCTGGTCGTTCCTCTTCGGCAGCCTCGGCGTGCTGGCGGTGGCAATGCCGGCCCTGGCCGCGCTTCAGCCGTCAACGCTATCCGCGGCCACCTGGCTCGGCCTGCTCTACATTCTCGCCTTTCCCACCGTCTTCGCCTACGCCGCGAGCACCTGGGCGATCCGCCGCTCCTCCCCCGCCCTTGTGGCGGCCTACACCACGCTCCAGCCGCTGGTGGCGGCGGCCCTGGCCGCGGCCTTCCTGGGCGAGCGCTTCGGCTGGGCGGAGGGGCTGGGATTCGGGCTGATTCTCGGCGGGCTTTGGCTGGTGTCGGTGGCGGTGCCGGCGAGGGCCTAAGATTGCTTCACGTGCTCGTGCGCGTGGTAGCTGCTGCGCACCAGGGGCCCGGCCTCGCAGTGGGCGAAGCCCAGGCTGAGGGCGAAGTCGCGCCAGGCGGCAAACTCGTCGGGGTGCACCCAGCGGTCCACGGGCAGGTGTTTGGGGGTCGGCTGGAGGTATTGACCTAGAGTCAGGATCTCGACTCCCGCATTGCGGATGTCCGTGAGGGTGGCTTCGATCTCGCCGGCGGTCTCGCCGAGGCCGAGCATGATGCCGGTCTTGATCCTTCCCTGATAGGCTCCTGCTTCGAGCCGCCGGGAGGCCTCGGCGAGCAGGTCGAGGCTGCGGTCGTAACGGCTGCCGGGCCGCGCCAGCCTATAGAGCCGGGGGACGGTCTCCATGTTGTGGGAGAACACCTCGGGACGGGCGGCTAGGACGATGTCGAGAGCCTCCGGCACGCCGCGAAAATCGGGAGTCAGGACCTCGACGGCGGTCCCCGGATTCTGCTTGTGGATGGCGGCGATGACCTGAGCGAAGTGGCGGGCGCCGCCGTCGGGGAGGTCGTCACGGTCGACGGAGGTGATGACGGCGTGGCGCAGGCCCATGACGGCGACGGCCTCCGCCACGTGCCCGGGCTCTTCAGGGTCGACTCCCGTCTGCGGCCGGCCCGAGGTGACGGCGCAAAAGCCGCAGCGGCGGGTGCAGACGTCGCCGAGGATCATGAAGGTGGCGGTGCCGTGCTCGCCCCAGCATTCATAGATGTTGGGACAGCGGGCTTCCTGGCAGACGGTATGGAGGCCCAGCCGGTCGACCAGGCCGCGGACCCGGTGATAGGCCGCGGGCGTCGCCAGCCGGATCCGCAGCCACTCCGGGCGCCTCTCAGGGCGGCCGGAAGAGGGCGCGGCGCTCGGCTGACGGCCGATCTGGATCAGAGTCTCGCTCATGGGGCCGTAGTTTAACCGCAGAAGCCACGGAAGGCCGGAAGGAAGGGTGGCATGAAAGTCGCAATACCGGCCTGTAGCGGATCGGGGGCCTCTGATCCGGGAGCCGCCAGCGTACAGGCGGATCTCCAACAAACTACGGAGAACAAGCCATGAACCGGAGACGGGCTCTCTTCGCCCTTTGGATAAGCTGCACCTTCCTGGCCGCCACCGCCGCGGCGGCCGGAGTCCTCACCGGTAATTGCCGCGTCGGCAATCAGCCGGCGGCCACGTTCCTCGTCCCCTATTTCGAGGTGGACCTCAGCCAGCCGGGCGGCGCCACCACCCTCTTCTCGGTCAACAACGCCTCGGCGAAGCCGGAGATCGCCCGCGTGGTCCTGTGGACCGACTGGGGCGTGCCGACGCTCGCCTTCGACGTCTATCTGACCGGCTACGACGTGCAGACCCTCAACGTCCGCGATCTCTTCGCCGGCAACCTGCCGACGACCGGGCCGGACGTCAGCCCCGTCGGGCTGGCGTCGAGCTCCGGCACGCTCTTCGCCGGTTGTGGCGGCAGCGGCAACGGCGGAGTCGCCGGTGAATCGGCGCCCGTTCCGGACCTCGACCTCGCCTTCCTCCGGGCGGCCCATACCGGCCAGCCCGCCACCAAGGGAACCACGACGCAGTGCATGGGCAGCGCCAGAGCGAACCCCAGCCTGGTGACCGGCTACATCACCGTGGACGCGGTGAACCGCTGCTCGCCGCGGTCCATGGGGACCCTGGTCAACACTCCGGCCCACGCGCTCTATTTCGCCGCCCACGGCACCGGTCTCGCGAGCGACTCCAACGTGCTCTGGGGCGACTACTACTACGTCAACTCGGACCACAATCTGGCGAGCAGCCAGGCGGCGGTCGCCATCGTCGCCGACCCGGACTTCTTCCACTCCGGGGACTACACCTTCTACGGCCGCTACGTCGGCTTCGACGCCCGCGACGACCGGGTTCCTCTCTCCAGCCTCTACTACGTCCGCTACGTGGACGGCGGCACCTTCTCCGGCGGCACGGACCTCGTGGTCTGGCGCGACAACCGCCGGGCGGAGGTGAATCCGCTCAACTGCGGCACGCAGCCCTCCTGGGCGCCGCTCGGCGAGCAGCAACTGGTGACCTTCGACGAGGAGGAGAATCCCCGGGTGGTCGCGCAGAGCAACGCCTTCCCGCTCACGACCCAGAAGGTCCACGTGGGGGGCCAGAGCCTCCCCGTCTCCCAACCCTTCGGCTTCCTGGCATTGGACCTCTGGCATCAGAACGGCACCCACGCGCAAGCCTGGGTGGGAGCGATCATGACCTCCGACGGGCGGTTCGGCACCGGTCACGAAGCGGTGCGGGTGGACGACATGTGCAACTTCGGGCAGTAGGGCAGCGCGGCTCCGCACCCAACCTCTCCCTCCTTGTTTCTGGCATGGAGGGAGCTTTCATCTGAGGGGCGGATCGTGACGCCGACCCACTTGGTGGACGGAGCTCTGCCCGCCGCATCGAAACCCTCACTCCCCCAGCCCCTCTCTCCCAGCCTCCCCCCCGCCTGACGGGAGAGAGGGGAGCCGGAAGCCCCACAAAGGCAGAGCTGCTCTTGGCTGTTCTCCCTCTTCTCCCGGCGGCCGGGGGGGAGGCTGGGAGAAGAGGGCCGGGGTGATGAGGGCTCGGCGGTGCGGTCACCGCTCCAGTTCCCGTCGCCTTGACGCAGCGGCGTCGAACGATTCCTGATCCTGGACCTTCTTAGCCCTCCACGTCCAGCGCCACGTCCAGCGACGGCGCGCTGTGGGTGAGCCAGCCCATGGAAAGCAAATCCACCCCCGTGGCCGCGATGGCGGCGGCGGTCGCGGGGGTGATGCCGCCGGAGGCTTCGGTGATCGCCCTTCCCTTCGCCATTGCGACCGCCTCACGCAGCATCTCGACGGACATGTTGTCGAGGAGCACCACGTCCACCCCGAGATCCAGGGCTTCCCGCAGCTTCTCCAGGGAGTCCACCTCCACCTCGATCTTCACCAGGTGACCGACCGCGCCGCGGGCACGCTCGACCGCGATCCGCAGACCGCCCGCCAGGGCGATGTGGTTGTCCTTGACCAGCACCGCGTCGTCCAGGCCGAAGCGGTGGTTGTGGCCGCCGCCGCAGCGCACGGCATATTTTTCCAGAGCGCGCAGGCCCGGCGTGGTCTTGCGGGTGCAGACCACGCGGGCGCCATGCGGCTCCACCAGGCGAACCATCTCCCGCGTCGCCGTGGCGATGCCGCACAGCCGGCCGAGGAGGTTGAGAGCCGTGCGCTCGGCGGAGAGAAGAGCGCGGGCCGGGCCCTGGAGGACCGCCAGGACGGCGCCGGCCTCGACGTCCTCGCCCTCGGCGGCACAGGTCTCGATCTCGATCTCGGGATCGAGGATGCGAAAGGCGGCGAGAGCCATGGGCAGCCCCGCCAGCCGGCCGGCGGCGCGGGCCACGATCCGGGCCTCGCCTTTCAAGTCCGGCGGCAGGATGGCGTCGCTGGTCAGGTCGCCAGCACGACCGAGATCCTCTGCGAGCGCCCGGCGGATCAGCGGCTCGTAGAGGATCGGGTACAGAGGCGGGGGATGAGGACCGGGGCCGCCGCTCACGAAGCGCGGCTCCCGGCAACGGCGAGCGGCGGCGCGGCGACCTCAGCAGCGGAATCTTCGAACCGCGGGGAGCCATCCGGCGCAGCGGTCAGGAACAGGCGGTGCTGCCAGGCGG
>JBAPYB010000590.1:0-12038 GCA_049284515.1 Thermoanaerobaculia bacterium
GTGCGGGTCCAGGTCCCGGCCGCCGGGCGGCCGTTGCCATCGTGGCCGCCGCGGCTGGGCTTGCCGAGGGTGGCGGGCTTGAAGGGCGTGCCGTCCTGTGCGTGGCCGCCCTGAACCGCCACGGTGCGCACGAGGTCGGTGGTCAACTGCGGTTTGCGGGCGATGAACGGCGTCACGTCCGGGATCTCGCGGCCGCCGACTGCCACTCCACGGCCGCCATGACCGCTGGCCCCGTTGGGGCGGACGTCGAGGGCGTGGAGCACCGCTCCATGATCGTTCCAGGTATTGGGGCGCAGCGGCTTGGTGTCGGTGGTGATGACTCCCCGTTCCAGGCCTCCGCCCCGCAGGCGGTCGATGGGGACTGCGTAGCGCTGCACGTCGCGGCGGCCGTCCCAATAGCCCTGGCGGTAGCCGGCTCGGTAGCCGTCGCGGAAGTAGCCGGAGCCCACGAAGCTCCAGCGGTCGAAGAGCCCCCAGTTGCCTCCGGCCCAGCCGTAGACTCCCGAGCGGAAGCCGAAGTCGACGCCGAGCTGGGCGCCGTAGTAGCTGGTGTAGAAGCCCGTGGGGCACCAGCCGACGTAGCTCGGCCCCCAGTACCAGTAGACCCAGGCCGGCGACCAGACGTAGCCGGCCTGCCACACCCAACCGTAGGAGTCCAGGTAGTTCCAGCTTCCGTAGTGGAAGGGCACCCAGCCCCAGGGCTCATAGGCGATCCAGGTCAGGCCGGCCGGCGTGTAGGCCCAGCGGCCATGCCAGTAGGGGCGCCAGCCGGCCTCGACCCGCGGACGCCAGTAGCGCGTGCCTTCGACCTCGATCCAGGAGCCGTAGCTGGCGAGCGATGCCGACTGGTAGCGCAGGTTGTCGTCCATCTCGTCGGCGTTCCTGGCGTTTTCGGCACGCAGCGCCGAGGCGGCCTCGTCGTCGAGGCGGCGCGCCCAGCGCTCCAGCGAGTCGACCGCGCCGGCCTGCCCGACGTCGATGCCCGTCTCATGGTCCTGGTCGGTTTCGATCGCCGCTTCCTGGTCGGCCCGCACGGTCTGCTGATCCTGATCGGTGACCACCTCCAGGGTGCCGCGGCGGACGACGGCCTGGCTGAAGCCGTCGCGCTCGGCGGTGATGCGGTAGATGCCGTAGTTCTTGACGTAAATGGCGGCGTTGGGCGTGTCGATACGCGGCAGTTGATCGCCCAGGGAGTCCTGGATGACGGCAAGCTGCACGTTGCCTTCGAGCAGGCGGATCACCGTGGCCTGATCGTCGCGGCCGGTCTCCCCGGCCTGACGCTCCACCACGAGCTCGCTGCCGCCGTCGACGCGCAACAGATTGTGGTCGGCGAGGACGATCTCGACATGCCCGCGCTCGGGCACGTAGAGGTGGTCGCCGGCGAGCACCGGCTGGTTGATCTCGACGGGGGCGCGCTCGCCGTCGGCCGGCGTCAGAGTGGCCGCGCCTTCGACGACGCGCAGGTATCCATAGCTTCCCGTGTCGGCCGTTTCAGCCGTCTCAGCCGGTTGAGCGGCCACGGGCACCACCAGAGCCGCGAGCAACCCAGTGGCGAGCGCCAGACGGAGCACGACGGTCTTGATGAGAGTGGTCATGATCTCGATTTCTCCATGGGTGGACGGTGTCTCTCCGCCCTCCCGGTCACGTTGCTTCGCTTTTCTCAAAGAGCAACTTCCATTCCAGGGTGAAAATTCCTCCGCGGGCGCCGCTCCTGGCTATAATGGGCCGCCTTCGACAGGCGGCAGTGTCCACCTCAGGCGTCATGGGTGTCCCCACGGCGGCGAGCTCAGGTTCGGAGAGAGCGAAAGCGTGGCGATCAAGTGGTTTGGCGGCGGCAAGAAACCGCCGGAGCCCCAGGAGCTCAGCATCGACGACCTCATCGTGCTCGAGCGGTACGAGGAGGCCGGGGAGCGTTTACGGACACGGCTCAAGGACTTCCCCAACGATCTGCATTCGCACCTCAAGCTGGCGGAGGTCTACACCCAGCTCCGGCAATTCGGGAGAGCGGTGGACGAATACGGCTTCGTAGCCGAAGAGTACGCCCAGGACGGCTTCTACGACAAGGGCATCGCCCTGCTGTCGAAAGCCATGAAGCTCGCACCCGCCGACGCCTCGCTGCCGGCGCGGGTCGAGAAGTTTCAGCGCGACAAGGACATGGAGCACCTGCGCACCCTCGCTCTCGAAGGGCTGCAGAAGGCCGAGGGCGTGGGTCCCGACACCTCGATGCTGGAGCTGCGGCGGCTGTGGGGCTTCCTCACCTCCAGCAGCCTCGTGCAGCACCTGCCCGGCGAGCAGCTCAAGCGCCTGTTCGCCACCATGGAGATGATCCGCCTCGACGCGGGGGCCGAGCTCGCCCGGGAGGGAAGCGCGGAGGCTTTCCTGGTGTTGATCGTCACGGGCGTGGTCGATGCGAAGATGGTGGACGGCGGGCGCGCCCTCCAGGTGCGCAGCTTCACCACCGGCGACCTCCTGGGCGAAGCCGCCCTCCTGGAGCGCAGCGCCTGGCCCGCCCTCTACCGGGTGACCGAGCCCCTGGTGGCGCTGAAGCTCTCCCGCGCGGGGCTGGAGCGGGCCCTGACGGGCAATCCCGATCCCCGCGGTTTCCTCGAGACGCTGCGCGAGCAGCACAACGACCGCGACGTCGCCGCCTCGATGCGGCGCCTGCGGGGCGGACCTTGATGGCCATCCTTGCCATTCGCATCTATCCCGATCCCATCCTGCGGGTGAAATGCCGTCCGGTGGTGGAGATCGACGGCCGGGTCAGGAAACTGGCGGCGGACATGGTGGAGACCATGCACGCCGCCCCCGGCGTGGGCCTCGCGGCGCCGCAGGTGGGAGTCGACCTGCGCCTGGCGGTGGTCGACGTCTCGATCGGCGAGGACCCCTCTCAGGTCCACGTGCTGATCAATCCCGAGGTCGTCGAGCGCTCGGGGCTGGAGTCCGAGGTGGAAGGCTGCCTGTCGCTGCCGGGCATCACCGACAAGGTGGACCGGCCGGCTGCCGTCACCGTGCGCGCCCAGGACCTCGAAGGCCATCCCCTGGAGCTGACGGCCGAGGGCTTCCACGCCCGCGCCCTCTGCCACGAGATCGACCACCTCGACGGCATCCTCTTCCCCGATCATCTCCGCGGCCTGCGGCGCGAACGGGTCCGGCGCCAGCTCAGGAAGCTGGCGGAGGAAGTGGAGGTGCGGGCGTGAGGGAGCCAGGGCGTTCGATGCAGTTGATGCAGTCTGCCCTCCGAGGCCCTCATCACCCCGGCCCCTCTCCCGGGGGGAGAGGGGGGACTTGGGCGAAGGGGATTGCCCAAACCCGCCGTCTTCTTTCCACCGGCGCTGATGAGACGAAGATCCCTTACGACGCGCTCCACCGTCGCCGTCAAGACCCCCCTCTCCCTCTGGGAGGCCTTGGCCTCAACGCTTCGGGTAGGGGGGACAGGGGTGAGGGTTTGCCCCGTAGCGCGGTTCTTGGCCTTGCCCTCCTCCTCCTCCTCACCCTCGCCTGCGGCGGGGGTGGTGGCGGCGGCGGCCCCACCGCGCCGCCCCCGCCGGCCGCCGGCATCACCTTCACTCCGCAGGGGGCGCCGGGGAGCAACGCCGTGTTCCTGGGGTCCGGTGCCGCGACCACGGCGACGACGCTGGTGCTCGAAGTGCGGGCGAACCAGGTCACGGATCTCTACGGCGTGGCTTTCGACCTCACCTATCCGAGCACTGTGCTCACCTTCTCGCGGGCCACGGCCGGGCCGCTACTGGGGGGCAGCTCGGGCTCCGTCCAGGCCGTCGTCTCCACTCCCGGCACGCTGGTGGTGGGCGGCTCCCATCTCGGCGCCGTGCCCGGCGCCAACGGCTCCGGCGTCGTGCTGACCCTCGAATTCACCGCCACCGCCGCCGGCACGGGGAGCTTCGCCTACGCCCACAACTCGGCCTTCAACTCCTCGGGCCAGACCCTGGCCGGCATCTCCTGGCTCGCCGGCTCCGTGCAGGTCACCCGCTGATCCCCGGAGCTGATCCCCGGAACCACCGCTCCCGTCCCTTAAGGCATGAAATGACCACCGAGCTCGTGCTCTTCAACACCCTCGGGCGCCAGCTCGAGGCCTTCCGTCCCCTCGTTCCCGCCGAGGTCCGCATCTACACCTGCGGCCCCACGGTCTACAACGAAGTCCACATCGGCAACCTGCGCACCTTCAGCGCCGGCGACCTGCTGCGGCGCAGCCTGCGCTACCTCGGGTACAAGGTGACCCAGGTGATGAACCTCACCGACGTGGACGACAAGACCATCCTGGGCGCCCACAAGGCCGGCGTCTCCCTCACCGAGTACACGGAGCCCTTCATCCGGACCTTCCTGCGCGATCTGGAGACCCTCCACATCGAGAAGGTCGAGCATTTCCCCAAGGCCACGGACCACGTGCCGCAGATGATCCGGCTGATCGAGCGGCTGATGGAGAAGGGCTACGCCTACGTCAGCGACGGCTCCGTCTTCTTCAGCATCGCCAAGGACGAGGACTACGGCCGCCTCTCCGGCTTCGACCTCGACCAGGCCAAGCGCGGCGAGCGCGTCGCCGCCGACGAGTACGGCAAGGAGGACGTGCGCGACTTCGTCCTCTGGAAGGCCGTCAAGCCCGGCGAGCCTTCGTGGGACTCGCCCTGGGGGCCGGGGCGGCCCGGCTGGCACATCGAGTGCTCGGCCATGAGCATGGAGCTCCTGGGCGAGACCTTCGACCTCCACTGCGGCGGCGTCGACCTGATCTTTCCCCACCACGAGAACGAGATCGCGCAGAGCGAGAGCGCCACGGACAAGCCCTTCGTCCGCACCTGGCTGCACTCCGAGCACCTGCTGGTGGACGGCCAGAAGATGTCGAAGTCGCTGGGCAACCAGTACACGCTGCCGGACCTGCTGGCCCGGGGGCTCTCGGCGCGGGCGCTGCGCTACCTCTTCCTCTCCGTCCACTACCGGCAGAAGCTCAACTTCACCTTCGAGTCGCTGGACGGCGCGGCGGGCGCCCTGCGGCGGGTGGACGAAATGCGCTTTCGCCTCCACCACGCGGAGGAAAAGGGCGATCCGGACCCGCGCCTCGGCGAGGCCATGGACCGCCTGCGGCGGGACTTCGCCGCCGGCCTCGCGGAAGACCTCAACATCGCCGTGGCCCTCGCCGCCGTCTTCGCCTTCGTCAAAGAGGTGAACGTGGCCATCGAGGAAGGGCGGATCGGCCAGGGGGACAAGCCGCGGGTGGTGGATGCCCTGGCGGACGTCGACCGCGTGCTGGGGGTGCTCGACGCCGCGGCCTGGGACACCGGCGCCGGAGACGACGACGCGGCCGAGATCGAGCGCCTGATCCAGGAGCGCAGAGAGGCCCGCGAGCGCCGCGACTTCGCCGCCTCCGACCGCCTCCGCGACGAGCTCACGGCGCGCGGCATCGTCCTCGAAGACACGCCGCAGGGGACGAGGTGGAAGCGGAAGTGACCCTCATCACCCCGGCCCTCTTCTCCCGCCCCCTCCCACCCCCCACACCGGGAGAAGAGGGAGAGGTTTGAGCGCCGACTTCCGCGATCAGCCCCACGCCCGGGCCCGGGGCCGGGTGGGGGAGGACGACGCCGTGGCCTGGCTCACCGCCCACGGCTACGAGATCCTGGTCCGCAACCTGGTGAACCACGGCGGCGAGATCGACGTCGTGGCGCGCGACGGCGCCACCCTCTGCTTCCTGGAGATCAAGGCCCGGGCCGGCGACCGCTTCGGCCCGGCCATCGAGGCCGTGACCTTCAGCAAGCAGCGCCGGCTCTCCCGGGCGGCCGCGCTGTACCTCGTCTCCCGCCGCTGGCACAACGAGCCCTGCCGTTTCGACGTCCTGGGCCTCGACCGGGACGGCGGGGGCTGGCGCTATACTCTGATCAAGAACGCCTTCCCCTACAACCCCGGCCCGGCGCGGCGGCGGTAGGGCGGACCGGTGCTGCCGAGGTGCCTCGGAGCCGGCTTGACAGCCCCGGCCGGCCTGACTATCCTTTGCGGGCTTGTTGGGCGGGAATAGCTCAGTGGTAGAGCACAACCTTGCCAAGGTTGGGGTCGCGGGTTCAAATCCCGTTTCCCGCTCCAGATTGTGCCCTTCCGAGACCGCGGACGCATCCTTCCGCGATCTGCTAGAGTTCTCAAGGCCGCGCAATGCGGCCCTGTCCGTTTTCAGGGCGACGTAGCCAAGTGGTAAGGCGAGGGTCTGCAAAACCCTTATTCAGCGGTTCGAATCCGCTCGTCGCCTCCAAAGTCTTCCTTCTCGGTTCCCGCCTCAAGCGTTGTGCCCCGGTTCGCAAAGCACTATCCTCTTCCTATGACTACGACCATCACCTTGGAGAAAGAGCTCGCCACAAAGGTAGAGCGGCTCGGCCAGGAGCTGTCCCTCAGCGTTGAGGAGATCCTACAACGGGCGCTCCGGGAGGGGCTGGTAAGGCTGGATACGACTCGGAGTCATACGGTGCCCGTGGCGCTTGGTGGCTGCCTTATCGATAACCTTGATGGCATCTCCAAGGCCCTCGCGATCGCCGAAGGGGAAGCCTTCAGGTGATCCTGGTCGACACCAACCTTCTCATTTATGCCTACGTCAAGGATGTTCCCCAGCATCCTGCAGCCTTCTCTTGGTTGGAGACGCAACTCCGGGAGGAGTCTCCAGTGGCAATGCCCTGGCCGGCTCTGCTCGCCTTCGTTCGTCTGGTGAGCAACCGAAGGATCTTCAAGGTGCCCGTGACCATCTCCATGGCATGGGAGCAAGTAGAGCGTTGGCGCGCGGTTCCCTCCGTATGGTCGCCTTCCCCGACTCCAAGGCACGCCGAGATCCTCGGGAGGCTCCTGCAAGACGTCGGCGAAGACTCGAACGGTGTCCCGGACGCCCACCTCGCGGCGCTGGCCATCGAGCACGACCTCACGCTCTGCACCGGCGACGGCGGGTTTTCTCGGTTCACGGGCCTGCGATGGCGGAATCCGCTCCGCTCTTAAACTAACAGGGGCTCAGTTTACTCCCACACGATTTCACGATCGTTGAAGAGCCCCCACCACGGAGAGCCGAGGAGCTCGCTCACTCCTTTGGAGCCTGGCTCGTCTGTTAACAGAGACTGGCGAAGCTTTTTCAGGCTGCGGTCACGCCGGGAGTAGAGCTGTTTCTGTGGGAGCCTCAGCACGTGAGAGATCGCGGCGATCGTCAGACCATCCCGAAAATGGAGCTTGAGGAGAAGCCGATCTTCGGCTGGTAAATCCCTCAAGAGCGCGGGGAGCCTTTCCTGGAGCCGGGCTACGAGCCGGGCACCCTCTTCCATAATGAGTTGCTCATCGATGCATCCGTCCACTGGCACCCGCTGGAGCGCCTCCTCTCCGACGAACCGTCTTTCGCTCCTCTCGGAAAGACCTTCGGCAATCCGCTCCAACTCCTCACGGCAAAGAGAGGAGCCGGTCCTTGGTGTCCTTGATGTCCTGGCTTCGGCCCGTTCGGCCGTATACTCCCTCCAAGATGCCGAAGCTCTCTCCAGATCTCCGCCAACAGCTCGCCGCGACTCCGGAGGGACATGCCGTCGAGGTCGTGGTCGAGGTCGGCAGGAAGGCCGGAGCGGAGGAGGCGGCGAGCGGGGACCGCGCGCAGAAGATCGCGGCGATGAAGCAGAGCTTCTCCCTCTCCGCCGCGCCCATTGAGCGGGCCGTCGAGAGCAGCGGCGGCACGGTGCTCGACCGCGCTTGGATCAACCAGTCGCTCAAGGTGCGCCTGCCGCGGGAGGCGGTGGAGGCGCTGGGCGAGCGCGACGACGTCGAGCGGGTGGATACGCCGCGGAGCCTGCGGCCGGATGCAGGTTAGCTGAAGAACGG
Organism: Thermoanaerobaculia bacterium; assembly: GCA_049284515.1. Taxonomy (GTDB): domain Bacteria; phylum Acidobacteriota; class Thermoanaerobaculia; order Multivoradales; family UBA5704; genus DATARR01. Next base: position 7,834 of record JBAPYB010000590.1, read on the forward strand.
CTGGCCGCTTCCCTGCGCGTCCGCCATCGTGCCGGGCAGCTTTTTGCACGTGGCCAACAGGGCCGTGCGCAACTGGTCGGGCGTCTGGGTCTTGTCCTTTTCCAGCAGCAACGCCAGGAGGCCGGCGACCTGCGGGGACGCGAAGCTGGTGCCGTAGCCCACGAGCCCGGTCTTGCCGTCGGGCCGGGTGCTGGTGAGGAAGTCCTGGGCGCTGCCGCCCGGCGCCACGCAGTCCAGCTTGCGGCCATTGGGCGTGGTGCCGCGGCTGCTCTCCGGGATGACGTTCTGCCCCAAGCGGTCCGTGGCGCCGACCACGATCACTCCCCTGGCGTCCCCGGGGCTGGTGAGCCCCCGCGCGCCGACGTTGCCGGCGCTCTTGACGATCGTGAGCCCCAGGTCCCACGCCTGATCGAAGGCCCGCGCTTCGCGCGACGTGCCATGGTCCGCCGGGCCGATTCCCCAGGAGCAGTTGGCGATCTGGGCGCCGTCCTCCAGCGCCTGCTGGATCGCCCGCGCGCCGCCGAAGTCGTCCGCGCCGAAGGTTGCGGTAGCAATCACTTTGTAGTGGTAGACCGTTACCTCGGGAGCGATGCCGGTGAACGCCGTGGCGCTGGCCGCCAAGAGTCCCGCCACGGCCGTGCCGTGCTCCGCCGGATGCCCCCAGGGCTCGCGGGTGTAGTTCTCTTTGAGGATGACGCGCCCCTGGAAGGCCTTGTGCTGGTAGGCGATCTCGGTGTCGAGGATCGCCACGACGACGCCCTTGCCGGTGAGGCTGGTCTTCTTGCGGAACGCCGCGGCCCCGAGCACGTCCACGATCTTGGACCCGGCCTCCGGCGCCAGCAGGCGGGGCAACCCGAGGCGCTCCACCTTGGAGTCCTGCGCCACCTCGGCGAGGGTGGGGAGGTGGGCCACGGTCCGCAAGGTGTTGTTGAGCCAGCAGACCTCGGTCAACGCCTGCGGTCCAGCCGCCAGGACGGCCTCCGGCCGCGCGCCCCCGAACGACCTCCCGATCTGCTCACGCAGGGAGCTCGCGGACTTGTAGAACGCCTCGCGGAGCTGCGTGGCACGCAGGCGCCGCACCACGGACGCGGCGTCCGCGGTGCTCGCCGCACCGAGCTTCTCCAGGCTGGAAGAGAGCTCCTGCCAGGCGGGATGGGCGGCCTCCACGGCGGCCGGTGGGGCGGTCTCCGGGCGTGCCAGCTCGAGGATCACGGAGGAGGGCTGGCCCGGGGCCGTCGCAGCCTCCGGCAGGGCAGCGCCTCTGGCTGCCAGCGGCGGACCGACGGCGAACGCCACCTGCCGTGCTGCGCTGAAGGAAGTCGACAAGGTGAGCGGCTGGGCGATGCTGAGCACCAAGGCGTCGCTGGCCTTCGACTCGAACGCCGCGCCGTAGGCGTTGCGGACCTGCTTTCTGGCTTCAGACAGTGGATTGGCCGCCAAGGCAAGCTCCTCTACGAGTTTGCTTCAAAGTATCACAGCCTCACCCCGGTCCGGCATCACGAACACCCGCCGCGCCAAATCCGAGCCGAGGGTTCCCGGCCGGTAATAGCGGTCGAGGATCGACGGCTTCCAGGACAGCAGCTCCGGGTGGGCCGCTGCGAACTCGTTCCAGGCGCCACCCGCCGCGCTGCGCTCCATCCGCTCGCGGATCAGCAGCAGGAAGGCCCAGGTGATGGTCTCATGGTAGAGGCCCGGGTGGCCGTTGGCGGTGGCGAAGCGGCGGAGGCCCTCGGCGAAGCGCGCCAGGGCTTCGAGGGCCGGGTGACGCTGGAGATAGATCCAGGCCAGGCGGACATGGTCCCGGTGGTGGAAGGCGCTGTTGGGAAGGGTGCAGTCCTCGAAACGGGCGATGAACTCGTCGTCGGTCAGGGTCTCGGTCCTTTCGATCGTTTCGGTCATGGCTTTGGCGTCTCCACCAGCCGGTGGCTGGCCGTGGCATCGAGGTCCAGGTCATAGATCTTCTTCAGGTCTGCGATCCTTTGAAGCGTTTCGGCGCTGAAGGGATTCTTCCCCTCGAAGGCGTGGAGGACGATCCCCTCCAGCAGGTCTCCCAGCGACAAGTCGTAGAGCTCGGCCAGGGCCTTCAGCACCTTGAGCAGGCGCTTCTCCAGCCTCACGCCGGTCTGCACTCGTTCGACGACCAGCTTGTCTCCCTCGGGATTCATGGCTCCTCCCTTCCTGAGGATAGATCCTACCGTGGTACCAGGGTAACATCAAAGAGCTGGCGGCGCGCGGGCTCCGCCGCTGCTAGAATCACCTCCTGGCCGGAGTGGCGAAATGGCAGACGCTGAGGACTTAAAATCCTCCGCCCGCAAGGGCATGCGGGTTCGAGTCCCGCCTCCGGCACCATCGAATCCTCCAGGGTAGAAAGGCTGCTGTGAACGAAGAGAACCGCCGGGACTCTGCTCCGCGCCCCCGCCGTTGCCTGCTGATCGAGGATCACGTCGACGCTGCCGAGAGCCTGGCGATGCTGCTCGAGCTCATCGGCCACGAAGTGGAGGTCGCCTTCGACGGCGCCACGGGGTTGGAGAAGGCCCGCAGCCTGCGCCCGGAGATCGTGCTCTGCGACATCGGCCTGCCCGGCATGGACGGCTACGCCGTGGCCCGCGCCCTACGGGCGGCTCCGGAGACGAGCACGGCTTTCCTCATCGCCCTCACCGGCTATGGCCAGGACGACGACCGCCGCCGCGCCCTGGAAGCCGGCTTCGACGCCCATCTCACCAAGCCCGCCGATCTGGAAGACCTCCGCCGGCTGCTGGAGAGCGACTCCCCGCGGGGATGAGGGCGTCCGCAGGCCTTCTGCCTGCTGCCCTCCTACTTGTAGTCGTCGAGGGTGAGCTTCTCGAACGGCAGGCCGAAAGGGTGGAAGAGGTTGAAGACCGGCTGTTCGATCACTTCGGCGAAGCGGAGGAACAAGGGTCCCATCTCCTCGATCTCCGAGCTGCCGGACTCGATTCCGGAGTACTCCTCGGCGGTGAGGCCGGTCTTCTCGGCCACCTGCTCGGGGGAGAGCTGGCGGGTCTCGCGATGCTTGCGAATCAGCTCCCCGGCCTGGCCGGGGCGGGTGTCCGCCGACTTGCCGGAGGGGGCGAACATCCGGCTGGTGGGCACGTTGAGCGCCACCGCCAGGTCGCGGATCGTCGGACCCCAGCGCTCGGCCGACGAGTTGCCGGCCTCGATGTCACGATATTTTTCGGGGGAGACGCCCAGCTTCCCGGCCATTTCCTCGGCGGAGAGCTTCTTGCGCTCCCTCTCCTTCATCAGGACTTCACCTTGTTTCACGTCGCCTCCTCGCTGGCTCGGGCTGGCGGCTCGCGTGGGCGCCGGGATCCCGGCCGAGCCGACGTTCTTCTCTCGGGTCGCCGATGCTAGCACAGCGACTCCCCTCTCTCCATTGGGTGTTTCGCCGTGCCGGCGCGGGACAAATCAGCGCTTGCGCTCGCCCGACAGCGCCTTGAGGGCGTCGATGGGACGGCGGTCGGGGCTCATCAGCTTGAGGGCCCGCCGCAGGTGGGGCTCGGCTTCGTCGACCTGGCCGAGCCGGCGGTGGATCTCGCCGGCGTAGTACTCGGCGAGACCGCAGTTGGGATCGCGCCGTAGCGCCTCGGCCAGCTCGCGCAGCGAACGGCCGGCATAGGAGGACGAGACGACGAAGCGGCACCAGGCCGTCTCGGCGGCATAAACGCCGTTCTGCGGGTCGCAGTCGGCGGCGAACTCGAGGAGCACGAGGGCCTCGCGGGGCTTGTCGGCCTCCAGCAGCGCCTTGCCCTTCCGGTATTGGGCCTCCGCGTCCAGGAGGTCCGTCTTGATGGCGAAGCTCGCCGCCGGCTTCTTCGCCCGCTCGTCGCGCAGCGTCTTGCGGCGAAAGATCAGGGTGCCGCGCTGCTCCCGGTCGCAGAGCTCGCCGTAGGCGCGGGCGCCGGCCAGGAACAGATCCTGCGCCCGCTCCGTCATCGCCGCCAGCTCCGGGTGGTCGAGAGCCCAGGGGGCGAACCGGCGGGAGAAGGCGAGGAATCTCGCGTCGATCTCCTGGGCCGTCGCCTCCTCCGGCACGTTCAAGAGATCGAAGGCGTCCAGCCGGCGATAGGAGAGGTAGGCCTGCATGATCTCGTTGCGCCGCCGCTCGAGCTCCTGGGGCGACACCACCGGCGCGGCTGGCGCGGCCGGCGCTGCCGACGCTGCCGATGCTGCCGACAGCGGAGGGG
>JBAPYB010000591.1:0-2943 GCA_049284515.1 Thermoanaerobaculia bacterium
GCGCGGCCCTTGGCGAAGACGACGTCGAAGCCGGACAGGAGCGCCTCCGGCCGCGCCGCCGGCCGGCCCGCGGCCACGCCGGCCACGTCGAGCTCGAGCCCCAGGCGGGAGCAGGCCTCGCGCACCACGGGAAGGTAGTTGGCCTCGCTCGCCTGGTTGCTGAAGACGAGGGCTCGCCGCGGCACGGCGGGCAGGGGACCCCGGGCTTGGAAACGGCCGAGGTCCACGAAGTTGAGGACCACCTCCACCTGCTCCGGCGGGATGCCCGCCTCGGAGACCAGCCTCTCCCGCGTCGTGTGGTCGACCGCCACGTAGCGCCGGATGCGGGGGAAGCGCGGCGGCGCCTCCTCCCAGGGAGCCCAGCCATGGCTCACGAATACGGCCGGGACGTTCTCGAAATGGAGCAGGGCCGTCATGGCCGGCAGGTGGTGCTGGCCGTGGATGACGTGCGGCGGCTCGGCCACGGCGGCGAGGTCGTCCACCACGGGGATGGTCGCCGCCCGCAGCTCCGCGGCCAGCGGTCCCAGGCATGGACTGTAGGCGATGGGGGAGTGGCCAAGGGCCAGGAGCCGAGTGGCCACTTCCACGAGGTACAGCTCGGAGCCCGCGCGGTTCACGAGGGCGCCATTGGTCAACAGGACGCGCACGCCCTCCGGCTCTCCTCCGCCACGTGGCGCTCCAGCCCCGCGGCCAGCGGCGCCAGGTGGTCCTGGAAGCGGATCACCTGGTCGTAGAGTCCCAGGACCACGCGCTTTTCCCCATGGGTCTCGTAAAACGGCGGATGAGAGAAGAGGGGAGCGATGTCCGCGAGGCTCAGCCCGTAGCGCACCGGCCGCAAGCGCTCGATGCGGAAGCTCTCGGTGCCGTGGGCCGCGACGGCCGCTTCCACCTCGCCGGCGAGCTCGGGATAGGCCCGTGCCGCCGCCAGCTTGCGCTGCAGCGCCCTGGCGTCGAGCTCCAACCGGAGATCGTCCTCATTGGGGGCGCCGCGGTCGCCGGGCAGGCCATCGTCCGGCGCCCCCACGAGCGGGAAATCGTAGTTGGCGATCCGCCGCCCCTCCGCCTCCAGGCGCAGCACGGCGGCGTTGAGCAGCAGCCGGCAGAGGTCGTGCCCGGGGTTGTATCCCTCGACGGCATCCCCGGCAACGACCTCCACGCCCGCGAGCCCCCGAGCCAGCTCGTCCACCAAGGCCGTGAACAGGCCGAGGTCCCCGGCGCGGATCGCCCGGTAGAGCTCCCGGTCGGAGAGGCGGCCGTAGATCGAGCCCGCCGAGGCCCCGGCGCGGTCGAGGAGCGCGGTGGTGGAGGCCAGCCGGGAGACGCCGTGGCTGCCCGAGCCGTCGGTGAGGACGAAGACGACCGGCCGCGCCACCTCCAGCCAGCGGTGCACCCGCAACTCGTGCCCGGGATGAGCGACGACCAGGGCCGCGCGACGAGGGCTCGAATCCAGGGAAGACATTTCCGCATCGTGGCGCAGGCCGCGGGGAGTGTCAATCTTCCTTGGAGAGGGTGTCGAAAGTCCATGAGACGCGTTCGACGCCGCTGCGTCAAGGTGACAGGAGCCGGACCGGTGCCCGCGCCGCCGTGGCCCTCATCACCCCGGCCCTCTTCTCCCAGCCTCCCCCCCGTCCGCCGGGAGAAGAGGGAGAACAGCCAAGAGCAACTCTGCCTTTGCAGGGCTTCCGGCTCCCCTCTCTCCCGGCCGGCGGGGGGGAGGCTGGGAGAGAGGGGCTGGGGGAGTGAGGGCCTCGAAGCGGCGGACAGGGGTCCGCCCACCAGTCCGGTCGGCGTCACGATTCGGGTGACCACTCGGCTTCACGATGCGGCGTCAAACGCCCGGCCCTACTCCTTCACCAGCAAGAACTCCTGAATGCCGTGCCGCAGCAGGAACGAGCGGTCGACGCGGAAGCCCTTGAAGGTGTCGGTGATCTCCAGCGGGGCGTAGCGCGGCGAGGGGCGCTCGGCGGTCGTCCGCCGCTCGTAGATCAGGTGCTGCTCGTCCTGGATCTTGAAGCGGAAGGGCTGGGCCGGCATCGTCTTGAGGATCGACATCAGCGCAAAGAGATGCGCGCCGCGGTTGCAGTGGCGCTGCAGGTGCGCGGCGAAGTGGACGAGCTCCTTGCGGTGGAGGTAGTTGAACAGGTCCCAGGCGAAGACGACGTCGAAACGGGTCTCCTCCGGGATGGCCAGGAACTCGGCGAAGAACTCGGGGCCCGCCAGCTCGCCGTCTCCCGACGGCGCGCGCGTCGCCAGGGCAGCGTACAGGTCTTCGATGTACAGCTTGCAGCCGAACTGCGAGAGGAACTCCACGTTGGAGCCGAGGGCCGGCCCGAGGTCCAGCACCTGCACCTTGCGCCCGCGGATGTCGTCGAACATCGCCGCGAGTGCCAGGGAGCGGTGGACTTCCGGCTCGGCGAGCGTCTGAACCCGGCCCTGCTGCTCTTTGCGGAGGCCGGAACCGCGCGGGGAAAACCAACTCATCAGGCGCCGGCCTTCACTCCCGCGGTCTCCGGCCGGTTGGCCTCCAGCGGGGCCGGCTCGGGCCGAATTTCCCGGCTCGGGGCGCCCGTCTCCTTCGGAGTCTCCATGTCGATGCTGCCCTTGAAGCGCGAGCCGTCCTCGAGCACCACGCGCGGCGCCTGGATGTTGCCGTTGATCGCTCCCGACTGGCGCAGGATGGCCTGCTCGCGGGCGTAGACGTTGCCCGTCACCTCGCCCTCGATGGTCACCACCCGCCCGGAGACGTCGGCCTTCACCTTGCCGTTCTTGCCCACGGTGACGTTGTTCTGTTTCAAGTCCACCTTGCCCTCGACGCGTCCTTCGATCACCAGGTCTTCCTCGCCCGTGAGATCGCCCTTGATGAAGATCGAGGCGCCGATCGTGGCGCGGTCCGCCCGCCGTGGCGCCTCGTGATGGCTGCTGCCGGGGTTGGCGGCCGGCGAC
>JBAPYB010000592.1:0-10499 GCA_049284515.1 Thermoanaerobaculia bacterium
CCCCTTGACGGCGGACGAGGCGCGCCTGGCCCCGCCGCCGGCTCCGACTCCCACGCCGGCCCCCGCTCCTGCCGCGAGCACAGGCGGCCTGGAAGACGGCAAGACCTACGTCAACGAGGTCCCCGTCCCCGGCGGCGGCGTCGTGAAGCTCAACGGCATCGCCTTTTCGCCGGACCACCCCATCGCCGTCCTCGACGGCCGCGTCGTGGCCCCCGGCGAGACGGTCCAGGGCTTTACGGTCGTCGAGATCCTTGCCGACCACGTGACGCTCCAGGGACACGGAGCGAAGGTGTCGGTTTCGCTGAAGTAACCCCCCTAGCCGCGCGGCGGGCGCATCCTCGTGAGGGCTGCTCCTCCCGGCACCCCGTTGGTTTCGGTTAAGTCGCGGAAGAAGCGCTCTACCATGTTAACCAGGAGGCTTGGCAATGAAGGCCGGATCGCGTTGAGTAGGATCGGAACTGTCAGGCGGAGCCCGGCAGTGTCCGCACCTCTCCAGCCGGGTTATGGAGTGCGATATGGCGAACAAGTGGGAAGAGTGGATCAGAGATGCAACCGGCCTATTGGTCAAGGTCACTACTGAACCATTGCAGTTGAACGTAGTCGTCCTCGAATGGGACCGTGAATCTGATTTGCTCCACGTAGAAGTATTAGGCCAGCCAAAAGGGCCATTCTCCCCACAGCTCTGGATCGCAAGGGGTCACATCTCGACGGTCAAGCCGCTTCCAGGGCGTTAATCCCACCGCCAACGCGGCGCCCATCCGTGCGCCGACCCCTGCTCCGGCTCCTGTCGCGAACTCCGGCGGACTGAAGCACGGCAAGTCCTACGTCAACGAGGTCCCCGTCCCCAGCAGCGGCGTGAAGCTCAACTGCATCGCCTTCTCGGCGGACCACCCCATCGCCGTCCTCGGCGGCCGCGTCGTGGCCCCCGGCGAAGTGGTCCAGGGCTTCACCGTCGTCGAGATTCTGGCCGACCACGTGACGCTGCAAGGGTATGGAGCCAAGGTGTCCGTCTCGGTGAAGTGACTGGGGCGACAGAGTGTTTTGCCGGAAGGTTCCGGAGCCATTTCGTAAGAGTACATAACCATTCCGTACGAGCACGGAGTCATTCCGTAAGGGTTCTGGACCATTCCGCACAGTACGGAGCCATTCCGTAAAAGTACGAAGTCAATCCGTACAGGTACGGAGTCACGACGGAAGGAGGGAAAGGCGCTTTCCCTGCTTCCGGAGCCACTCTGTAAGAGCACTGAGTCATTCCGTACAGGTACGGAGCCGCTCCGTAAGAGTGCGGAACCGTTCCGTAACGGTACGGAGTCACGATGGAAGGAGGGAAAGGCGCTTTCCCTGCTTCCGGAGCCACTCTGTAAGGGTACTGAGTCATTCCGTACAGGTACGGAGCCGCTCCGTACGGGTGCGGAGTCACGACGGAAGGAACTGGAGAGGGGGCCGCGCTGGTAGGCCGGCCCAACGGGCCGGGAGACCCCAGCCCAGGGCCGAGGCCGAAGGCCGACGCCCTGGGAAAAAGGGCACCCCATCCTTGCGGCCTGAAGGGCCGCGAGAACTTGTACGCCTGGTTTCGCGCACGGACCGAGGCACTGAGCAACATCGTCGGCCACCTCAAGAAGAGCTCGAACGACGGGCTTCCCAACCGCGGCCTCCAACGCCGGGCCCACGGTCTCGCGGCCTTACAGGCCGCACCACGTTGTTCAATCTCTCCACCCAGGGCATCGGCCTTCGGCCTCGGCCCTGGGCTCCGTTCTCCCGGCCCGTTGGGCCGGCCGGGCCGGCCACTCGCGTCATGTTCTGTCGGAGGGAGGGTGCCGGCGGATTTGCGCTCACTGACCCGAAAACTTGGAGAGTGGGAGCGCTGAGGGGCAGGGTTCAGCCGAGGAGGTCGCCAACCCGAAAGCGCTCTTCAGGGAAGGCTTCCGGTGCGATCAACTCTAGCCCCCTGTACTTGCGCTCCTCCTGATAGCCCTCCGGCGCAGGCCGCCTGTAGGTGATGATCTTGTGGGCGGTCGGATTGGTCAGCCAGATCTCCGGGATACCGGCTTCGGCGTAAAGAGGCAGCTTAACTTTGCTGTCGTAGGATAAGGAGGAGTCGGCGACCTCGACTACCAAGAGGATGTCCTCGGGCCCAGGCGTCCCGGCTACGTAGAAGTCTTCCTGAGGACGGAGGATCGCGATATCGGGACGGGCAACGGATTGCTGCTCATTCAGCAAGATGGGGTTTTGAGCGTCCACTACGGCGCGAGAGCCCAATCGGAGGGTGAGCTTGTGGAGGAACCGTCTCACACCCGAGGCGTGGGAAAACTCAATCGGCCAAAGGTGGAAGATCTCTCCCCGGATCAACTCCAGCCTTTCGTCCTCGCCCAAGATGCCGGCCTCGGCCATCCGGTGGTACTCGTCGATCGTAAACCGCCGCCTCTTGCCCGCCATGAAATCCTCTTCAAGACTGCGCTCAGCCCAAGCCCGCCGCAGCAAATCCTCGAGATCCGTCTCGGCAGGCGGTGTCTTCGCAGCCCAGGCCAACCCTTCGGCAATGCGAGCCAGATCTTCCTCAGTCCACATCGGCCCCTCCGGCGCTTGATTCTACATCAAAGTTCCCTATAGAGAGGACAATCGCGTGTCTTCGGTGCCAAGAGTGGTTACCGCGATTGGGCACAGGAGCGATCATCTTGACTCTCCATGCGCCTGATGCGCTATCATGCGCATGAATTTGCCGAGAGCGCAGCCATGCCCCACGACCACGAACACCGCGAAAGCCGCCAGCAGGAGATCCTGGCGATCCTCGACAGCTACCGGGTGACGAGCCAGGGGGAGCTGGTGGAGCTGCTGCGCGAGCGGGGGATCGCGGTGACCCAGTCGAGCGTCAGCCGCGACCTGCGGGACCTGGGGATCGCGTGGATGGGCGGCCGGTATGCCCGGCCTTCGGAGCATGACGAACGCGATCCCGGGGTGGCCGAGGTCTCTCACTTTCTGCGCGGCGTCAAGCCCTCGGGGCCTTATCTAACCGTCGTCTTCACCATGGCCGGGGCGGCCCAGGCCGTGGGCCTCGCCATGGACCGGGCCGGCTGGCCTGAGCTGGTGGGGACCATGGCCGGCGACGATACCGTCTTCGCGGCCACGGCCTCCGCTCGCGATCAGCGGCGCCTCATCCAGCGGCTGGAAGTCTTCCTCAAGGAGGGGTAGACCATGTCCCACCCCATTGTGCTCGCCTTCTCGGGCGGGCTGGACACCTCATTCTGCATCCCGTGGCTCGCCGAGACCTGTGGCCGGCCCGTGGTCACCGTGACGGTGGATACCGGCGGCATCGATGCCGAGGCGGCGCAGTCGCTCGCCGAGCGCTCCCGCGCTCTCGGCGCGGCCGATCACTTCCTGGTGGATGCCCGGGATGCCTTCTTTCAGCAGGTGATCCGTTTCCTGATCATGGGCAACGTCCGCCGCGGCCAGGTTTATCCCCTTTGCGTGGGGGCCGAGCGGGTGATCCAGGCGCAGGAGGTGGCGAAGGCGGCGGAGCGGCTGGGCACGCTCACGGTGGCCCACGGCTCCACGGCCGCCGGCAACGACCAGGTGCGCTTCGAGGTGGCCCTGCGCACGCTGGGCCCCAGCCTGGAGATCCTGGCGCCAGTGCGGGACACGCCGCGGCCCCGCCCGGAGCAGGTGGCGTATCTAAAGGATAGGGGACTTCCAGTCCCCGCCTTCGGCGCTGCCTACTCCGTCAACCGCGGCCTCTGGGGGGTGACGATCGGCGGCAAGGAGACCCTGGATACCGTGGAGTCGATCCCCGAGTCCGCCTGGGTCCTCACGAAGGGCGCCTTCGACACGCAGACATCGCCGTCGCGCCATACGATCGGGTTCCATCATGGCGCGCCCGTGGCACTGGACGGCGAGAATCTCGCGCCGGTCGCGCTGATCGAGAAGGTGGAGGCCCTGGCTGCGGGCTACGGGATCGGCCGCGGCATCCATCTGGGGGAGACGATCCTGGGGATCAAGGGGAGGGTGGCGTTTGAGGCGCCCGCCGCCGAGGTGCTGCTGACGGCCCACCGGGAGCTCGAAAAGCTCACCTCCACGGGCCGCCAGCTCCGGCTGAAGGAGACCGTCTCCGCCGTCTATGGCGACCTGGTGCACGAGGGGCAGCACCTCGATCCGGTGTGCCGCGACATCGAGGCTCTGCTCCTCTCTTCGCAGGCGCGGGCCACGGGGGAGGTCCACGTTCTCTTCCGCCCCGGGCAGGTGTTCGTCGAGGGGGTCTCCTCTCCCTTCTCGCTGCGCGACGCCTCCCGCGGCGTCTACGGCGAGGCTGCGGGAGAATGGACGGCGGCCGACGCTCGGGGATTCTCGCGGATCGTCTCGCTGCCGGGCGAGCTCTACGCACGGGCGTCGCGGGCATCCGGAGGCGCGTCATGAAGACCGTGCTCCTGGACAAGATCGCCTCCGTCACCCGCGCCTGCCAGCTCAAGCGGGAGGTGCGGGTGAGCGCCGTCATTCCCTGCGAGGAGGGGGTGGTGGTCGCCGTGCGGGTGAAGAACGACAAGACCACCTACAGCCAGCTCGAGCTGCCCAGCGGCCGTATGGCCCAGGTGAAGAAGGGGGATGTCGTGGCTGGCGCGCTCGGCCATCGCCACGCGCTGTTCGGCTACTCGGGCCATCTACCTGCGCGGCTGGCGCCGGGGGACACGATCCAGCTTCTCAACATGGGCGGCGTGCTGGGGATCTGCGACTCCGTGAACCCGGACCTCGGGCAGCCTTTCGAGTGCGAGGTGCTGGGCGCCGTGCTGCACTTCCCTTACCTGGGCGAGCGGATCGGCGTGGCCGCGCGCATCGGCAGCGAGACGCTGGACCTCGGCGCTCCCCTCGACGCGGCCGGCGTGCCGGTGGTGGCCCTGGTGGGCTCGTGTATGAACTGCGGCAAGACGGCCGCCGCCTGCACCCTGGTGCGCCACTTGAGCCACAGCGGTTTCACCGTGGACGGCCTCAAGTCGACCGGTGTCTCGCTGCGGCGGGACACCCTCGCCATGGAGGACGCCGGGGCCCGCGCCACCGGGCTCTTCACGGATCTGGGGGTCGTCTCCACCACACCGGCGAACGCGCCGGCCGTGACGCGGACCCTGATCACCCGTCTCGCCGCCGCCCGGCCGGACGTGATCGTGGCCGAGCTCGGGGACGGCCTGCTGGGGGCTTATGGAGTGGCGGCCATCCTGGAGGACGCGGAGATCCGTGCCGCCTTTTCGGCCGTGGTGCTGGCCGCCAACGATCCGGTGGCGGCCTGGGGCGGCGTGCGCATGCTCCGCGAGCGCTTCGGCATCGAGCCGGTGGCGGTCACCGGTCCGGCCACGGACAACATCGCCGGCACGGAGATCATCGAGCAGGCGCTGGGAGTGCCGGCCATCAACGCCCGCACGAACGGCGAGAAGCTGGCCGCGCGGGTGCGGGAGGTGTTGGGTCTGGGCGTTCCGGCGGTGGAAGGGGTGGCTCAGTGACTGGCTCCATCCCCACGCTGGTCCTGGGGGGCACCGGCTACGTGGCCGGCGAGCTGTTGCGGCTCCTGGCCGGCCACCCGCACCTGCGCCCCTTCGCCGTGCTCTCGGAGAGCCAGGCGGGAGGCGCGGTGGAGGCGGCGTTCCCGCACCTCGCAGGGTGCTTTCCGGACCTCGCCTTCTCCGACCGGAAAGAGCTGCCAGGGTTGATCGCGGGGAAGGAGAAGCTCGCCGTGCTCTGCGCCGCGCCGCACGGTGCAGCCGCGCCGCTCCTCGACGAGCTGCTGGCCACGGCCGAGCGGGCCGGAACGGTCGCCAAGGTGGTGGACATCTCCGCCGATTTCCGTTTCGCGGACGCCGCCTCCTATGAGAAGGTCTACGGCCATGCCCACGGCGCGCCGAACCGTCTCTCCCAGTTCCGTTGCGCCGTGCCCGAGCACCTCGCTGAAACGCCGGAGGGACAAGTGGGTCACCCCGGCTGCTTCGTGACGGCGACGCTACTGGCCGCGGTGCCGCTTTTGAAGCTGGGGCTCGTGGAGCCGCGCCTCTCCGTGGTGGCCATCACCGGCAGCACCGGCGCGGGACGGACCCCCACGGCCACCACCCACCACCCGGCGCGGCGGAGCAACGTCTTCGCCTACAACCCGCTCAAGCACCGCCACGAGCCGGAGATGCGGGCCCTGGCCACGGCGGCCTCCGGGTGCGATGCCGAGATCCACTTCGTCCCCCAGGCCGGTCCCTTCGCCCGCGGGATTTATGCCACGATCCAGGCCCGGCTCGCCAAGGCCGCCACGGCGGACGAGGTGCGGCAGGCCCTGGCCGGCTTCTACGCCGCCTCGCCCTTCGTGGACGTCCTCGCCGAGCCGCCCCGCCTCCAGGACGTGGTGGGCACCAACCGCGCCCGCCTCTCCGTGGCCGCAGACGGCGATCACCTGGTGGTCCTCTCGGCGTTGGACAATCTGGTGAAGGGAGCGGCCGGCGGGGCGATCCAGTGGATGAACCGTTTGTTGGGGTTTCCCGAGACGGCGGGATTGATGGTGCCAGGATTGGGATGGGTATGAGACCGTCACCAACGTCTGGCGAAGGCGGTAGAGACGTCCCAGGTCCTGAACGATACCCTGACGGATTTCACGGGGACTGCGGGACGTCTCCGAGGCGGCAGGCGCGATCCGAGGTCCACGATCGCCGGACGTCGCCGGGCGGCTGTTTGAACCCGTCGGCCGATGTGGAGAGAAGTACCGATTTCGCCGCCGCGGAGACGTCCCGCGGTCCCCGTGTCCTGCCGCCGATATCGTTCAGGACCTGGGACGTCTCTACCCCCTTCGCCGAAGGGTTGAGATTAGGGAGATCACGATGACCGATACCAGTATTGATACCACCGTCGCACCCGCCCTCCAGGCCGAGCTGGACGAGGCCCGGTGGCTGCTGCCCGTCTATGCGCACACCCCCGTCGAGCCGGTCTGGGGCGAGGGGATCACCGTCCACACCCGCGACGGCCGCGCGCTGCTCGATTTCTACGGCGGCCACGCCGTGGCCCTCCTCGGCTACCGGCACCCCCGGCTGCTGGCGGCCCTGGGGGGCCAGGCCGAGAAGCTGTTTTTTCAGAGCAACTCGGTGCCGCTGGCCATCCGCGCCCAGGCGGCGGAACGCCTCGTCCACTTCGGCCCCGCGGGCCTGACGCGGGCCTTCCTGGTCAACAGCGGCGCCGAGGCGAACGAAAACGCTCTGCGCCTCGCCTTCCGCAATTTTTCCCAAGGAGGGAAACGCAATCGGGTCATCGCGCTGGAGGGCTCCTTCCACGGCCGCACCGCGGCGGCGGCGGCCGTCTCCTGGAAGTCTCAGGGCTGGTACGGCTTTCCCCGCGCGCCATTCGACGTCACCTTCGTGCCGCGCAAGGACCCGGACGCCCTGCGCGCCGCCTTGGGGCCGGACGTGGCCGCCGTCATCCTGGAACCCGTCCAGGGCATGGGCGGCGCGGTCGAGATGGGGGCGGAGTACTTGACGGCCGTCCGCGAGCTCACCCGCGAGTCCGGGGCGCTGCTGATCTTCGACGAGGTGCAGTGCGGCATGGGGCGCACCGGCCATCCGTTCGCGGCTCAAGGCTACGGCGTCACGCCGGACCTCCTCACCACGGCCAAGGGCATCGCCGGCGGCTTCCCAGCCGGCGCCGTGCTGGTGAGCGACGCTGTGGGCCAGGGACTCAAGCACGGCGACATGGGGAGCACCTTCGGCGGCGGCCCCCTGGCCTGCGCCCTGATCGGGGCCGTGATCGACGCCATCGAGCAGGACGGCCTCCTCCCCCGCGTGCAGCAGCTCTCCCGGCTCATCCGCGAGACCTGCCAGGTGGGGCCGGTGACGGGCATCCAGGGCGAGGGCTTCCTCCTCGGCCTGCGCACCACCCGGCCGGCGCGGGCGATCGTCGACGAGCTGCTGACCAAGGGCATCCTGACGGGGACGAGCGGCGATCCGAACGTCGTCCGTATCCTGCCGCCGCTGGTGCTGGAGGAGGCCCATGTCGCGGTTCTGGCCCAGGCGCTGTCCGAGGTCCCGGCGTGAAGGATTTCCTCGGTCTGGCGGCGCTCGGGCCGGAGGAGATCAAGGACCTCCTCGCCCTGGCCTCGCACCTGGAGCGCTCGCCGGAGCCGAAGGCGCTCAGCGGGAAGGTCCTCGCCCTTCTCTTCTTCAATCCGTCGCTGCGCACCCTGGCCTCGTTTCAGGCGGGAATGGCGAGGCTGGGGGGGAGCTCGTTCGTCATCTCCCCGGGGCAGGGGACGTGGATCCTGGAGACCCGCGACGGCGTGGTGATGGACGGCGCCGCCGCCGAGCATGTGCGGGAGGCGATCCCCGTGCTGGCGTCCTACGCCGATGCCTTGGGGCTCCGCTCCTTCGCGGGCGGCACGGACCTGGCGGCGGACCTCGCGGACTCCACCTTCCTCAGCATGGCCGGGGTCTGCCCCGTGCCGCTGATCAACCTGGAATCGGCCGTCGATCATCCCTGCCAGGCCCTGGGGGACTGGAAGACGATGGACGACCTCGCGATCCCGGCCCGGGGCGGCCGCTTCGTCCTCTCCTGGGCGTGGCACCCGAAGCCGCTGCCGCTGGCGGTGCAGGCGGCGGCCGTCCACATGGCGGCCCTGCGGGGAATGGACGTTACCGTTCTCCGCCCCGAGGGCTTCGGTCTGCCGGAGCCGATCATGGAGCGAGCCCGGAAGGCGGCGGCCCACTCCGGCGGCTCGCTGCGGGAGACTGCAGACCGCGCCGAGGCCCTGGAGGGGGCGCACGTGATCTACGCCAAGTCGTGGACCTCGCCCGTTCATTACGGCAACCCGGAAGCCGAGGCGGCTTTCCGCGCCGGCCTGCGCGACTGGTGCGTGGGCGACGATTGGTTCGCCACTGCGGCGCCGGACTGCCGCTTCATGCACTGCCTGCCGGTGCGGCGCAACGTCGTGGTGTCGGATTCGGTGCTGGACGGGCCGCGCAGCGTGGTGGTCCACGAGGCGCGCAACCGCATGTGGGCGCAGATGGCGGTGCTCTACCGCCTGCTCCGGGGACCCCGGGGATAAGAGGAGAACGACGATGAAAGACGTCGGACAGCGGACGGCCGAGGCCACGGCCCTGAAGCACGCCGTGCCGTACATCCGGATCTTCAAGGGCAGGACCTTCGTCCTCAAAGCCGGGGGCGGAGCCCTGGAGCGCGAGGCCACCGCCCGCGCCCTCGTCGAGCAGGTGGACGTGCTGCACCAGGTGGGCATCCGCGTCGTCCTGGTGCACGGCGGCGGCACCCAGTCCACCGATCTGGCGCGGGCCCTGGGCGCCGAGGCCCGCTTCGTCGAGGGACGGCGGGTGACGGACGAGAAGGCCCTGGAGGTCGCGGCCATGGTGCTCAACGGCGCGGTCAACACGCAGCTCCTCGCCGTCTGCCGCAGGGTGGGATTGCCGGCGGTGGGGGTCTCGGGCGTGGACGCCGGGCTCGTCCAGGCCCGCAAGCGGCCGCCGGTGCGGGTGGGGGACGAGCTGGTCAATTACGGCTTCGTGGGCGACGTCGCCGCCGTCGATCCGAAAATTCTCATCTCGCTCCTGGACGCGGGCTACGTGCCGGTGGTGAGCCCGCTCTCGGCGGCGGACGACGGCACGCTGCTCAACATCAACGCCGACACGGTCGCCTCGGCCCTGGCCGTGGCCCTCCAGGCCGAGAAGCTCCTCTTCCTGACCGGCGCCGCGGGCATCCTGGAACGGGCGGACGATCCCGGCTCGCTCGTCTCCTACACCGACCTCGCGGGCCTGAGGCGGCTGCGGGACGAGGGCGGCCTCGTGCGCGGCATGCTCCCCAAGACCTCGGCCATCGAGGCCGCCATTCACGGCGGCGTGCGGCGGGTGCACATCCTCTCCCACGACCTGCCGGACGGCCTGCTGGCCGAGGTGTTCACCAACGAAGGGGTGGGGACCCTGGTGGTCGAGGACGTCGACGCCCTCTCGCCGGCCGAGCAGGCGGCGGGCCAGCTTCCCCTTCCCGTCTTTTCCGGTGGAGCCTCCTGAAGTGCTTCCCGAGCGCGAGATCCTCGCCCTGCACCGGGAGATCACCGGCATCCGCTCGATCTCCGGAGAAGAGGCTGGGCTTGCCGACTTCATGGCCGATCTGCTGGCCCGCAACGGCATCGCCGCGGCGCGCATTGGCAACAGCCTCCTGGCCACCCTCGGCCGCGGCCCGCTGCTGCTCTTGGATACGCATCTGGATACCGTGCCCCCGGCCACCGGCTGGACGCGGGAGCCCTGGGACGTGGAGTCGGTCGACGGCTGGGTCTACGGGTTGGGCTCCAACGACGCCAAGGCGGCGGTGGCGGCCATGACCGTGGCCTTCCTCGCCTTCCGCGAGGCGGACCTGCCTTTCACCCTGGCTCTGGCCCTGGTGGAAGGGGAGGAGACGCGCGGCACGGGCACGGAGGCCGTGCTCGCCGAGCTGGCCCGCCGCGGCACACCCCCGCACGCGGCCCTGGTGGGCGAGCCCACCGGGCTCGACATCGC
>JBAPYB010000593.1:0-2065 GCA_049284515.1 Thermoanaerobaculia bacterium
GCCTAGGACCCTCGGGCCCCCCGAGGCCCGTTTCGGGCTGCACTCGGTCCCTTGATGAGGCCTCGAATCGAGGCGGCGATTTCGCAGACAAGAGCATCCGGCCTGTTTGGCATGCTGACCGGATGGCTCACGCGATAGAGGAAACCGACTCGCTGGAGTTGATAGCGACTCCCGCGATCGAGAAGCGGATCTTCCTCGTTCGCAGGCGCCAGGTGATGCTCGATGAGGACCTGGCCGATCTCTAGGCGTCGAGACCAGGGTGCTTGTTCAGCAGGTCAAGCGCAACGTGACCGGCCCCCATTTACCGGTCCACCCTCAGTGAGAGTTCGTGGTCGGTATCAGCCTGCACGGTAGCGGGGTCGACCGCCGCCTCGCGGAGTGAGCCCGTAGGGCGATCGCAGCGAGGCGGCGGGGCGCCGTTCTCCTGCCGCCAGCGCTCGGCGAAGCGCGCCGGCGGCAGCATCCCCAGGGACGAGTGCGGGTGTTCGGTGTTGTAGGCGAGGACCCAGTCGGCGAGGATGACCTTCGCCTCGGCCAGGGTGTAGAACAGCTCGACGTCGAGCACCTCATCGCGGGTGCGGCTGTTGAAGGACTCGATGAAGGGGTTCTGCCAGGGCGAGCCCGGCTCGATGTAGGCGGTGGCGGTCTTGCCCAAGCGGCACCAGTCGCGCAGGGAGTGGGCGATCAGCTCGGGGCCGTTGTCGCAGCGGATGTGCGCGGGGGCGATGCCGCGGACGGCGACGAGACGTTCGAGGGTGGCGACGGTGTCCTCGGCGGTGATCGAGCGCGCCACCTCGCTCGCCAACGCCTCACGGGTGAACTCATCGATGACGTTCAGCACCCGCAGCTGGCGCCCGTCGGCTGTTTCGTCGCATTGGAAGTCGAGTGCCCAGACGTGATCGGGGCGTTCGGCGCGCAGCTCCTTGGCGTCTGCGTTGCCGCCCAGCCTGGCGCGCTTTCTCTTGCGACGCGGCACCCGCAGGCCCTCATCGCGCCAGAGGCGCTGCGCGCGCTTCTTGTTGACTTCCCAGCCCTCTTCGATCAGGCGGGCGTGGGCGCGGCGGTAGCCCCAGCGCTTCTTGTCTTTGGAGATCTCGCGCAGCCGCTTGCGAAGGGCGGCATCGTCTGGGGCGACCTGCGGCTCATGGCGTTGCGTGGATCGGTGCTGGCCGGCGATCCGGCACGCCCGACGCTCGGAGAGGCCGAGGCGGTCCTGGAGCATCAGGACCGCTCGGCGCTTCCGGGCCGGGCCTAGAAATTTCCCTTTGCGATCTCCTGGTAGGCGCGGATGTCGAGCTCCTTGTCGGCGACGATCTGCTTGAGCTCGCGGTTCTCTTTCTCGAGCTCCTTCAGCCGCTTGACGTCCTCAGCCTTCATCCCGCCGTACTGGTTGCGCCAGCGGTGGAAGGTCTGCTCGGAGACCTCCAGCGCCTTCGCCACCTCGGGCACCTGCTTGCCTTCCCCGAGCATCCTCTCGGCCTCCCTGAGCTTGCGGATGATCTGCTCGGGCGTGTGTCGCCTTCTCTTCACTTGCGTCGGTCCTCCTTGGCCCATTGTCGTGGGCCGGAAGAACTCTCACACAGGGCGGACCGATTTCAGGGGGTCATGCCAAACGCGAAGCGCTTCCCCGGGGACTTTATGTTCCAGTTGACAAGCGCCGAGGCAGAAGTTTTGAGATCACAAATTGTGATCTCAAACGAGGGCCGGGGAGGTCGCCGCTACGCGCCATACGTCTTTACCGAGCAGGGCATCGCAATGCTTTCAGGCGTCCTGCGCAGCGACCGCGCCATCGCCGTGAACATCGAGATCATGCGCACCTTCGTCGAGCTTCGCCGTGTCGCGAGTTCCTATGCCGCGATTGAGAAGAGGCTCGAAGAGATCGAGCGGGGATTGAGCGGGCACGACGAGCAGCTAAACCAGATCTTCAAGACGTTGAGGCAGCTGATCTCCCCGCCCGCTCGGCCCAAGCGGCCGGTTGGGTTCAGGGCGCCGGAGGACGAGTAGCGGCCTCGTCGTGCAGCGCCCGGATGCGGACGGCTGCGCCTTGGTTCAAATACCGTTCAAT
>JBAPYB010000594.1:0-16587 GCA_049284515.1 Thermoanaerobaculia bacterium
GGGGGTGGACGCGGAAGTCCGGCTCGCGGACGCCGGCTTGTCCGCGCCGCCCGAAGGCGCCACCGCCAGACGGCCGGCCGGCACGCCGACGATCAGGCCGAGCACCAGCACGAGCCAAAGGGGGACGTTCCTCATCTCTCTCCGTTGGGCGACGGTTGGACGAGGATGTTACCAGGTGCTAAGAGGAGGACTCACTCGTAGCGCAGAGCCTCGATCGGGTCCAGCGCCGCCGCCCGGGACGCCGGGTAGATGCCCGAGGCCAGCCCCACCGCCATGGCGACGCCGGTCGAGAGGAGAATGGACGAGCCGGTGACGATGGTCTGCCAGCCGGCCAGCGCCGCCACGCCGCGCGCCAGGGCGAGCCCGGCGACGATGCCGGTGACGCCGCCGATGAGGCTGATGGCGAACGACTCGACGATGAACTGGAAACGGATGTCGCGGCTGCGGGCCCCCACCGCCCGGCGGACGCCGATCTCCCGGGTCCGCTCCAGCACCGTGGCCAGCATGATGTTCATGATGCCGATGCCGCCCACCAGCAGCGAGATGCCGGCGATGGCCCCCATCACCATGTTGAACAGCCGCTGCGTGCGCCGGCTCTCCGCCAGCAGCGCCTCGGGCACCACCAGCTCGTAGTCGGCGGCATTGGCGTGCAGCCGGTCGAGGAGCTCGCGGATCGACGCCGACGTCTCGTCGCCGTTCACCCCCGGTTTCATGCGGACGACGATCTCGTCGAGCGGCGAGGCCAGGGCCGGGTGCTCGAACTTGCGCTCGGCCGTCGAGACCGGCAGGTAGATCTCCCGCGAGGCGCCGGCGGAGACCGCGCCGCCGCCCCCGGCCGTCCCGGGCGCCCCCGGCTTCCCC
Source organism: Thermoanaerobaculia bacterium (assembly GCA_049284515.1). Lineage (GTDB taxonomy): Bacteria > Acidobacteriota > Thermoanaerobaculia > Multivoradales > UBA5704 > DATARR01. The sequence continues at coordinate 862 of JBAPYB010000594.1, forward strand.
GGCGATCCCGGCGATCCCGAGGCGTCGTCCGCCAGCACTCCCACCACTTCCAGCCAGATGTCGTTGACCTTCACGAGCTGCCCCACGGCCGGGCCGTAGCCGAAGAGGTCGCGGCGCACCGCCGGGCCGATGACGGCCACCTGGGCGTGAGTGGCGCCGTCCATTTCGTCGAGGAACCGCCCCTCGGCCAATCCCAGGTGCGCCAGCTCGCGATGGCGAGGGCCGACGCCGTAGGCCGCGGTATCGTCGCTCTTTCCCGTCGCCGAGAGAACTTTGTAGGGATCGATGCGGATGCGAGGGGCCACCAGCTCGACGCCGGGCACCGCCTCGGCGATGGCCGCCGCGTCGCGCTGCGAGACGCCCAGCGACTTCTGGCGGATCTCCTGCGCCTCGTCGTCTTTCAGGGTCTTGGCGCGCACCAGCACGTTGCGCAGCCCCAGCCGCTCGATCGAGGCCAGGGCCTGGCGCTCGGCTCCGGCGCCGATCGACATCATGGCGATGACGGCGCCGACGCCGAAGATCATGCCGAGCATGGTGAGGGCGGAGCGCAGCTTGTGCGCCGCCAGGTTGTCGAGCGCCGAGCGGAGGGCTTCCTGGGGGGTCATTGCGAGATGATGATCATGCCGCTGCCACGCCGGTGGGAGGAGACCGGAGACGCCTTGTGCGCGGTGTCTTTCTTTTCCGGGGGAGCGCCCGCCGGCCGGGTGGGATCGCGCATCGCCAGCACGTCCCCCGCCTTGAGGCCGGAGTCCACCACCACCCGGCCGAGGGACGACGGCCCCAGCTTCACCTCGACCGGCACGAAGCCGTTGCCGCCCTGGGCTTTGGGGTCCCGCCGGTAGACCACCGTGCGCCCCTCGCGGTCGACGAGGGCCTGGCGCGGCACCAGCAGGGCTCCCTTGCGCTGCTCCAGGAAGAGCGTCGCCCGCACCCGCTGGCCGGGTTTCATCACCTGGGGATCGGTGCGGGCGAGGGCGAGCGTGACGGCGAAGTACTGCACCGGCGAGCCCAGGACCCGCGGCTTGGCGAGCGCGTCGACGCGGGCGATCTTCGCCGGCCAGGTGACGCCGGGAGCGGACTCCACCGTCACCGACGCCTGCCGGCCGGGCGTCAGGCCGCCGGCGTCCGCCTCCAGCACGTAGACCTCGGCCTGCATTTTCGCAAGATCGGGGATCTCGGCCAGCGGCTGGCCGTTCCACACGCTGTCGCCCACTCGGGTGGACTCTCCCCGCCAGTTGCGCTTGAGGATGAGGACACCGTCGTGGGGCGCGGTCACCGTCAGCGCCTGGAGGGCGGCGCGGGCCTGGCTGATCTTGGCGTCGGCCTGGCGGATCTTGATCTGGAGCAGGGCCTCCTCGGTGCCCGAGAGCTTCTGCCGCGTCTGGCGGGTGGCCTGGGCGTGACCCTCCCGCGCCTCGGCCAGCCCCTGGTCGATCTCCGATTCGATGATGTCGGCGCGCGAGAAGATCAGCGAGTCCTTCTTCTGGAACTGCTTGGCATCCTGCAGCTCGAGGCGGGCCATGGCCGCGTCCTTCTCCAGCTTGCGCAGCTCGGAGGTGCCGTCGATCTGCTTCTTCTCCATCGCCAAGCGGTTTTCCCGCAGATCGTCCCCGGCGTCGACCAGCCGCTTCTCGATGACGCTGGGATCGAAACGGATGACCACGTCGCCCTGCTTCACCTTCGAGCCGTCCGGGGCGATCCAGCCGATGCGGAAGGGGCCCGGCACTCCCGTGGGGACGATGACGGGCGTCGCCGTGACGGCCTGGAGGTTGCCCTGCGCCGGCACCTGGCGCGCGAAATTCTCGGGCGTGACGCGCATCACCGGCACGTCGCCGGCGCTGGAGCCGGACGAGGGCAGGAACGCCGCCAAGGCCACCAGGGCCACCAGGGCGATCACGGCCGCGAGGACGGCCCCGAGGCGGGCCTTCCGGATCGCCGGCTTCGGCTGCCGCGAAGGGGCCGGCATCATGAGCCCGCTCCACCGGCGCCGCGGTCCCCGGCGAGATCGCGGCGGGAGATCATGTCGCCCGGGCGCAGGCCGCTCTTGATCTCCACCAGGCGGTCGTTCCGCCGGCCGAGCTCGGGGTGCACCGCCTCGCTTCCCCAGCCCGAACGGCGGTAGACCACCGGACCCTCGGGGCGGGCGAAGACCGCTTCGGCAGGTGCCACCAGGGCCTGGCGCGCGCGTTCGATCTCCACCGTGCCGAGGAACCGCATGCCAGGGCTCATGCGCTGCGGATCGGTGCGGTCGAGGTCGATGGTGAGCTTCATCACCTTGAGCAGATTGACGTCCGAGCGGCTGCGCACGGCGCCGCCGATACCGCGCACCCGGCCGGTGAAGACGTCGTCCGGATGCGAGTCCAGCCGGAACGTCACCCGCTGGCCGGTGGCCACGCGGCCGGCGTCGGCTTCGTCGATCTCGCCTTCGGCCTGCATCTGCCGCAAGTCCGGGATCTCCACCACCACCTGGCCGCGCCAGCACGAGTCGCCGATCTTCTTCTTCTCGCCATTGTCGGCCGCCACGTAGACCACCGTGCCGTCGCGGGGGGCGGGCACCATCATGCGGCGGATGGCATCCTCCATCTCCTGGACGCGGCCGGCGGCGCGGTCCCGCCGTTTGGCGAGGGCGTCGACCTCGGTCTGCGCCTGCGCGGCCTCGAGCCGGATCTTGTCCTTGAGGTAGGCGATCTCGCGGTTGGCGAGCGCCTGGTCCTCCCGCGACTTGGCGAGCTCCTTGGCGGCCACCAGGGCCGCCGGCACCTCCACCTTGAGGGTGGCCTTGCGCTGGCGGGCTTCGGCCTCGGCGAGCTGCAGCGCGGAATCGCGGCGCGAGAGCTCGGCGTGCGTCTGGCGCTTCTCCAGCTCCTTCTGTGCCGAATCCCGCTCGGCCATCTTCACCTGGAGCTTCTGCTGCAGCTCCGAGGAGTCGAAGCCGAGCACCGGCTGGCCCGCCTTGACGGTCGCTCCCTCGGGAGCCATGAACGAGATCTTGTAGTCCCAGATCTCCTCGATCTGCGGCGGACCGAGGCTCACCGCCTGCGTCGACGACAGGGTGCCGGAGACGGGCACGCCGATCACCAGGTCCTCGCGCCGCACCTCCACCCAGCCGCCGCCGGCCGAGGCGGCGGCGCGCGCCGACACCAGCCAGAGCCCCACGGCCACGGCCACGAGCAACGCGCCGCCGGCCATGAAACGGGCATACCGCCGCTGGCGGGGGCTCATCCGGGGCGCCTCCCGTCCGGATCCTCGCCGTCGCGGGGACGCAGCCGGGTTCCCGCCGTCAGGCCGGACTCCACTACGCACTCCAGCGCAGTGCACGCGCCGAGCTTCACCGGCACGGCGCCGCCGCCCGCCAGCAGGGCCCGCGGCGAGCCGGCCGCCATACCCACGGGAGCTGCGAAGTCGAGGGCCGCCCGCGGCACCAGCAGGACGTCCTTCCGCTCCGCCCCCAGCACCTCGACCCGCACCGACATGCCAGGCCGCATGCGTTGCGGATCCGAGCGGTCCAGCCGGACGTGCACCGGGAAGTAACGCAGCAGCGGGCTGCGGCGGGATTCGCGGGCGACGGGCGAGATGTCGGCCACACGCCCCTTGAACACCTGGCCGGGATAGGCGTCGAGAGTGCAGAGCACCTCCATGCCGGGCTGGATGCGGCCGTCGTCGACGTCGGAAAGGCTGGCCTGCACGCTCATCGCCGAGAGGTCCGGCAGAGAGGCCACCGGCATGCCCACCCACACGGAGTCGCCCACCCGCAGCTTTCGCCCTTCCCAGGGATGATCGCCGATCAGCACCATGCCGGCCCGCGGCGCACGCAGGGTGAGGGCCTCGACCGCCCCCTCGGCGGTGTGGATCTCTCGTTGCGACTTTTCGAGCGCGATCCGCTTGACGTCGACGTCGCGGGCGCCGCCGCGGGTGGCGGCGTCGAGATCCTCCTGGGCCTTGGCGAGCTCGGTCTCGGCGCGCTTCAAGGCGAGCTGGCGGTCCTGGTACTCGCGCAGGGCGAGGAGGTCCTTGGGCACGGCGGCGGCGATCCTCGCCTTCTCCGCCTCCGAGCGCGCCTTCTCCACCGCGAACCGTTTTTCGGCCGTGCCGGTCCTGGCTTCAGCGGCCGTGCGCTGGAGCTCGCTGCCGGCATCGGAAGCGGAGAGCCGCTTCTCTTCGAGGTCCGAGGCGAACTGCGAGTTGTCGAACTCCACCACCCGCTCGCCGGCCTTGACCATCGTGCCGTCCTCGGCCAGCCAGCGGATCTGGAGCTGGAACTGGTTGGTGCGCGGCACGGCGAGCGACTCGCCCCGCTCGGCTTCGAGCTCGCCGGAGAGCAGTACCCGCTGGCGGAACGTGCCGCGGTGGGCGACCAGCGCGCCGCCGTCGGTCTTGGCTCCTACGGCGGCCGCGGCCTGGGCGCCCCCCTCCGAGCAGCCCGAGAGCGCGGCGGCGAGGACGGCACCGAGGAGCAGGACGGAGAAGGATCTCAATTCCATCATTCCTTGTAATGGAACGTACAGGCTCAAGAATTCCTTGTCCAGCTCCTGGGGCCCTCCTGACCGCTCAGCGCGTGGCCGGGGTTGGCGTGGCTCCCCCGAAGTCGACCTTGGGAGCCGTCTCCGCTCCCGGCGTGGTGGCCTGGAAGTACGGCTTGGGCTGGAAGCCGAACATCCCCGCGAAGAGCGCGGCCGGGAACCTGCGCACCCGGGTGTTGTACTCCTGCGCCACCTGGTTGAAGGTGCGGCGCTCGACGGCGATGCGGTTCTCCGTCCCTTCGAGCTGCACCATGAGGTCGCGGAAGCTGGCCACGGCCTTGAGGTCGGGGTACCGCTCCACCACCACCATCAGGCGGGAGAGGGCCGAGGAGAGGCCGTCCTGGGCCTGCTGGAACTGCTGGAACTTCTGCGGATCGTTGAGGATCTGCTGCGTCGCCTGGGCGCTGACCTGGCCGACGCGGCTGCGCGCCTCCACCACCTGGGTCAGCGTCGACTGCTCGAAGTTGGCGGCGCCCTTGACGCTCGCCACCAGGTTGGGAATCAGGTCCGCCCGCCGTTGATAGACGTTCTGCACCTGCCCCATCTGCGCCTCCACCGCCTGCTCCGAGCCCACCAGCCCGTTGTAGGTGCTCACCGCGAACCATCCGACCAACACGACCGCCAACACGGCGGCGATCAGGCAACCGATCTTGTTCATGGCACTCTCCTTGTGGCGCCCGGCTGGGCGCGGGGAGATCTTATCGCGGACGCGGGCAGTCGTCCGGGCTCGGCAAGGGCGAGCCATTCCACACATCTTTCTTCCCATGATTCGCGCCGCCGGAGGGTGGGGAGGACGGGACCGACATCGCCGCATCGGAGACGCCCCGCCGTCCCCGTAGCCTGCCGAGAGTTTCGTAACGGGTCTGGGTCGTCTCTACGGACCGGTCTCGCGATGGCAAGAGATGGCGATACGGGACCTCGCGAAGCGGTGTCTCTCAAACCGACCGGAATCCCTGGCGCTGGCCGCCTCTCCAAGCCGTGGCAAGCCCGGCCGGAGCGCGCCAGGTTTGCCTGGGAGGCCGGCAAGATTGCCAGGACCCGGCAGAAGCTTGCCGCGGCTCAGGATTCCGTAGCACCGCTTGCTGCAAGCTTGCCGCGAGGCGTCAAAAGCCCGTTTCCGGACAGCTCAAGATTGCCCGGTCCGATGGCAAGCCATAGGGATGCCCGTGCTAGATTCCCCCCGATGAGGGCGTACCTGGACCTGCTCCGCCACATCCTGGACCATGGGGTCGAGAAGACGGACCGCACGGGCACCGGGACGCTCTCCGTCTTCGGCCACCAGATGCGGTTCGACCTCGCGGCGGGCTTCCCTCTCCTCACCACCAAGAAGCTCCACGTCCGCTCCATCCTCTACGAGCTGCTGTGGTTCCTGCGCGGCGACACCAACGTCGCCTGGCTGCACGAGCACGGGGTGACCATCTGGGACGAGTGGGCGGACGAGGCCGGCGAGCTCGGGCCCATCTACGGCGCCCAGTGGCGCTCGTGGCCGACGCCGGACGGGGGCCACATCGACCAGATCGCCCGCGTCGTGGAGCAGATCCGCAGCCAGCCGGATTCCCGCCGCCTCGTCGTCAGCGCCTGGAACGTGGCGGATCTCGATGCGATGGCCCTCCAGCCCTGCCATGCCCTGTTCCAGTTCTGGGTGGGCCAGGGCCGGCTCTCCTGCCAGCTCTATCAGCGCAGCGCCGACGTCTTCCTGGGCGTGCCGTTCAACATCGCCTCCTATGCCCTGCTGACACTGATGGTGGCCCAGGTCACGGGCCTCGCGCCCGGCGACTTCGTCCACACCCTGGGCGACGCCCACCTCTACCGCAACCACCTGGAGCAGGCCCGCCTGCAGCTCTCCCGCGAGCCTCGGCCGCTGCCGTCGATGACCCTCAACCCGGCACGGACCTCGCTCTGCGATTTCGTCTACGAGGATTTCACCCTCGCCGGCTATGATCCCCACCCGGCGATCAAAGCGCCGATCGCCGTATAAGGCTCCGATGAGAATCACCCTGATCGCCGCCATGGCGGCCAACCGCGCCATCGGCATCGACAACCGCCTCCCCTGGCGCCTCCCGGCCGACCAGCGGCGCTTCAAGGCGCTGACGATGGGGCACCCGATGATCATGGGGCGGAGGACCTTCGACTCCATCGGCGGCCAGCCCCTCCCCGGCCGGCCGACGATCGTCGTCACCCGGGATCCCGGCTGGTCCGCTCCCGGTGTGGAGGTCGCCCACTCGGTCGACGAGGCGCTCGACAGGACGCAGGGGGCGCAGGGGGACGAGGTGTTCGTGGCCGGCGGCGAGGAGATCTTCCGCCTGGCCCTGAAACGGGCGGACCGCATCCAACTGACGCGGATCGACAAGGACTTCCCGGGCGACACCTTCTTCCCCGAGATCGGCGAGGACGATTGGGAGGTCGTCGAGCGGGAGGACCACGGCCCCACGGCCGAGACGCCGTTTTCCTACAGCTTCCTGGTGATGGACCGCAGGAGGGCCGGCGCGCGATGAGCCCGCAGCGCTCCCTGCCCTGGCTGTTGCCGCTCGTGATGCTGGCCGGCCTCACCTGCTGCGCCCACCGCGACTCGGCCCAGGGTCTCGAAGCCGGCACCCGCACCAGCAAGGTGCAGGTCTTCGTGATCGCGCCGCACGACAGCAGCGCCGCCGGACGGGCCTCCGGTTGCGGCAGCGCCGTGCCCCTGGAGGTCGACCTGCCGGCGCCGGCTCCCGCTTTGGAAGGTGCCCTCTCGGCCCTGCTCACCCTGCAAGAGGGCGCCGAGACCAAGGGCCTGTACAATGCCCTCGCCCACTCGCCCCTGAAAGTCGACCGTATCGACCGCATGGGCCCCGAGGTCCGCGTCTATCTCTCGGGCTACGTCGAGCTCGGCGGCGATTGCGACGGCCCTCGCGTCCTGTCCCAGCTCACCGAGACCGCCCTCCAGTTCCACGACCTCCAGCACGCACAGTTCTACCTCGACGGCAAGCCGCTGCAAGGTGTGCTGTCTGGGAAATAAAAAGACGCCGCCGGCCGCAGCGTGCGCCACGGCCGGCGGACGCGTAAAAGGGTGGAAGAAGGAGGAGATCCTCTAACACCCGGGGGAACTGGGTCGCTATTGGGATTTGTCAGTGGCAGTACACGGACGCGCTTCCCGGTAACGAAACAGAAGTGCGGAAGCCGATCAAAAGCGGGACAACGAAAGTTCGAGTCAGGCGGCGATCTCTTCGCGGAACCAGGAGGCGGTGCGCGCCAGCCCTTCGGCGAGCGACAGGGGAGCGGGCACTCCCAGGTCGTGGCGCAGGCGGCTGGCGTCGATGACCGAACGGCGCTGCTCGCCCGGCTTGGCGGGGCCGTACACGGCCCTGAGCTGGCTGCGAACGGCGCGGGCCAGCTCTGCATAGAGCTCGACGACGGTGGTCTCGACGCCGGTGCCCACGTTGTAGACGTTGAAGCCGGGCCGCCCGGCCACCGCCAGGCTGGCGCGCACGACGTCGGAGACGTGGACGTAGTCGCGCGTCTGGAGGCCGTCGCCGTTGATGACGGGGGCCTCGCCGGCCAGCAGGGCTTTGAGGAAAATGGCCACCACCCCGGCCTCGCCATGGGGGTTCTGCCGCTCGCCGTAGACGTTCGCGTAGCGCATGCAGGCGATGTCGAGCCCGTAGGTCTGGTGGTAGAAATAGAGGTAGCGCTCGAAGGCCAGCTTGGAGACGCCATAGGGCGACAGCGGACGCGCCGGGTGGTCCTCGGTGGCCGGGAAGAAATCCTGCTCGCCGTAGATGGCGCCGCCGGTGGAGGCGAAGAGGATCTGGCGCACTCCGCCCAGGCGTGCCGCCTCGGCCATGTTGAGGCCGCCGAGGACGTTGACGTCGGCATCGAACATGGGGTCCTCGACCGAGCGCCGCACGTCCATCTGCGCCGCGTGGTGAAGGAGGACGTCCACTCCCGCCTCGCGCACCAGGGCGGCAGCCTGCTTGGAACGGATGTCCAGCACGTGCAGCTCGGCGCCCCGGGGGACGTTCTCCCGCCTCCCCCCGGCCAGGCTGTCGATCACCAGCACCCGGTCGCCCCGGGAGAGAAAGGCGTCAGCCAGATGGGAGCCGATGAACCCGGCCCCGCCGGTGATGCAGATGGCTTGTCTTCCCTGGATGGCGCTCATGACGCGGGGAGCTTACCGCAAGAAGCGAGCGGCCTCGGAGTGGCCCTCGGAGTAGATGGTAGAGTTGCCGCCCTCCGATGGCAGCGAAGAAGAGAAAGAACCGGCCCCAGCGGCAAAGCCCGGCGCTGGCGGGGCGCAAGCAGGAGCCACCGCCGCCCCAGGACGGCCGCCGTGCCCTCGTCCTGGCTCTCCTCGCCCTCATGGTCTACAACGCCAACTTCCGGCTCATCGCGGCCGGCGACTCCTACCCCGCCCGCTTCCTCCCCTTCGCCCTGTGGAATCACGGCACGCTTCACTTCGACCCGATCCGCGAGGCGGTGGTCCAGAAGAATCCCAATCCGTACTGGATCCAACCCACGCCGGACGGCCATTGGGCCTCCCTGTACCCGATCGTCGTGCCCCTGCTGGTGGCGCCTCTCTATCTGCCGGCGGCCCTCTATGCGCGCTGGGCGGGCGAGACCTACGAGCGCCTCTCGTGGCTGGGAGAGATCCTGGAGAAGCTCTCCGCGAGCCTGATCGCCGCCGTGGCCGTGGGTTGGATGTACCTCCTGTTGCGCCGCCGCCTCACGCCCCGCGATGCCACGCTCCTGACCCTCGTCTTCGCCTTCGCCACCGAGACCTGGACCATCGGCAGCCAGGCCCTCTGGCAGCACGGCACGGCCGAGCTCCTGTGCGTGGGGACGCTCTGGTTCGTCACCGCCGGGACCACGACGCGGAACCTGCTGGCCGCCGGGCTGCTGGCCGGGCTGCTGGCGGCCAACCGTCCCCCGGACCTCCTGCTCGCGGCGGCCTTCGGCCTCTACGCCCTGCTCGCGGCGCGCTGGCGGGCGGCCTGGTTCGCCGCCGCCGCGGCACTGCCGATGTTGCTGACGGCGGGCTATAACCTGCTGATGTTCCACCGTTGGAGCGGCGGCTACGGGGTCCTCGACTTCAGCAGCCAGGGTTTCTTCCACTACGGCCTGCTGCCGGGCCTGGCCGGGCTGCTGGTGAGCCCGGCGCGGGGGTTGTTCGTCTACTCCCCTTTTTTCCTGTTCCTCCCCATCCTCTTTCATCGCACGCTGGCGGAGAGGAGCACTCGGGCCCTCACCCTGTGCCTCGCCGCGGGAATCGCGCTCCAGCTCCTGCTCTACGCCCGCACGGATTGGCGGGCCGGCTTCTCCTACGGCTACCGCTTCCTCACCGACCTGGTGCCGATCCTCGTCTGGATGCTCGCTCCGGTGCTCGCTTCCCTCGGCCGGCCGGCGCGGGCGGCCTTCCTGTCCTGCTGCCTGATCTCCCTGTGGATCCAGACCATCGGCGCCTTCAAGTACACGGGGATCAGCGACCTCGTGATCATGGACGCCGAGATGCGCCACGTCTGGAAGATCGAGGACGCTCCTATCCTCGTGGAGCGGCGCCAGGCACGGGCGCCGTTCGACCTGCTGCACAAGGCTCTGAACCCGCCTTCCGCGCCACCGCGATGATCCCCAGCCCGCGTCCCGGGACAAGGGCGTCGAGCGGCCGGAGAGGACCACCCGGCCGCCGGGACTGGGCAGGCCTGGCAGCGGGGGGGTCGGAGATCGCCGCGCCGTTCTGAAGCGCGCCTTCAGGAGTACGTGTCGGCGTGATTGGCGATATCGACGAGGAGAAAGTAGGGACCGTCCTCGTCCATCTCTTGCTTGAGCAGGATGCGAAAATTTCGGTCCACACGGATCGTGAAGAAGCCGGGCCGGTTCTTGAAAGCTTCAAAGTTCAGACCGGGGCTGGTGGATGCAGTATGGAACTTCTTCAGCGCCTTGAAGGCTCGGGACGCGAGAGGCTCCCCCAACTTCGCGAGGCTCTTACGGAACCGAGCGGAGGGTTTGGTGCGGACCGGGCCGGTCACCGGGGCGGAGTCTTCAGGTAGCCCAGCAGATCCTGAGGATTGTCGAAGACAGGGGCGTCACCAGCGTCTTCCGCTTCGGCACGGAGCGCCATCAGAGTCCACCGTAGATCCCGGAGCGTCTCCAGAATACCCAGAATCGTCTTGATGTACCGCTCCAGGAGATTCACCAAGCGTGCCTTCTCCGGCGAGCTGACCTTAGGCAGCCGGAAAGTGCCGGCCTTTACTTTCCGTGCTATTTCGGCGTTGGGCAGCCACCTCCGGCTCAAGTCATCTTCCATCCTGAAGATGGCTTCAATGTGCTCATCGAGATCTGGTGACGGGCTACCCGCAGAGATTCCCTCCTTCGCCTTTTCATAGACCGCCCGACTTGCGTCCTTAATCCTGACCGCACCCTTCTCGCAGTCACGAACAGTCTTCGACAGGGCGCTCACCGTCTCTTTTAAGCTCTCCTCGGTCGCCTGACGTAGCGTCTCCACAGGGCGAGATACTTCAGCTTGCTCGATTTCCCGGAGGGGATCGACTAGCGGCTGCGGAAGTCCCATAGGATGAATTCTAGCAGAGCCAGTGAGCTCACGCCTTCCGCGCCACCGCGATGATCCCCAGCCCGCGCCCCGGGATGAGGGAGTCGAGCGGCCGGAACACCGGCACCAGCATGTTGAAAACCTTGAGCTGGACGCGGCTGAAGTGGCGCCGCTTGAGGATCTTGCCGTTCCAGAACCAGCCGGGGATGCCGAAGTGGTTGAAGTCGCGCATCGTCTCCAGCTCGAAACCGGTCGTCCTCAGCTCCTCGGCGAGCGCCGGCTTCTCATAGCGGCAACGGTGGCCCAGCACCTCGTCGAGGCTGGAATAGAGGCCCGGCCCCTGTGGCACGTAAAGAACCACCCGGCCGCCGGGACCCAGGGCATCGTGCATGTTGCGCAGCGCCATCAGGGGATCGCGCACGTGCTCCAGCACGTTGAGACAGACCACCGTGTCGAACACCCCCTGCCACTTCTCGAAGCACCGCGGGTCTTCGAGATCGATGCGGTCCACCTGCAGGTAGGGCTTGCCCAGGGCGAGGTTCTTCAGGTAGTCGAGATATTGGGGATTGATGTCGCTCGCCACGTAGAGGTCGCGCGGCAGCAGCCAGGAGGTGATGTTGCCGATGCCGGCGCCGATCTCCAGGACGCGGGCGCCGACGTGGGGGGTGATGGCATCCGCCATCCAGCGGTTGAAGCGGTTCGCCTTCTCCAGGCTGTGGAGGATGTGGGAGCCGTACTCGTCCTCGGCGTAGAGGTCGTCGATCAGGCTGTACTTGACCATCGTCCGCAAGGCCTTGAAGGCGTCCTTGAAGCCGATCTTCTTCCCCTCGCGGTAGGTGCGCCCCAGGTAGGAGATGGGCACCTCGAAGATGCGGCACTCGCGCTTGGCGACCTTGGCCGTGATCTCCGGCTCCATGGCGAAGTCGTTGGAACGGATGGGGATCGACTTGAGGAGCGGCGCACGGAAGGCCTTGTAGCAGGTCTCCATGTCCGTCAGGTTGAGGTCGGTGAACCAGTTGCTCAAGCCGGTGAGCAGCTTGTTGCCCAGCGTGTGGCGGTGGTTGAGCACGCGGCGGCGCTCGCTGGGCAGGAAACGGGAGCCGTAGACGACGTCCGCGCCGTCCTCCAGGAAGGGCCGGATGAGGCGCGGATAGTCCCGCGGGTCGTACTCGAGGTCGGCGTCCTGGAAGAGGATGAGGTCGCCCGTGGCCTCGGCGATGCCGCGGCGGATGGCCGCTCCCTTGCCCTGGTTCTTCCCCTGCTCCAGCAGGCGGACGCGATCGGGATTTTCGGCGGCGATACGGCGAAGGATCTCCAGGCTGCCATCCTTCGAGCCGTCGTCGACGAGCAGGACCTCCATCTCGCGGATCTCAGGCGCCGACACCGCGAGCACCCGGCGGACGAGCTCGCCGGCCAGGAAGCGCTCGTTGTACACCGGGATGACGACGCTCAGCTTGACCCCGGACGGGTCTTGTCTTTCGTGCACCAGGGGCTCCAAGTCTCAAAGGCGGTGCATGATAGCACCGTGACGCCCCTTTCCCGCCGCTTGTCCAGCCCAGCCGCTCAGACCCTATGGCTGCTCGGAGCGGTGCTGTCGGTCTACGGCTTCACGCTCAGGTTCGGCTTCGTCTTCGACGACCACGTGCAGATCGAGCGCAATCCATGGCTGCGTTCCGCCGGTGGCCTGCGCCTCTTCCTCACCCGCCCCTTCTGGGGCTTCAACCGCGAGCAGGGCCCGCTGGGCTCGAACTATTACCGTCCGGTCTTCGGAGCGTTCGATTCGCTGCTGTACCGCCTCTATGGGCTCGATCCCACCGCCTTCCACGCGGCCTCGGTGGCGCTGCACCTCGCCGTCTGCCTGCTGGTGGCGCTCGGTGCCAGGCGATTGGTGCAGGGAGAAGGCGCGGGCGCCGCGACTCTGGCTGCCGGCCTCCTCTTCGCCGTCCACCCGGCCCACGCCGAAGCCGTGGCCTGGGCCGGCGGACAGCCGGACCTGCTGGCGGCCCTCTTCGCGCTGACTGCCGTCCTGATCTACCTTCATGCCAAGGACACGCCTCTCGCAATCCAAAATCCAAAATCTAAAATCCAAAATCTTCTTGGCGGGCCGGTGGCGTATCTGCTGGCCTGTCTGGCGAAGGAGACCGGGGTGGCGGCGGTGCTGGTCCTGGTCGTCCTGGAGATGACGGAATGGCGGCGGGAAGGCTCTCTCGGATTGGCGATGCGGCGGGGGGCGAAACGCCTGGCACCTTACGGAGCAGTGCTGGCCGCCTACCTCGCGCTGCGCATTCACGCCCTGGGCGGCTTCGCGCCCCGGAGCTACGGGGTCACGTCGTCCGTGACGGGAGCCATGGGGTACGGAGCCGCTCTGCTCGCCCGGTATCTGGGGTTCCTCGTCGTTCCGTTTCCGGCGAAGGTGCTGGCCGTCGTGCCGGTGCCGCCGCTTCTCTCCTGCACCGCTCTGGCGGGGCTGGCGGCGGCGGTTGCGGTCCTCGCAGGGCTGGCGATGACGGCTTGGAGGGGGACGGGGCGGCGCGAGATCGTCCTTCCCCTGGCGTTCGTCTTCGCCTTCCTGCTGCCGGTGCTGCGAGCGGACGCCATCGGCGGCTCGAATTTCGCCGAGCGCTATCTCTACCTGCCGTCGGTCGGCCTCGCCTGGCTCGTGGGGCTGCTGGCGAGCCGGCTCGTCCGATCTCCCCTGCGGCGGGCCCTCGCGGTGGCGGGGCTCCTCGTCCTGGCTGGCCTGGGAACGGCCGCTGCGCTGCGGGCGACGATCTACCGCGACGACCGCACCCTCTTCACCGCCGCCGTGCGGGAGAACCCGGGCTCGGAGATCGCCCACAACAACCTGGGGATGGCCCTCTACGCCCAAGGCCATCTTGAGGAAGCCGAGCAGGAGTATCGGGAAGCCCTGCGCCTGCTGCCGTCTGCCGTGGCGCCGCTGGCCAACCTCGCCGTGCTGGAGGAGCGCCAGGGAGACCTGCCGGCAGCCCGCCGGGACTTCGAGGAAGCCCTGCGCCGCCTGCCCACCCACGCCATCGCCGCCGTCCATCTCGCCCGGCTCTCCCTGCGCGAAGGGGACCGGGAGGGTGCGGCCCGCCGCCTCGACGCCCTCTTCGCCGCCGGCGGCGAGAGCTACGATGCGTTGACCGAGCGCGCCGGGATCTGGCTGCAAGAGGGCCGGGCGGACGCGGCGAGGCCGTTGCTGGAACGGGCGGTGCGGGAGTTTCCGGAGCGGAGGGAGGCGCGGGAATTGTCAAAAAACGCTGATCGGAGGCGGTAGAGACGCCCCAGGTCCTGAACGATATCCAGGCAGAGGTCACGGGGACTGCGGGGCGTCTCCGAGGCGGGAAAATCGATCCATCCAATTGCCAACACCACGACGGGGAGATTCCGAATCCAGATCGAGGAGAAGCGGCATCGCCCCGCCGCAGGTTCGTGATCGATCGTGAGGGCGTGCCCGCCTCGGAGACGGGCCGCGGTCCCCGTCACGGCCGAAAGGATATCGTTCAGGACCTGGCCCGTCTCTACCGCGTTATTCTCTGCCGCCGAGGAGCGCCGAGGAGAAGACTTCCCTGGTCACCCTGATCTGCCCCGTCCGCCACTGCGGCGCCCCTTTGGAGCGCCGCGAGCGGTCCCTCGTCTGCCCGCAGGGCCATTCCTTCGACCTCGCCCGCAGCGGCTACTGCAACCTCCTCCAGCCGCAGGACCGGCGCTCGAAGAATCCCGGGGATTCGCGCACGGCCGTCGAGGCCCGCAGGCGGCTTCTCGACGCCGGCTACGGAGCAGCGCTGCTGGCGGCCTTGGAGGAGGAGGTCGCCAGGCGTCCTGGGGCCGCGGTGCTGGACGTGGGGTGCGGCGAGGGCTACTACCTGGGATCGCTGGCGGCGGGAATCGGCATCGAGGCGCACGGGCTGGACCTCTCGGTGCCGGCCGTGGAGCTGGCGGCCCGGCGCTATCCCGGGGTCACGTGGGTGGTGGCGAACGCCGACCGCTTCCTCCCCTATGCGTCCGGATCGTTCGAGCTCGTCCTCTCCCTGGACGCCCGGTTGAACCCCGGTGAAATCCGGCGGGTGATGGCGCCTGAAGGCCGGCTGCTGGTGGCCGTGCCGGCGCCGGACGACCTGATCGAATTGCGGACGGCCGTGCTCGGCGAAGGCCTGCTGCGCGACCGGCTGGCGCGAGCCGCGGAGCTGCTGGCTCCGGACTTCGTGCTGGAGGAGCGGCGCAGCGTGAGGCAGACCAACCGGCTGGATGCGGCCGGTCTGCGGGACGCGCTCGCCGCCACGTATCGCGGTGCCCGGCAGAGCCGGCTGGCGCGGCTGGACGGTGTCGAGGCGATGGAGGTGAACTTCGCGCATGATCTGGCGCGATTCCGCGTCCGCGATACCATCGCCTCGTCCCCATGAAACCGCTCCTCCGATCCGCGCCCCTCGACTGGACTCGAAGCTCGTCCGCCGTTCCTGCCGACGGCCCGCCCGGTCCGGTGGACGTCATCGTCCCCGTCTACGGTGCCGCCGCCGAGCTGGCCGCCTGCCTCGCGAGCCTCCGGCGGCACACAGACCTCGGAAGGAATCGCCTCGTTCTGGTAATCGACGGGCCCCAGGAGGCTGCCGTGGAGGAGGCGGTCGGGGCGCTCGCGGGCCCCCACCCAAGACCCTCATCACCCCGGCCCTCTTCTCCCGC
>JBAPYB010000595.1:0-2487 GCA_049284515.1 Thermoanaerobaculia bacterium
GGTGCGCAGCATCCAGGTGCACGGCCAGCCGCGGGAGGTGGCGGAGGCCGGCGAGCGCACGTCGCTGCAGCTCACCGGCGTCACCCTGGAGGAGCTGGGCCGCGGCATGCAGCTCGGCACGCCCGAGGCCTTCGCCGCCACCACCAGCCTGCTCGCCCGTTTCACCCTGCTGTCCGACGCCCCGGCGCCCGTGCGCGGCTTCGTGCCGGTGCGGCTCCACCTCTTCGCCAGCGAGACGATGGGCCGCATGCGCCCCCTCGCCGCGGCGGGGCTCGCCCCAGGGGAGACGGGGCCGGTGGAGATCCGCCTCCAGGGGCCGGTCACGGCCATCCGGGGGGACCGCTACATCGTCCGCCGCCCCTCCCCGGCCACGACGCTCGGCGGCGGCGAGATCCTCGATCCCCGCTGGCGCCGGCACCGGGGGACGATCCTCGCCCAGGGCCTCACGGCTCTCCAGGGCGACCTCCGCGCGGCCCTCCCCTTCTGGGTGCAGGAAGCCGGCGAGCGGGGGGTGGACGCGGCCGAGGCCGCCCGCCGGCTGGGGGTGCCGGCCGCCGCGGTCGAACCCTCCCTCTCCGAGCTGGCCAAGGGGCAGCGGCTCATCGAGGTTCCCGGCGAGCACGGCCGCGTCCGGCGGTGGATCGCGCCGTCGGCCGTGCAGCGGGTCACCGAGCGGGCCCGGCGGGTGCTCAAGGAGTACTTCCAGAAGGACCGCCTCGCCGAGTCCATGCCCAAGGCGGAAGCCGTGCGCCGCATCCTCCGCGGCCGGGCGGCGGAGCTGGCGGACGTCTACCTGGCATGGCTGGAGGCGCAGAAGGTGTTGGCCGTGCAGGGGGACCAGGTGGCGCTGCCGGGGCGCAGCGCCCAGCTCACGGGCGAGGAGTCGAAGCTCTCGGCGGACGTGCTGGCCACCTTCGACCGCGCCGGGCTCGCGCCGCCGTCGCCCGGCGAGGTCGCCCAGGAGCTGAAGGCCAAGCCGCAGATCCTCGACGGCGTCATTCGCCACCTGGTGACCCGGGGGCAGCTCGTCAAGCTGCCCAGCGGCCTCATCCTCGCCGCCTCGGCCCTGACCGGCCTGCGCCGCGATCTGCTGGCCACCTCCTGGGACCGCTTCTCGGTCGCCGACTTCAAGGACCGGTTCGGGCTCACCCGCAAATGGGCCATCCCGCTGCTGGAGCACCTCGACTCCTCCGGCGCCACCCGGAGGTTGGGGGACGAGCGGATGGTGGTGCGGGGGCGGGCGGGCGGCCCATGAAGACCATCGCCATCCTGGGGGCCTCCAGCCGCCACGAGAAGTTCGGCAACAAGTGCGTTCGCGCCTATCTCTCGGCGGGCTGGCAGGTGTTTCCGGTCAACCCGGGGGAGACGGAGATCGAGGGGCTCGCGGTCTACCGCCGGCTGGCCGACGTTCCCGGCGAGTTGGAGCGCATCAGCGTCTACCTGCCGCCGGCCAGGACCCTGGAGATGCTGGGCGAGATCGCCGCCAAAGGCGCCCAGGAGGTCTGGCTCAACCCCGGCTCGGCCGACGCCCGGGTGCTCGACGAGGCGCGGCGTCGCGGCCTCCCCGCCGTGCCCGGGTGCAGCATCGTCGACATCGGCCTCAGCCCGGCGCGATTCCCCTAGATTTCCCGAGATCCCACCCGCACGCTACCGAAGTTCCCACTTTGAAGGCCGACCTTTTTCGTCGCGCCTAATTTCAGTTTCCGGTTACAATGAGGGGTGGTTTTCCATTGTCGTGACTGAATGATGGGTATTTTCGACGTCTACGCTCCGACTGACGGGGGGGTGCGCCATGTTTCCGGTGCTTTTGCACCCTGACCTGTACAAGTCGCTGCGCTCCAGCGGCCCGGCGGAGCGGGCCCGGGTCTGGAAGACGCTCCTCCGGCTGCGGGACGGCCATTGGGGCGGCGGCACCCGCGTCAAGCGGCTGAAGGGCATCGCACGGCCGGTCTTCGAAGCGCGCACGGACTCAGGCGACCGGCTGATCTTCACCGTCGTCCGCTCGGCCCTCGCCGGCTCGCCGGAGCGCCTCGCCTCCCACCTGCAGATGTGGGACCTCGTGAAGCACGACGACGCCGATCGCGTCGCCCGGCGCAACCGCTCTCCCGAGGCCGAGTTCCTGGAGCTCGAGACGCTGGAGCAGTTCGAGATCGACGAGCCGCCTCCCCATCCCGACGCCGCCTTCTCCGAGATCGCCGCCGATGCCGCAAACGCCGCGGAGGGCGCCGGGGAGTGGAACCAGGCCGATCCCCTTCTGCAATTCCTCCTGCCGCCGGACGGCGTGCTGCCGGAGCCGGCGGAGGGGATTTCCGGCGGCGTCCGCTGGTACCTCCTCGATCCGGACGTCCTCGCCGGCGAGAAGGAGTTCCAGCGCCTGTTCGACGCCGGCGGCCAGGAGCTGGAGCTCAAGCTGAGCCGCGAGCAGTACGAGATCCTCGCCACGCCGGGCCCGGTGCTCCTGGCCGGCAGCGCCGGCAGCGGCAAGAC
>JBAPYB010000596.1:0-6457 GCA_049284515.1 Thermoanaerobaculia bacterium
GCCCACGATGCCACGGGCGCGCCGGCCGCCGGGTGAGGCCAGGTGCCCGCGGCGTCGGCCCAGAGGGAAAGGGGCACTGCGGCGACGACCCCGCCTCCCAGGTCGGCCTCGAAGACGTCCTCCGGCCGCGGGATGCTCGGCGTCGCGATGTCGTCGCTCTCCACCTCGGCGCAGCCGCCGTGGCGGCAAGGCTCGCCCCGCCGCAGCGCGAGGTGGTAGCCGGAGCGCACGGCATCCTCATAGGGGAAATACCAGCCCGGCGGCTGGCGGCCGGTCTCGCCGTCCTCGAAGCCGGCGTTGCGCAGAGCCGCTTCCCCACCGCCTGCCCCCGGCACCCCCACGCCCGGAGAGACCGCCGCGATTGAAACGTCGTCGATCCAGACCCTGCCGCCGCCGGTCAACACGAGCAGGACGACGATACGGTCGGCATCGGGGGCCACGTCCCCTTCGATCTCATAGGTCCGCCAGGAGGGGTCGCGGATCGGCCGGTCCGCCATGTTGCCGAGGAACCCGGGCTTGCCCCCCTCGCGATCGACCCGCAGCCCCAGTTGGGCGAAGCCGCCCGGCTGGACCTCAGCCTTCACTTCGGCCCGCAGCCGCACCCGCCGGCCGCGCAGGCTCCCCGGGGCGATGGCCTGGACGAGCGCGCCGAAGCTGGGGCTGTGATCGTCGATGCGCTCGCTGGCAAAGACCTTGGCCCGGCCGTCGAAATGGCCGCCGAAATGCCGCCAGGTCACGATCTTGAAGGGTCCTCCCTCGTCCGGCGGGTGCAGCTCCCGCGGCGTCTCCGGCCGCTTCCCCTGCGGATAGACCCGCACCGTCGGCGCCAGGGGACGGAAGAAAGACTCCAGGGCACGGGCCAACGCCGCCGGGTCCTCCGCGGCCTCCACAGCTCCGACGCCGGCCACGGCGACGCGGTTCCAGCTCGCCGCCGCGGCGGCGTCGCTGGGATGAAAGAAGCGGACCAGGGAGAGCAGGCGGGCATAGGCCGTGAGGTTTTCGAGGCCGCGCCGGTCCAGCGGCAGCGGCGCTTCGCCGGCCGCCGCAGCCGGCAGAAGCGCCATCCACAGCCACAAGAGAACGGGCTTCAGCGACCTCACGCCCGGCGGATGAGCCTCAAGATGAAGATGAGCACCACGGCTCCGATGAAGGCCACGAAGATCACGCCGGCTAGGCCGCTGAAGGGTGTGTGCCAGTGCATCTGGCGGAAGATCCAACTGCCGACGAAAGCGCCCACGATGCCGATGATGATGTCGCCGACGATCCCAAAACCGCCCTTGGCGACGAGCGACGCCAGAACTCCGGCGATCAGTCCTACGATGATCCAGGTCAGGATGTCCATACCCGCGAATCTCCGTGACAAAAAGGCCGAAACTCGGCCGGGTTGAGTGTGCTGCTGAGGCAGCGACTCGATGCACAGAGGGTGCCAGTTCGTCGTGGCCCCTACTTCTTGTCCTGCATCTCGGTCAGCTCCCGCCGCTCCTCGTCCAGCTTCTTGACGGCCTCGGCCTTCTCCTCGTCGGTGCCCTGCATGTTGCGGATCTCCTCCTCCTTGTTGCGGATGTCCGCGGCCTTCTCCTCCATCTTGCGGGTGCGCTCCGCCTCGTCGCTGCTGGACGCGGCGGCAGCCCCCTCGGAAGAGGCGCCATGCGGCTTGCACGCCAGGGGGAGAAGCACGACGAGCGACAGGGCCAGCCACGACAGCATCCGAAGACCACGGCTCCCAAACATGGCGATCTCCTTCTCGGCCTTTTCGGCGAGGACTGAAGTTGCCGCAGCTTAGCACGCAGGGCGCAAGGCCATGGCGTCTCCTTTCGCGGTGAGGAGACTATGTTATCTCGCTCGCTCCAACTGCGATACCCTCGCGACGAGGAGGTGAGGCGATGAGCCCACTCATGGAACCGGACGACGACACCACCGTCAAGCTCCGCGTCTACCGCACGATCGCCGAGACCGCGCGGATGCCCTCGTCGGCCGAGGTGGCGCGGGACCTCGGCGCCAGCGTTTCCGAGATCGAGGCCGCCTTCGGCCGGCTGCACGCCAAGCGGCTCCTCGTGCCCGAGCCGGGAGACCCCTCCCGCATTCGGATGGCTCCTCCCTTCTCCGGCATCGAGACCCCCTTCCCGGTCGAGGTCCGGGGCCGGCGCTACTATGCCAATTGCGTGTGGGACGCCTTCGGAGTGGCCGCGGCCCTGCACGAGGATGCCGTGATCCCCGCCTCCGACGGGTTCACCGGCGAGCCGATCTCGCTGGAGATCAGGGACCAGCGGCCCGCGCCCCAGGAGTGCGTGATCCACTTCGCGGTCCCCGCGGCCCGCTGGTGGGCTGACATCCTCTACACCTGAGCGACCATGCTCCTCTTCCGGTCGGAAGAGACGGTCGATCGCTGGTGCGAGGCCCATCAGGTGCCTCGGAGGCCGCTGGTCAACCTCGAGCAGTTGTGGCACCTGGCCAGGGTCTGGTACGAGAATCGTCTCACGCCCGAATCCCGGCGCCCGACCCCGCAGGACATGGTCGGAATCTTCGCCTCCGTCGGTCTGGAAGGCCCGTTCTGGGATCCGGCGGCCGACTCGTGGCAAGGGGCGAAACCGTAACCCTCTCACCGATCGCGAGGCAAGGTTTCCAGGCTGAGGAGCCACGCGCTCCAGGGGTGGAGGGAACGCTTTCCGCGTTGCATTCGCCGATGGGCCCGGCAGGGTGAATTGAAGGCCTGGGCTGTCATTCATGTGCTACCCGATCTTCTGCAGGATGGAGAAGAGCGGAGCGAAGAATGCTTCCTGCAGCCACGCATGGAGGAGAAGGGCGGCCGCGTACGAGGCGACAAGTACCGAGGAGAAGTACGGAAGTGGCGGATTGCGCCGCCGGAGGACGTCCCAGGAGGTCACCACGAACAGAATCGGGACAAGCCCCCAATATGGGTAGGCGAGAAAGAAAGCGTTGGTGACGAGCGGCAGCGGGCCGCCAAGACCCGCAAAGAGAGACTTGAAAAGGGTTGCGTGCCGAAGTGCAAGAACGACGGCGTAGAGCTGCCACACGATCGGAGCGGCGAACGCCACGATCGCGATAATCTTCTGGCGATCGCGCACGATGGAGGGGTCAGGCCAGATTCGCAACGGCACGCGGAAAATCCTCCAGCCTGGTGATGGTTGGAACCGGCTCGTCTGGAGGTGCATGCCGGCCGCCTTCATTGAACCAAACGGCGCGAACTCCGAAGCGCCGGGGGGCGAGCACGTCTTCCTCCAGCGAATCGCCGAGCATCGCGAGCTGCTGAGGGCACAGCCCCAGCTTGGCACAGACGAATTCCCAGAACTGCGGCTCGCTTTTGCGACAGCCGAGCTCGGTGAAGCAGAAGATCTCACCGACGTACGGAAGTAGACCGGCGCGCTGTAGCGCCTTCGCGATCATGGGGCGGTTCGAGACGTTTGCATTCGTGGCGATGTGCAGTGGGTACAACAGGTGGAGCTGACGCAGCAGCTCGCAAGCGCCCGGAAGCGTGTGCACTTCAGGCCACAGGGCCATCGGCATTTCTTCGGGCCCGCCGACCTCGGACATGAGCGTCCCGCCCCAATCCAGGCATATGGCGCGGATCTCATCGATGCGAGGCATGGCTCCGAGGCCCGCCAGCGGTTCGCATGGTTCCTCCATGACGAGTCGGCTCACAGTCTATCACCTCGCCGTTGTCCCGCTCCGGGTTAGCCGGCGCGCTCAATGGCATCCTTCGAAGGCGACGGCTCCAGTGACCTTGTACCTTCCAGTGCCGCAGCTCAAAGTCGCAGTTCCTTCCACATTCCTTATGCCATTCACGACGGCGATGCCGTTTTGGAATGTCATTGCCCCGCACATTCCCAGATTCTCCCCGACTGAAGCTCTTGGCGGAAAGTAGATCGCCTGGAACTGTCCATCGAGCGCCTGCACGAGACGCAGGCGGCGCTGCTGACTATCTGCAAGTTCGACTCCGGCGAAGCCTCGTGCTTGGCCTGATCGACAAGCGGTCGGCACGAACGCAGTTCCGTCGATTTGAACGCTGCTCGTCACGTGCGCAGCGCAGCCAACAAACGCAACTACAAAGCACGTCCAGAGCCTTCTCATGGTGACCTCCCGGTCCGGCTAACTTCGCCTACAGCCGCTCGTCCCCTACTCGCCTCCGAACTCGCAGCCAGTACTGACTATCACAGTCAACCCCGCCCACCTCCTCGATCTGTAACGACCGCCGCTCGCATTGCTCCACGATCCATCCCAGCCGGTGGCGGATGACGCCGGCCACATCCGACTCGTGACTCGTCCCCACCCACGATGCCCCTTGGTAGTCCTCCTCCGCCGTCCGAGCCGGCAGGTAGGACGCCAGCAGCACGCCCGCCTCGGCCGCATCCCGCCCGAACGCGTCCAGACTCGCTTGGATCTGCGCCTTGCTCGCGTGCGTCCAGATCGACCGCGCCACGAAGTAGTCGAAGCGCGTCCCGAACACCGACGTATCGAACCTCGCGTTGTCGTCGAACCGCGGCCGCTTGCGCGCGATCTCGTCGGCCGTGAAGAGGTACTTCATGCCGTATTCCACGCGGGCCCGCGCCGGCTCGATCCCGCAGTAGCCCCCCGGCTCGAGGAAGCGGACCAGCCAGTATGCGACCCGCAGGCAACCACACCCGATCTCGACGACGCGGGACTCCGGGCACAGGCCGTCGCGCAGGAGCGCGATCAACTGCTCGCGGCCGGCCTGTTCGAACGTCTCGACGGGAACGCCGAGAAAGCCGTGGTCGGCCATCATCCGCTGAGCCCGCCGCTGCACGTCGGACACCGGTCTCATCCCATCATCTCCTGTCCGGACAAACGTACCTGAGGAACGGAGCGGTCGAACGATACTTGAGTTAAGCGGAGCGCCGCTTTTGGCGCGTCCGCTTGAAAAAAGGTTAGACGGCTGCGTTGAGCAAACTGTCGTCGAGCTCGCCACGAGCCGCAAGGTTGAGGCGTGAGAGAAACGCGCTGAAGTCGGTCGCTTCATGCTCGCAGTATTCAAAGAGCGGCTCGAAACCGCCGACGACAGAGCCGAAGTCATTGTCTTCAAGTGAAACGGCGAAATACGAATAGCCGGTCTTCACCGAAAGAAGCACAGGGAAATGTTTGTCCCAGAATGCCAAAATCTTGTCGCGCTGCTCCTTGTCGTCTCCGGCGAACTCAAGGCCCATAAGCTCAAAAGCGTTCCACTGCCATGCTCCGTCTGATGTGCCGAGGAAGTCGGGGGCCGTGAGCATCCATGCCGTCTCGCCGGGGTTGAAGCACGCCTCGAGAGTCATGAGGAAATCGCTAACGGCGGGTGGGAGATGCGGATAGCGCTGAAGGAACTCGGCGGGAAGAGGACGGCGTTCGTTGGCTAAGCGTACGTGCCAACCGGAGGCCCTCAGCTCTTCGATCAGTGTCTCGATCTTCACGAAGGTTCCGAGTGTCGCCTACGTGGACGCCGTTCAGCGGCGGCGCAGCCGTCCGACTGCAACGGCTGGGTTGGCCGCCCTCACCTTTGGCTAAAGCTCGCAATGTAATGAGGCCTTTTCATGCCGGCGCTCGGAATCTAGCATCGATCTCAAGCGGTGGCAGCTTCTTGTTGTAAACGTCCAGCATTTCTAAGAGCCTCGCGGCATCCACGAGTTCCAAACTGTAGCCCGACCGGTTATCCGCCAAGGCCTGGACAGTACCCTGAGATGGTTGCGTATACCGTCCTGTTGTTACCATGATGGCACGTGGGACTCCGTGGCATAACTGGACACCAAGCAACTGCCGCACGAGACCGACATGGATACTCCTGTCAGCCGAGTATCGCTTGCACTCTACAATTAATTGCTCTCCCGTAGCTCGCTCTATAAGGTAGATGTCCACACCACCGTCCCTGCTCTTCTTGGTTACTCGACATTCAAAGCCTAGTCGACCGTAAATGTCTGCCACTAGTTTCTCGAAGCGGTAGGGTGAAAGGTCATAAACGTCAGAGAAGCGCCTCCGAAGGTGACTGCCAAGTTCTTCAAGCGCAAGCTCGTCATCGGCAATGGACAACTCCTTTAGTATACTTACATAAGTGTGGGAAACTTTGGCGTTTCCCCCTCCGCCTGACGAGGTGCTGTGGAACCAGAAGCCACACTGCTTACACCTATAGACCGGTTCGATTTTGGCATCGATATCGTATTCTCCTCGGCAAAATGGGCAGCCTTCACCTCCGGCGTTGCGGTAAGGACTCGGCAGGGCCGTCGTGGGATTCCGCGACGACAACACAAGCTTCTGGCCTCGCCACACGAAGAGGTGCTGTTCAGGCATTGGAGGAGTCTTCTCCGACTATCTATGTAGACGGCCAACGCCTTTAGGCCTAACCGCGCGGCGCCGCGTAGCGGTGCCGTCCGGTTGAGGCCCGGGGTTGGCCGCTTATACCGATACGTTGCGATATCTGTATGCGCCTTCTCCTCTTCCGCGACTACTCCAA
>JBAPYB010000597.1:0-42643 GCA_049284515.1 Thermoanaerobaculia bacterium
CTTCCGCGGCGCCGACCTGCCGTGGCCGCCGAGCCCGGACGCCGTGCCGGCCACGACGAGGACCTGCGGCGTCCAGCGGGTGCCCGCCAACTCCTCTCCCGCCATCGCACCGGACGGCACCATCTACGTCGTCACCACCGCGCACCTCTGGTTCTTCGAGGGGTATCTCGTCGCCGTGAACCCCGACCTGACGCCGAAGTGGAACGCCTCGCTCGCCAACCGGCTCACCGACGGCTGCAACGTCACGTTGCCGCCCAACGGCACGCCCGGCGGCTGCCGCGAAGGCGCCCATACCGGCGTCGACCCGTGGCAGAACCGCAAGGGCAGCGGCTTTGTGTTCGACGACTCGACCGCCGTGCCGGTGGTGCTGCCGGACGGCAGCGTCCTGTACGGCGCCAAGACCATCTACCCCTACGGTCAGGGGCACATGATGAAGTTCAGCTCCAGCGGGCAGTTCCTGGCCTCCTACCCCTTCGGCTGGGACGACACGCCGGCGGTCTACCCGCACGACGGCACCTACTCCATCATCACCAAGGACAACCACTACAGCGGCGGCGCCTACTGCAACAACATCTCGCCGTTCTGCCCCCAGGACCGCACCGCCACCAACCCGGCTTCCCCGGAGGGCTACTTCATCACCCGGCTCAACAGCAACCTGCAGCCGGAGTGGAGCTGGCAAAACACCAACACGCAGAGCTGCACCCGTGACGCCCAGGGCCAAGTGAGCTGCGTCTCGGATCACCCTGCCGGCTTCGAGTGGTGTGTCAATGCCCCGGCGGTCGATCGCAATGGCAACGTCTTCGCCAACAGCGAGGACGGGAACCTCTATGCCATTCGTTCGAACGGCACGCTGCGCGATCACCTCTTCCTCCAGCTTGCGATCGGTGCCGCCTACACGCCGCTCTCGATCGCCAAGGACGGCAAGATCCTGACCCAGAACGACGGCCACCTCTTCGTGGTCGGCGACGAGGACGACGACGACTAGTCATTCATTTGACAGCTTCCAGGGGCCGGCGTACTGTCGGAGCCATGCGTCGCGCCCCATGGTTCGCCGTACTTCTGATCGCCAGTCTGCCAGCCCAGGCGCAGGATTGGGCGCAGTGGGGGCGGGGCGCGCAGCATACGAGCGCCACCAACGCCGTGGGGCAGCGGGCCGGCCGCCTGCTGGCAGACGTCATCTACGACCCGTTCGTGAATGCGGAGAAATCGGATCCGAATTCCTTCGGCGACCTGCTCGTCCACTACCAGGTGCCGCTGCTCGACGGTAGTAGCGTGTTCATGGAGTTCAAGAGCGGCACTTTCACCGGGATCTCGCATTGGGAAACGCAGATCTGGAATGAGAAGCGGCTGAAGTGGACGGGCGGCCGCCTCCGAGAGGAGTGGTCCTTCAAAAGTGACTGGAAGCCGGCGCCCTATGGCAGCTTCCTGAGCGGCAACGGTCCGGGTTGGGAGCCGGTCTTCCACGCCGCCTTGTCGGGTGGCTACATCTATGTTCCGGGCGCCGGCGGCTCGGTCTTCAAGCTGAACAAGAGCAACGGCCGCCGGGTGGCGAGGATCTCGCCCTTCGGCCCGCTGGACCCCCATACCTTCCTCTCCGGCCCGATCACCGCCGATGCCAAGGGGAGCGTCTACTACAACGTCCTCAAGCTCGACGCCACCGATCCCTGGGACGTGGACGTCGTGAATTCGTGGCTGGTGAAGGTGCTGCCGAACAATACGTTCCGCATCGCCACCTACGCCTCGCTGACCCCCGGCGCGCCGCAAGGGAAGGACCAGTGCCTGGGTGTTTTCAACACCGCCGACGTGCCCTACCCGCCCAGCGCGAACGCGGTGCCGCCGCCCGTGATCTGCGGCTCGCAGCGGCCGGGCCTCAACTCCGCTCCGGCGGTGGCGCCGGACGGCACGATCTACACGGTCTCCGTGGCCCACCTGTGGAGCCGGACCGCCTATCTCGTCGCCGTCAACAACGACCTCAGCCCTGAGTGGATCTCCTCGATGAGCGACCGGCTCCACGATGGCTGCAACGTGCTGCTGCCGCCCAACGGCCAGCCGGGCGGCTGCCGCGTGGGCGCCGCCACCGGCGTCGATCCCGCCCAGAACCGTCCCGGGGGTGGCCGCGTCGTCGACGACATCTCCTCCTCGCCGGTCGTGGCGCCGGACGGCGCCATCTTCTATGGCGCCTACACCCGGTACAACTACTCCCAGGGCCACCTGATGAAGTGGAGCCCCGGCGGTGAGTTCCTGGCCGCCTACCCCTTCGGCTGGGACGATACGCCGGCGATCTTCGTCCACGACGGCACCTACTCCCTCATCACCAAGGACAACCAGTACGGCGGCATCGGCTCCTACTGCAACGACGAAACGGCCTGCCCATCGGACCGCACGGGCACCAATCCGGATTTCCCGGAGGGCTACTTCATGACCCGCTTGAATGCCGATCTGGAGGTCGAGTGGCGGTGGCAGAACGACAACTCCCTGAGTTGCACGCGCGACCACGGGCAGGTGAGCTGCGTCTCCGACCATCCCGCCGGTTTCGAGTGGTGTGTCAACGCGCCGGCCGTGGACCGCAACGGCGTCGTCTACAGCAACAGCGAGGACGGCAACGTCTACGTCATCCGCAACGACGGCACTTTACGCGAGCACCTTTTCCTCAACCTCGCCCTCGGCGCCGCCTACACGCCGCTCTCGATCGCGGCGGACGGCAAGGTCCTCGCCCAGAACGACGGTCATCTCTTCGTGGTCGGCAAGTAACTCTCGGCGCGGCTCCAAAAGGACGGGCGCCGCGGGCGCTCTTGACCCGTGGGCAAGTCGAGCATTAGTAAGATGTCATCATGTCTCCGGTCGCTCAGAAGCTCGCCAGCAAGCTCGAGGAGTGGGAGCCTGAGGTCTCCCGAGAGGTGGAGAGTCGCGTCGCCGAAATCATCGAGCTGGCAGACCTCAACGTTCTCGATCTGGCCCGCTCCCGGCGGGTCGAGCAGGAAGTTTTAGACCTGTTGGATGAGCCCATCACCCGGTGAAGTCTGGCTGGCTGACCTCGGAATGGCAGCCAAGACCAATCGCAAATGCGCAAGAGGGGCCGGATTGAGGAGGAGGTGATCGTCCCGGCTTGGAGGGCAACTCAGCGTATTTCAGTCCAGCTTGTTCCCGTGGACGTGGAAGCCGCTCTTGTCATTGCCTTGGACCATGGGATCTATGCCTACGATGCCTATTATCTCCACTGCTCGCTGTCGCATCGGCGGCCCCTCGTCGCTCTCGACGGGAAGATGCGGACGGTCGCCAAAAAGCTAGGCATTCGATTGCTGGTATGACCATGAAAATCTATACCTTCACTCAAGCCAGGGAGCACCTCGCCACCGTGCTGGAGGAGGCCAGGCAGCAAGAGGTGATCATACGGCGCCGCAACGGCGACCAGTTCAGCATCGTCCTTCGGAAGCACAGCACCTCTCCCTTTGACGTATCACTCATCAGCACCGGGGCGACGACACAGGACATCCTGGACGCCATCCGCGAATCTCGGGAAAAGGGATGAAGCGACGCGCGGAGTCGCGGTGCGCCGACCCACGCGCTGAGGGGGTTTAACCCGGTTTAACCCGGTTTAACCCGCCCGCAACTCCTTTTCTCCGGCGGATGGACTCTGTGCGACACTGCCGTGCTACGCCGGCCCGAAGGCGTCGAGACAGCCCGGAGGGCGGCAGACCCCTAACGAGGCTTTGCCTCAGACCGACGAGATGTAAGGCGCGAAGGAAGGCTACCCTTCCGGGTCTTCAGAGAGGCTCCGGTTGAGCGTAGGATCGAGATCCGAGGAGCCCGGTCCGTAGTTTGAGCCGGCAAGCGGCAGTTGGTCCCGAGGGACCTCGTCAACCGGAGCCAGAGATGAGTATACCGCGCAGCGTCACGGAGGTCCTTCGCGACCGGGTCACTCTCGAGGTTGAGGGAATCGATCGCCTCTACCTCAACGTCTACGTCCCCCGGCTCCAGAGCGAGTCTGGGGTCGCGGCGTTCTTCCGTTTTCATCGGGGGCACGCCTTTGCTTCGTCGGCCTTGATGGACCCCATCAGCAAGGCCTTCCTTGGCTCCATTGATGACTTTGCCGAGAAGCACCAGATCCCCGTCGTATCCTTCAAGAAGGGGCAGCGGAAAGATGATGTGGCCGCAGGGTACAGAGCACGGTTTACGGGTGAGGAAGGCGTCTTGTTCATCGGCAAGGCTCAGGAGAGAGTCCCGATCTTCCGCACGGAGAAGCGTCGCAACCCTGAGACTGGAGGGACGTATCCTTGGATTGTACGTTCAACGGGCCTCGTCAATCAATATTACTTCTATTGTATCGACTGCGATTTCGGTCCCTTCTTTTTGAAATTCTGCTCCTACTTTCCCTACAATGGGAAGCTCTGCATCAACGGGCATGAGTATGCCAAGAGACAGCTTTGCGCCGAGGGCATTGCCTTCGAGGCTCTCGACAACGGCATCCTGCAGTGCGCAGACCCTGCTCGGTTGCAGGCGATCTGCGATGGACTCAGTGCCGAGAAGATCGATGATTTGGCCCGGAAGTGGTTTCGGATCCTGCCGCATCCGTTCGCTCCGGCGGATCGCCAAGCAGGATATCTCTATGACCTATCGATCCTTCAGGCGGAATTCTCCCTGACCCAAGTCCTGGATCAGCCAGTCACCGGCCGAATCTTCTTCGAGGACGTCATCCGCGAGAACTTGGTCGTCCGGAGCAAGTTCAGTTGATCTTCGATAGGAAGGTTACCAAAAAGACTCCGGGACGCTTTCAGACACGAGTGATTACCCGGGGAGTGATCCCCTCATTGCATGTCAATTACAAGAGTAGTCGGATCAAGCAATACTACAAAGAAGGTCGTGCTCTGCGTACAGAAACCACGATCAATGACACGCGTGACTTCAAAATCGGAAGAAGGCTCCACAACCTGGGTGCTCTACGAAAAATCGGCTTCCAAGCCAATCGACGTCTCCTGGACGTCCAGAAAACCAGTCACGACTGCACCTTGGACCAAGATGCCTTTGAACAAGTAGTTCGACCGCTCGAAGTCAAAGGTCAGCGGGTTGCGGCGTTACGTTTCGATGACCAGCGTGTTCAGGCACTCTTCGGTGTCCTTGTCCTGTTCGTCCTCCAAGTCGAAGGTTTCGCCAACCGAGATCTTCGCGAGCCTTTGGCTCACCTGCTGGGCATCGACCCCGGCAAGATCACTCCAGGACAAATGACTTACGATCTGCGACGCCTCCGTCTCCACGGGCTCATCGAACGGATACCCAAGAGCCATCGCTATCGGCTTACCCCCTTCGGGTTGCGGACAGCCATGTTTTTCTCGCGCTCCTATGCACGGCTACTCCGGCCAGGCTTCGCCTGCCTGACGTCGAAGACGCTCTCTGAGAGCGGACCTCCCCTGCGCCGTGCCTTCGACACACTGGAGGAGGAAATCGCCAAGTATTGTGAAAGAGAAAAACTCGCCGCTTGAACTTGACTCCAAGACACGACAAATTACGGACCAAGGACTCTAGCCCAGGGCGAGAGCCAGGCGAGAGCCCTGGGACCGTCAACCCACACCATCCCCGACAGCCCTGCCAAGGGCGCTTTTTCTCGGCGCCTTGGAGGTGAACAATGAGCGATGACCCTATCGTCCAGGAAGTCCGCCGCATCCGCGAGGAACATGCTGCCCGCTTCGGCTATGACCTCCAGGCCATCTTTGCTGACCTCAAGCGGACGGAAGAGGCCAGGGATCAGCAACACTCTCTCCTCTTGGCTCCACCCGAGCAGGAGAAATAGCGCCAAGCCCGGCGCTGCATCGGGCGGCCAACGCACTACGCCGCGCCGGCCGCGGCTGAGCAGGTGACCAAGCAGATATCTCATCCGTGCAGGACGACCTCACGCTCCTGCCGAACCTGCGGCGGACGCGCGAAGTCCTCGGTCACTCCTCCGAAGGCGCGCCAGAAGGACTCCGGCCACTCTCGAAGCCGGCCGGGTGATCCGAGACGCAGCTCACCTGACCCTGGGAGTGGGCGTGATCACGGCGAAGCGGGGTCGAGAATCGTGACCGGCAGACTGCGGAAGTGATTGACGTTGAACGTAAGCAGCCGGGCGATCCCGTAACTTTGCATCGCCGCTACGAGACGCACGTCGTGCGCCCGGAAGCCCGTCACGACGTGGGCCTCGACCAGCACTTGCCAAAGCCTGCTCAACTCCTCGCGGTCAGGAAGCAGCGTGAACCGCCGTTGGAAGAAGCGCAGCCAGAGTCCGGCCTGGGCAGGGGTCATTCCCAATCCGTTGCTCCCCGCGGGAGGCGCCCCCGGCGGGCGAGTCGCCACCACCCAGAATTCATACAGATTCTGGGGGACCAGGACCAGCAACTCTCCGCGCCCGAGGAGTGTCTGAATTGCCGCACGTGCCATACCCGCCTGCGGTTCGTGCGACCGCGTCATCCGGGTTAGCAGGTTTGTGTCGAGCAGGATCATTCGCCGTCCCCGCGTGTATAGACCGCTTCGCGTGTGTCGTCCAGGTCCTCAACGTTCACCATGTAGGGACGCATTTCGGCGAAAATGTCCTCCCCGGCCGGCATCCGCGCCTCCGCGGGTGCCGGCTCTTCCACAAATACGATGGCTTCGCGTACCTCGCCGGGCATCCGGGCAAGGTTGTCGGCGATTTGCTGCTTCGTTCCTCTGAGCACGTGCGCTTGCATATTCAACTCCTACGCGACATCCCAGATCCAAGATTCGAGCGACTTGTCGTTATTACCCTTGCCCATGCTGCGGACGTGCGAAGTCCTCGGTCACTCCTCCGAAGGCGCGCCAGAAGGACTCCGGCCATGCAGGCGGCTCCGAACCGTAACCCTGCTCGATCTCACTCAGCATCTGCTCGATGTCGGCTGTCGGAAAGCTGTGACGCACCGCCTTCCGCACCGCTTCGAGCTTGTCCTCAACCCGGCCCTCGCGACGCCTGGCTTCGCTAAGGACCTCGCGCACCCACTGCTCGGTCGTCATCTGGCGGTCCTGGGCGATCTGCTGGATCTCCTGCAGCTCCGAGTCGTCCAAAAGCACGTGAAGTCTTCTTTCCATGGCTTCGAGACTAGCCGGGGGTCCAGCGCGAGTCAACCAGGCCACGGCCTGGAGTTTCTCTGCCTGACCGCCCGGGGCTGAAGATCCGGGCTACCCACGGTAGTCCCTGCGGGATCCAGGGAAAACGAACCCGCGGTCCCGGAGGGGACCACCGTCGGTAGCCCAGGATTTCAATCCCGGGCGCAATCGGAGTCGCTGACGCCATTGTCGAGACACCTTCTCAGCCCGGCCCGCAATCAGTCGTGGCGCAGTACGCTGTGTCCCGACTTTCCCCTGTCTTACGGCCCTTCTTTCGCCATAGAATTCCGCCATGGCGACCATGGCGAGGAAGACCGCGCCGCCCCCCTACGCCGAGTTTCACGCCGCCTCGACCCTCCTTCCTCGACGGCGCCTCGCTTCCCGAGGACCTGGTCGAGCGGGCGACGGCCCTGGAGCTCCCGGCGGTGGCCCTGGTGGATGCCAACGGCGTCTACGCCGCTCCCCGCTTCCATACCGCGGCGAAACAGGCGGGCTTGAAGGCTCTGGTGGGCGTGTTCCTCGCCCACTTCTACTACAGAGAGGAGTTGGGATAAGGTCTCCTACCCTATCTTGTGTTCTCCCTTGACTAGATGCTTGACAGTGGCGTACCATCCTCTGGCGTAATCAAAGCGGCACAGGGCCAGGACGGGGCCCCTCTTGACAAGAGCTTCAGTACCGTCCGCTGACGAAGAAGGAGCGGGTCATGGGCAAGAATCAGCATGTCGTACCTCACGGAGACGGGTGGGGAGTTGTGGGAGAGGGTAACCAGCGCTCTACCGGTAACTACGACACCCAGCAGGAAGCCTTTGAGCGAGCGAGAGAGATCGCCATTAACCAAGGGTCCGAAGTATTCATCCACAGGCCGAACGGCCAGATTAGGGAACGGAACACCTACGGAGATGACCCGTTCCCGCCGAAGGGATAACTCCTTCCTTCAGCCACGAAACGAGAGCGCTCCCAGAGATTGACCTCTGGGAGCATTCTTAGTCCCGTCTGCCTACACTTGTTTTTCGATCATAGTTCGGATTCAGGAGAACTCCATGGCTCGCTTACCAAACGATTATCTAACCAGGCCGTGGACAGATTCTATCGCCAAGAGTAAGGACCTACATTGGGGGATGGAACAGACTGCGCGCTTCGATGGCGGGCTGAATAAAGCCATGAAGACAGCCATGGGATTAGATTTGGATCTGAATAAAGCCATGGGGCTGGATTTAGATCTCAAGGGAGCTATGGGAGTGGATATGGTGAAGGCCTTCGGTTCTGTTGGCAGAGCCGAAGAATTGGCAGCGGCGTCTGCAGCGAAGCTCATGGTGCCCAAGTCCTACGAGGAAAATTTCTTGAGCATAGAGAGGCAGATTGCCGAGACTGCTCGGCGGTCGTTTCTGACCGAGATTGATCAAGTCCACCAACGCGCAATGGGGGCCTTGGTGATTCCGCCGGACAGGCTCGCACTGGGATATTCCGCGGAGCTCGCTGGTGTTCTGGTGAAGCCCGATCTTGAGAAAATTCTTGGCACGGCGTCTTGGGCGCGAGCCAGCTTTGAAGCTTTCGTTGGTGACCTCTATGCCCCCAATTCTGAGGGGCTCTACTCTCCGAGCTTGCCTCCTTCCGACTGGTTTGAGGAGGAACTCGAACTCCTCCTACTGACAAGCCCCGAGTACACTCGATCCAAGCTTGCTTGGATTCTAGATATCTTCGTTCCCCGACTCCGAGTTGCGCTGTATAGACAGGAGCAGGAGGGCGATTTCGACGGGGCCATGGAAGAGTTCTGGGAGGCCGTCGTGCAGGACCCGGAAGTGCGTTCACGTTTGAGGGCCCGCCTCAAGAAGTCAGGAATTCGAGAAGAATTGCAGAAGCATCTATCGGGTCATTTGGGAAAAGTTGAAGAGGGCGACTTGGCATATGCCATCCTAGGCTTGTACGCCCACATTGAGGCGTTTCTCGCGGAGCTGGCAGTTCAACACCGCCTAATTGCACATCCCGAACTCATTCTCTCTCCGAAAGGCGGTAAGCCGATAAATCGGAGGGGCGTTGGCGATCTGATTGAAGCCCTCCAAAGCGGGGGGAAGATTACCTATAGCCAGCATCAATTTCTGACTTATGTGCTAAGCAACCAGTACAACTCAAACCGAGTTCGACACGGAATGTCCTTCGAGTTCTCTCAGGCTAGAGCAACGGCATTAGTCTTAGCCCTCATCCTAGCACTCTGCCTGGCATGGGGTATGGAGCCAGCTGAACTTCTAAGCCCAGAGGAAGAAGAAAACTAAATCGGTTACGATCCCGAGCCATGCTCCTCTCGGGGCAGGGGTGAGGGTCATGGGCGGGGGACCTCTCCCGCCTTCAGGATGTGCAGCCTACTGCGTCCTCCTGCCCCTCCCTTGTCTTACGCCCTTCTTCCGCCATAGAATTCCGCTATGGCGAAGACGACGGCGCCCCCCTACGCCGAGCTCCACGCCGCTTCGGCCTTCTCCTTCCTCGACGGCGCCTCGCTCCCCGAGGATCTGGTCGAGCGGGTGGCGGCCTTGGAGCTGCCGGCCGTGGCCCTGGTGGACGCCAACGGCGTTTACGCCGCGCCACGCTTCCATACCGCGGCGAAACAGGCGGGCTTGAAGGCCCTGGTGGGCGCCGAGATGACGCTGGAGGACGAGCCCAGCCTCTTCCAGCAGCGGGCTCGCCTCGGCCCCATCGGCCTGGTGCCCGATCCCAAGCCGGGCGTGGAGCGGCGAGGAGTGGACACCCAGGCTCGGCTCACCCTGCTCGCCGCCAGCCAGAAGGGCTATCGCAACCTCTGCCGGCTGGCCACCGCCGCCGCCCGCGGGCGGCCCAAGGGCGAGGCGCGGGTCTCCTGGGATCTCCTGGCCGAGCACGCGGGGGGACTCCATTGCCTCACGGGCGGCGACGAGGGCCCGCTCGCCCGCGAGCTTGACGACGGGGGGGTCGATCCCGCCCGCCGCCTGTTGGAGCGCCTCGGCCATCTCTTCCCCGGCCGCCTGCACGTCGAGCTCCAGCGCCACCGGCTGCGGGAGGAGGAGCACCGCAATCAGGCCCTGGTGGATCTCGCCCGCCGCCTGCATCTCCCCCTCATCGCCACCAACGGCGTGCGCTACGCCCGGCCGGAAGACAAATCGCTCCACGACGTGCTCACCGCCATCCGCCACCACACGACGCTCGACGCAGGGGGACGTCTCCTCGCCTCCCACCGCGAACGGCATTTCAAGAGCGCCGCCGAGATGGGCCAGCTTTTCGCCGACTTTCCGGAAGCGGTCGCCAACAGCGCGCGCCTCGCGGCGGAGCTCGACTTCACCATGGCCGGCCTCGGCTACCGCTTCCCCGACTATCCGCTACCGCCGGGCGAGACGCCGGCCTCCTACCTGCGCCACGTCACCTGGAACGGCGCCAAGGCCCGCTTCCGGCCGCTGACCGCGAAGGCTCAAGCCCAGATCCAGAAAGAGCTGGACCTGATCGAGAAGCTCGACCTCGCCGGCTATTTCCTCATCGTCTGGGACATCGTCAACTTCTGCCTGCGGGAGGGTATCCTCGCCCAGGGCCGGGGCTCGGCGGCCAACAGCGCGGTGTGCTACGCCCTCTCCATCACCGCCGTCGATCCGGTGAAGATGGAGCTGCTCTTCGAGCGCTTCCTCTCCGAGGAGCGGGGCGAATGGCCGGACATCGATCTCGACCTCCCCTCCGGCGACCAGCGCGAGCGGGTGATCCAGCACGTCTACCAGCGCTACGGCCCCCACGGCGCGGCGATGACGGCGACCGTCATCACCTACCGCGACCGCTCCGCAACCCGCGAGGTGGCGAAGGTCTTCGGCTACTCCGAGGAGCAGATCGACAAGCTGGCCGGCCAGCTCGGCCACTTCAACTACGACATCCACCGCGGCGACGACAAGTCGCTCGCCACCGAGCTCGCCGCCGCCGGTTTCGACCCCGGCGAGCCGCGCCTGGCGCATTTCATGGAGCTGTGGACGCGCATCCACAACCTTCCCCGTCACTTGGGCCAGCACACCGGCGGCATGGTGATCGCCGCCGGCCGCCTGGACGAGGTCGTGCCTCTCGAGCCGGCCTCCATGCCCGGCCGGGTAGTGATCCAGTGGGACAAGGACGACTGCGCGGACCTCGGGATCATCAAGGTCGACCTGCTGGGATTGGGGATGCTCGCGGCCCTGGAGGAGATGGTGCCCACCATCAAGCAGCGGGAGGGGACGCACGTCGACCTCGCCCACCTGCCGCCGGACGACCCGCAAGTCTTCCGCATGCTCCAGGTGGCGGATACCGTGGGCTGCTTCCAGATCGAGAGCCGCGCCCAGATGGCCTCGCTCCCCCGCAATCACCCCACGAGGTTCTACGACATCGTCATCCAGGTGGGGATCATCCGCCCCGGCCCCATCGCGGGCAACCTCGCGAGCCCCTACTTCGAGCGGCGCAACGGCCGGCAGGCGGTCACCTACCCGCACCCGAGCCTCAAACCCATCCTCGAGCGCACGCTCGGCATACCCATCTTCCAGGAGCAGCTCCTGAAAGTCGCCATGGTGGCCGCGGGCTTCACCGGCGGCGAGGCCGAGGAGCTGCGGCGGGCGATGGGATCGAAGCGTTCCGTCGAGCGCATGAACGCCATCGTCGACAAGCTGCGCCGCGGCATGACGGCGAATGGGATCACTGGCAAGCCGCAGGACGAGATCGTGCAGGGCATCACCTCGTTCGCCCTCTACGGCTTCCCCGAGTCGCACGCCGCGAGCTTCGCCCTCATCGCCTACGCGAGCTCATACCTCAAGGTCTATCACCCCACGGCCTTCTACCTGGGGCTGCTCAACGCCTGGCCGATGGGTTTCTATCACCCCGCCACCCTGGTCAAGGACGCCCAGCGCCATGGCGTCGAGATCCGGCCGATCGATGTCCAGACCTCGGGCGTGCAGTGCCGCTGGGAAGAACGAATGGTGCGCGAGGGCGTGAGGGATGCCCGCACGGGCCAACCGCCGCCGGCCGGCGCCATCCGCCTCGGTTTCCGCTTCGTGCGGGGGCTGCGCGGCCGGGCCGGAACGGCGATCGAAGCCGAGCAGGCGAAGGCGCCTTTCGCCACGCCTGAAGACCTGGTGCGGCGCTGCGATCTCCACGAGGACGAGCTCCAGACCCTGGCCGCCTCGGGATCCCTCGCCTGCTTCGGCCTCACCCGCCGGGCCGCCCTCTGGCAGGTGGCCCGCCTGGGCAGGCCCGCTGGCCCCCTGCTCGACCGCCTTACCGATCCCGAGCCTTCGCCGCTCCCCGAGATGACCCCGGCCGAGGAGACGATGGCCGACTACGGCACCGCCCAGCTCACCCTGGGGCCTCACCCCATGGCGTTCTACCGCGAGCAGCTCGCGACCAAGGGCGTCACTCCCGCCGCCCGGCTCGACGGCCTGCCCAACGGCGCCCGCGTGCGCACTGCCGGCTCGGTGATCGTCCGCCAGCGTCCGGGCACCGCCAAAGGGCTCCTCTTCCTCACCCTCGAAGACGAGACCGGCATGTCGCAGGCCGTCGTCTCCCCGGACCTCCTGAAAGAGCACCGCAAGCTGATCGTCGGCTCCCCGGGGCTGCTCGTCGAGGGAATCCTCCAGAAACGGGACGGGACGATCTCGGTCAAGGGGGAGAAGTTCTGGTCGCTCAAGGAGCTCGTGGCAGTGCCGAGCCACGATTTTCGGTGACGCCTCCCCGGTCTTCCCGAGCTCAGCCGGCCGCTCTCTGAGAAGAGGTGTTTGACAATCAGGACCGTTTTGGTCCAGGATAGTCTTACTCTATTGAGAACAAATCTCAATAGCAATTCAAAGCAGAGACCCGGGCACTCAGTTGACCGCTGGAACCCGGGCCTCCGCAGCAATCGACGATCTGTGGACTCGTCCACGGGCGCCTTCTGCCAGGAGGCATCTTACATGAGGAAACCGTGCCTGCTGTTGCGTCCCATGCGTCTGGTCCTCGCCGTCGCAGGTCTTCTGCTGTCCTTCGCCGCAGGCCTGGACGCCGAGACCGCACCCTCCTCAACCCGGGTCCCCTTTCACGGCAGGGTTCTGGATCCGGCCGGCCTGCCGGTTCCCGGAGCTCGCGTCACGGCCGTGGCGGAACAACGTGGAGCCGTTCCGTCGGCACCCGCGGTCTCGGACTCTGAAGGGCGCTTCACCCTCGACCTCCCCGCCGGCAGCCACGCCCTGCGCGTGGAGCTCGAGGGCTTCGCGGAAACCGTGCAGCGCGTGACCTTTTCGCCGGGCGACTCCTCCCTCCACGACCTCGTCCTTCAGGCGGGCGCTCAGGAGACGATCACCGTCCGGGCCCAGAACGGCTACCAGGTCCCGGCCATCACCTCGGGAACGAAAACGCTGACGCCGCTGCGGGACGTGCCGCAGTCGATCACCGTCGTCACCCGCCAGTTGATTCAGGACCAGCTCATGACCAGCTTCGGCGACGTCGTGCGCTACGTACCGGGCATCTCCCTCCACCAGGGAGAGAACAACCGCGACCAGGTCATCATCCGCGGCAACAGCTCGTCGGCGGACTTCTACGTCGACGGCGTTCGCGACGACGTCCAGTACTACCGCGACCTGTACAACCTCGACCGCATCGAGGCGTTGAAGGGTCCGAACGCCCTGATCTTCGGGCGCGGCGGCGGCGGCGGCGTGCTCAACCAGGTGACCAAGGAGGCCGGCTTCGGGACGCTGCGGGAAGTGGACCTGCAGAGCGGCTCCTTCTCCAACAAGCGGGTGACCGCGGATTTCGATCAGCCGCTCAATGAAAAGCTCGCGCTGCGCATCAACGGGCTCTATGAGGACTCCGGCAGCTTCCGCAACTTCGTCGACCTCCAGCGGACCGGCGTCGCGCCCACCCTGACCTATGTGCCGGACGACGGGACCAAGGTCACGCTCGGCTACGAGCGCCTGCACGACGTTCGCGTGGCCGACCGCGGGATCACCTCGTTCCAAGCCAGGCCCGCGGACGTCCCCATCGACACGTATTATGGCGATCCCGGCGTCAGCCATGTGAGAGCGGACGTCAACCTGGCATCGGCCACCGTCGAGCATCGCTTCGGCGAGCTGACCCTGCGCAACCGGACGACCTTCGGCGACTACGATCGCATGTATCAAAACTTCGTGCCGGGTGCGGTCGCCGCGGACAAATCCCAGGTCACCCTCACCGCCTACAACAACGCCACGCAGCGCCAGAACCTGTTCAATCAAACCGACCTGACCTATGCCCTGGGCACGGGGCCGGTCCACCATACCCTGCTGATGGGCACCGAATTCGGACGGCAGCTCACCGACAACTTCCGCAACACGGGATTCTTCAACAACACTGCGACGTCGATCCTGGTGCCGTACAGCAACCCCACGATCGATACGCCGGTCACCTTCCGCCAGAGCCCGACGGACGCGGACAATCACCTCGTCACCAGGGTCGGCGCCGTCTACGCGCAGGATCAGATCGAGCTCTCATCCCATCTGCAACTGGTCGCGGGCCTGCGGTTCGACCGCTTCGACCTGCAATATCACAACAACCGGACCGGCGACCCGTTGGGGCGGGTGGACGACCTCGTCTCGCTGCGCGCC
The DNA here is from genome assembly GCA_049284515.1 of Thermoanaerobaculia bacterium. GTDB lineage: Bacteria > Acidobacteriota > Thermoanaerobaculia > Multivoradales > UBA5704 > DATARR01. Next base: position 14,667 of record JBAPYB010000597.1, read on the forward strand.
GGCATCATCGTCAAGCCGATCACCACGCTCTCGTTCTATGGCAGCTACGGCGTTTCCTACCTGCCGAGCTCCGGCGACCAGTTTTCATCGCTCACCACCATCACACAGCAGTTGAAACCCGAAAAATTCGATAACTACGAAGTCGGTGTCAAGTGGGACCCTCTCGACAGTCTGTCCCTCACCACGGCCGTCTACCGGCTGGACCGGACGAACACGCGGTCGACCGATCCCAACGACCCCACCCGCATCGTCCAGACCGGCAGCCAGCGCACCAACGGGTACGAGCTTGGAATCAACGGACGGATCACGCCGAATTGGAGCATTGCCGGCGGATACACCTATCAGGATGCCTTCGTGACCAGCGCCACGGCCGCGGCCCGCGCCGGCGCCGTCGTGGCCCAGGTGCCCCGCAATACTCTGTCGCTCTGGAACAACTATCAGGTCCATCCGAGACTGGCCGCGGCGCTCGGAATCATCTATCGCTCCGAGATGTTCGCCGCCATCGACGACACGGTGACGCTGCCCGGGTACACCCGCGTCGACGCCGCCGCCTACTTTTCCTTGACCCAGGACCTGCGCCTCCAGGTCAACGTCGAAAACCTCCTCGACAAGAAGTATTGGACCAACGCAGACAGCAACACCAACATCTCACCGGGCTCGCCGCGGGCCCTGCGTGTGGGATTGATCGCGAAGTTCTGACCGGCCGGCGGTCGTCACTCGCGGTTCGTCGTCCAATCGTCGCTGGTGATCAAACGGCTCCCCCGCTTGGAGAAGAGGTAGCTCCAGACCCATTGCAGGAAGACGAAGAAGCGGTTTTTGAAGCCCACCAGATACAGGATGTGGATGAAAAGCCATCCGAGCCACGCCGTCACGCCGGTGAGCTTCAAAGGGCCGATCTGGGCGATGGCCCGGCGCTTGCCGATCGTGGCCATCTGGCCATTGTCCCTGTAGCGGAAGACCTCGCGCGCCTTGCCGTGGAGGCTGGCGAGGGCGTTGCGGGCCGCGGCGCGGCCGGTCTGGATGGCCGCCGGAGCGAGACCCGGCAAGAGCTTGCCGTCCCCCGTCTCGATGTGCGCGAGGTCGCCCGCCACGAAGACGTCGGGAAAGCCCGGGATCGAAAGGTCGGGATTGACCTTGATGCGGCCGGACCGGTCGAGCTCCACGCCGAGCGTGCGACTGATCCGTTCCGCCTGCACTCCAGCCGCCCAGAGCACGGTCTTCGCAGGCAGCGTCTCGTCGCCGAACTTGACCCCCTCCGCATCGACGTCACGGACGAGCGCGTTCGTCCGCACCTCGACGCCCATGCGGGTGAGGTCGCGGGCCGCGCGGGCGGCGAGGTCTTCGGGGAAAGCGGGGAGGATCCGCGGGCCGGCCTCGACCAGGACGATGCGGGCGCTCGCCGGGTTGATGCGCCGGAAGTCCTTGATCAGCACCGTGCGGCTGATGTCCGCGATGGCGCCGGCGAGCTCGACTCCCGTGGGGCCGGCCCCCACGACCACGAAGGTGAGCAGGCGCTTCTGGCGTTCCGGGTCGATCTCGTTCTCGGCATTCTCGAAAGCGGAAAGGATGCGGCGGCGGATCTCGATCGCCTGCTCGACCGTCTTCAGGCCCGGCGCAAAGGGTTCCCACTCCGGCTTGCCGAAATAGCTGTGCTGGGCGCCGCAGGCGAGGATCAGATAATCGAACGACAGCTCGACGCCGTCCTCCAGCCCGATCCATTTTTCGGCCAGATTGAGCCTCTCCACGTGGAACAGATGCACGCTGACGTTGGCGGCGTCCGAGAACTGGGCACGGATCGGCACCGCGATGTCCGCCGGATTCAGCCCGGCGGTCGCCACCTGGTAAAGGAGGGGCTGGAACAGATGGTGATTCTTCTGATCGACCAGCACCACATGGACTTCGTCCCGATTGGCGAGCCCCTGGGTCGCGTTGAGACCGGCAAACCCCGCCCCGACGACGACCACCTCTTTCTGGCCGGGCTTCAGGTTGGGGTGGGTGACTCGCATCAGGGGCAGGATATCGCATCCTGAGTCCTCGTTCTGTGCCACATGCGACCGACCGTGGCACGCTGTAGAGCTCTGTGGCATAATAGCTGGGCTATGAAGAAAGAGCTGCCTACTTCGACCAAAGTGCCCGTCGGTCCCCAGGGCCGTCTCGTGATCCCTTCGGAGATTCGCCGCCAGTTAGGGATCGCTCCTGGGGACGTCCTCATTGCCCTGGTCGAGGACGAGCGCCTGGTGCTGGAGAAGCGCGACGTCATCCTTCAGCGGCTGCGCCGGCGCTTCGCGCACATCCCTCCCGGAGTCAGCCTTGCCGACGAGCTCATCTCCGAACGGCGCTCCGAGTCCCGGCGAGAAGGCTAGATGCCGTCTCCCGGGGAGCGAAGTTGCGTCCTGGACGCTTCCGCTCTTCTCGCCCTGCTGCAGGGCGAGCCTGGAGGCGAGGTCGTGCAGGAGCTTCTGGAGACCGCGTTGATCTCGAGCGTAAACTGGTCTGAGGTCGTGCAGAAGGCCCTCGACAAGGAGGTGGAGATCGAGGAGCTCAGGCCCGAGTTCGAGGCGTTGGGACTGGAGATTCTCCCGTTTACCGCCCCGGTCGCCGAGACGACGGCCCGGCTACGGGCGGCCACGCGTCAGGCGGGCCTCTCCCTCGGCGACCGGGCTTGCCTCGCAACGGCTGCCGTCCTCGGCCTGCCCGCGGTCACGACCGACAAGGTCTGGCCTGACCTCGGGCTCCCCATCGAGATCCGCGTCGTGCGCTGACCCTCGCCTCAGTGCCCGCCCGAGTCGCCCGAGCGGCTGGCCTCGAACAGGAACCACGTGCGCCGCTCGGCTTCGTCGATCCAGATTTCGAGCAGGCTGGTGGTGGCCACGTCGCCGTGCTCGTCGCACAGGGAGTGCGTCTCGCGCATGGACGAGGTCAGTTGCTTGTTGTCGTCGCGAAGCTCCGCCAGCATGTCCTGCGGGGTCACGTATTCGGCGTCGTTGTCCAAAATGCGTTGCAGGCGGGAGATATGGCCGATCGAGCGGAGAGTCGGGCCGCCGATCTTCCGTGCCCGCTCGGCGATGGCGTCCGTGGCGGCGAAAATCTGATCGGCCTGCTCGTCGAGCAGGAGGTGATAGTCGCGGAAGTGCGGGCCCGACATGTGCCAGTGGAAGTTCTTCGTCTTCAAGTACAACGCGAAGAAGTCGGCGAGCAGCTTGGCCAGCGCGCCGGAGATGTCGCGGGTGGCGTCGGCCGTCAGGTTCGTGGGGGTGTCGAGCGCAGCGTGCCGGCGCGCCTTGGTTTCCTTGTCTTTCTTCCCTTTATCTTTCATCGCTGGGTCTCCTTCTGGAGGAACGGGTTGGAGTGTGCGCGATCCGCCCCGGTCGCGAGCCGGATGATATCGCCAAATGGCACGATCACCGCCTGGCCGGCCAGAAGGATCGACGTCCACCCGCACCGACCACAACTGCAACTCGCTGCCGGTCCCCTGGATCCAGGCGAGTTGGAACCCTCCGCCGGGCAAACCCGCGATCCCCTGAGTATCGCCGCCGTTCTTGAAGCGGTATTCCGAAGCGATCGGATCCGCCTTGGCCCCTAGCGGGCAGGTCGGGCGCGCGTCGATACGCTGATTGGGGGAGAAAGTCTTTGCGCCGTCGACGGATGCCGCGAAAAAGAGCTGAAAGCAGCCGTCCGTCGGATCGGCACGGCGGTCGTACCAGGAGATCCCGACGACTCCGTCCCCGTTGACGGCGAGGGCCGGAGTGCTCTCGTCCGTAGCCGTCTGGTGATCGCTCACCCGGACGGGCTTCGACCAACTCGCGCCGCCGTCGGCCGACGCCGACGCCATGACCCGGTAGAATCCGTCGATCACGTCGAGCCAGGCCATGTAAAGCCACCCGCTCCGGGGTCCGGCGGAGGTGTCCATCGCCATGCTCATTCCGAGCAGGCCATAGAGCGACTTCCCTTCCCAGGCGTGACCAAACGTGCGAAACGCGGGGCCCGGACGCGGTTCCGTGAAAGACCGGCCGCCGTCGCTGGAGACGATCGTGGGATAGGAACCGGCCAGCGGCGAGTGGCCGAGGCTTTCCGGCGGAAAGGTTTGGAGCATCACGATCAGCCGTCCGTCGGGCGCCACGAGGAGACCGCTGACGACGTTCAGGAGCGACTTATCCGGCGCCGGCAGCAGGAGCTTGGGGAAGGGGAACGTCGCGCCGCGGTCCCGCGACACGCTCAATGCGATTACGTCGGCCGCCGGGTACCCGAAGACGGTGATCGGCAGCTTCCCCACGACGTAGAGGCGGCCAGCCAGCGGCGCCTTCCCGCTCGCGTCGGAACCGATCCAGGGGCGGTCCCAGGCAGAGCCCGGCACCACGGCCCTGCCGCTCCAGGTCAGCCCGCCGTCGCCGGAGCGCCAGATCGCCAGGTCGTCCCCCAGAGCCACCAGGTAGGCGTTGCCCTCGCGGTCGAAGGCGACCGCCGGATCGATGCCGTCGAACGCCAGGCTTCCGGTCCCACTCTGCTTACCCCGCCGCCAGCTCCGGCCGCCGTCCTGCGACGCGTAGACCGCCACTCGCATCGTGGAAGCGAACGAGATCGACGCCGCCACGAGATTCTGCGGGTCGCGCGGATTGACCGCCAGAACCGACTCCACGTGGCGCACCTCGGGCTCGTCGCTGGAGACCTGGACCGCGGGAGACACCGTAATCGCCGGGCTTGGCGCCTGCGGCGGCCCAGGGACCGCAGCCGGGGGTGTAGCGCCCACCAGACAGCAGCCGAGACACAGGACGGCGAATCGCTTGAGTTGGGCAAAAGACATCCGAAGAGAGTCTACCCCCTTCAGAAAGAGCCCGAAACACTTCCCGACCCGCCTTCGGGAACGCGTCGCCTCTTCCGAGATAGGGCGGAAAGCCGCGCATGATCCAGGCTTTCTAGCAGGAGGCCCTTGACAGGCTCCGCGGACTAGCGCATTATCAGCCCGTCTTTGCCGAAAAGGGTACTTCCGGAGCACTGCTCCACTGCTTGCCGGAGGTCCTGCCCCGAGAGGTAGATATCCGCCGCCATATCGGCGTCGGTTGACCGGGAGCCCGAGGGCTCCCAAAGGAGAGAGCGATGGAAACGACGGACAAGGGCATTCAGGGCGAACTGCAGCACTTCCTCACCATGGTGGAGACGAACGCCGCCGAGCTTTCCTTCTTGGACGTACCCAAGGGGAATCTCGCGACGCAGCTCGCCAAGGCGCAGGAGATCAACAAGCAGCAGGACGTACTGAGGGCCAGCAAGCAGGAGGCGTCGAAGCAGTACAGACTCGTCCTGGTCGAGGGCCAGCGACTGGCCAATGCCATGCGTGCGATGGTCAAGTCGCATTACGGCATCCGCTCCGAGAAGCTCGCCGAGTTCGGCATGCAGCCGTTCCGCGGCCGCACCCGGAAGGCCAAGACGCCCACCCCCGCACCGCAGGACCCCACCCCGGCGACTCCCGCCGGCACCAAGCCCTGATTCCACATCCCGGTTCTGTTTCGGGGGCGTGCTTCGGCACGCCCCCTTTTTTTGTCGCCGCGGGCTGGAACTATCCATAGTTGCCCCATCGATCGATATGATGACTCATCGATCCATCGATGAGCTGTCGATCCTTATTTCGAGCTGTCGATCGATCGACGGCTCATCGATCCTTATTTTTGGCTGTCGATCGATAGACGGCCCATCGTTCCTTATTTTGGCCTATCGATGGATCGATAGCCCGTCGATCCTTATTCAGCCCATCGATCCTTATTTCGCGCTATCGATCGATCGATGGCTCATCGATCCTTATTTTGGGCTGTCGATCGATATTCTGGCCCATCGATGCTTATTTTTCGCTGTCGATCCTTATTTCCGGAGCCGATCGCCAAAAAGCACGACTTGCAGAGACGCCGGTTGGCGTAGAATAGGTACAGACCTTCTCGAAGGAGGGAACCATGGCACGGCTTGCGAGACTGCTTCTCGTCGTCCTGGCAGCTCTTATTCCCTTGACCTCGGCCTGGGCGGGGCCTGCGACGGCGCCAAAAAGCGCCACTCTGCAGACCGAGGTGGCGCGCCTGCGGTTCTACCAGGCAAGGCAGAAGTTTGGCCTCCAGCTCCTGGACGGCATCTCCAGGTCCCTGCCGGAGCTTCTCTGGCTCGATCGCTTGAACTTCTCGAACGAGCGGGTCGTCATCGATGGACGAGCTCTCAACACCAACGCCCTCGCCAATTTCATCGAGAACCTGGATAAGTTGCCGGCGCTCGAAGAGCCCATGCTCCGTTCCACCACGCAGGAGCCCGGCCCGACCTACAAGTTCACCATCACCACGAGACCCAGGAGGCCTCCCACCAGAAACACCTCTTTGGAGGAGGAACGGGATTTTCTCCGGCTCGGGATTGCCCTTCAGAGCGAGTTGCCGGAGGTCCTTCAGCGTCTTCGCGCTCTGCTCGACCATCCAGCCGTCAAGGTGGAGAAATTCAAGCCTCTGCCCCTGTCCGGGAAGGGCCGCGGCGAGCTGGTAAAGCCGGTGGAGATCCGGATCCGGGCCGACTCCTTCCATGCGGCCGTCCTCCTTTTCGATCGCCTCGACAGGTTCCCGCCCGTCGTGGCTTTGGACAGGATGACTTCCTTTCCGGATCGGGTCGAGACCGGCGTCCTGCACATCGACTTCCGGCTGGTGGTCCCTGTCTTGAACAAACGCCCGGCCGGACCCAGAGAAGCCCGGGAAAGCGAGGCGGCCGGCCTTGAAAAGACCGACGACCCGGGCCGCCAGCCGTTTCAAGCCCAGACGCCCGACGAAGCGACGCGCTCGCGGCGGCTACGGCCGGACGGCGTTCCCGGCCTGCTCATCGACGATCTCGAGCTGCACGGGATCTTCCGGACCTCCAAGGGATACGTCGCCCAGGTGTCAGATCAGAGGGGGAAGAAGTCCTATCTCTTGAAAGAAGGGGACCGGCTCTTCGACGGCGAGGTCGTGCGCATCACAAAGGACGAGGCCGTGTTCCGCCAGCAGACCTCGGGCGCTACGGGGGAGCCTCGGGAGGTGGTCAAGAGCCTGAAGACTCCGTAGGCTGCCCGAAAACACCTGCCGCCTACGCGCGTAGAATAGTGATCCCTCGTTGCGTCTTTCCGCCGTCTTAGCTCCGCAGAAACAGACCTCGGTCTCGCGACACAACATCATTCCATCGGCCTGAGGGATATTTTCTTCGGAATGTGAGACTCTGCGGATGAGGTGAGCGATTCCCGCCATTCCCAGCGGTCCGATGTCATGGATACGCAAAGAATTTGCGGACCGCTCAATTCTTCCTTGCAATCGATCAGGAGCGGACCCTTTCCTCCGCCATTGACCCCTGGAGGCCGCCTTTTTACCATGCTCGTTGATGATGACTCCCGAGTCGTTCGACGATTACGGAAACTTCTTCGGCCCCTACCTCGGCAGGGTCCTTTTGCGAGCCCGCAAAGAGAAAGGCCTCAGCCAGGTGGCGCTCGCCGATACGCTCGACGTCAACGACGCCACCTTGCGCCGGATCGAGCTTGGGCAGAGTCCGATGCGGTCCAAACACGTCAAGGCGATCTGCAAGGCCTTGGACCTGCGCCTCACCGACGTCGTCCTCGAGGCCCTGTCCTCCATCTGGATGGACTTCCAGAGAAAGGCGGAGGAGGAGGGCGAGCCCGGCTCCGCGAAGCCTTTGGGCCCCTACTATCGCCTCCGGGAGAATATCCTCGACAAATTCGATGCGAGTACCAGAGCACAGCGGGAGCTCATCCAGGCACACCTCGACATGGAAGCATTCATCTACTTCAAGATGCGGCTGGAAGACCTGAAAGACTGAACCGAGCGGCTTGGCCGCGGTATCTCCAGTCTTATGCCCCGAAGGGGCTCAGGCATGTAGCCGGGGGCAAAGCGAAGCGGCGTCCCCGGAATGGGCAATACCTGGTGATCCAGCCCAGAAAGGGCGGCGGCAGTTCCCTCGCAAGAAAGCTGCCGTCGCCCCTTCGTGGCTAGGGACATTGTGGGCTATTCCCCCGGGGTCGCCGCGCCTTCGGCGCTCTGACCCCGGGCTACATGCCTGAGCCCCTTCGTGGCGCGTATTGCTGCGGCGGCTCTTCGCGGGAACTTGCGTCCGTTTCAACATACCGGAATCGAATTCCATAGCGCTCTTCTGCCTCCACCGCCCCTTGGTGAGCAAGCGCAATGTAGTTACCGGGATCATGGCCAGCCTGTTCGTCCAATTCCTTCTGAACTCGCCACTTATCTTCTAGTATATGGTTCGTGATCATGTGTCAGTCTCCGTAGGCCATGATACCAATAATCCTGTTGCCCCGAAGAGGCTCAGGCATGTAGCCGGAGGCAAAGCGAAGCGGCACCCCCGGAATAGGTAATACCAAGGGTGATCCAGCCCTGAAAGGGCGGCGGGTCAAGAGAGGTCGAAATAACAGTTCCTCCCCATCACTCAGAGCGCACCTCCTCAAAGAGAGATTCCTCTTCCGGAAAATGATTAGCCATTGAAACCAACGATAATTCCTCTCCTAAGAATATCCGCGCAGTATTAACATGAACAACAAGCCGCTCATCCTGTTCATTCTCTAGCCGAAGCTGCTTCGCTACAAAGGAGCGAAAGCGGCTTTTATACTTATCCCGTTCGCCATCCTTTAGGCTCTCTCCAGGCCAAGTAACAGCGACTAAACGCTTATCTTGTCCTCCACGTAAGGCCTGTTGCAAAATGCCATTGATGTGTTCGTCCGCGAACCCGTAGCCGACGACAAGCAGAAGTTTGGCCTCAAGCGACAGCCGGCGAAGTTGGTAAACAAGGAATAGAAAAGGATCCACGTATTGAAGCTTGTAAGTTGTACCGAAGATCAATTCTCCCTCGTCAGCCCTAATCTTGGACGTACTGTCGCTGAAGGTTAACTTGGCGCTAGAAGGATCACGCAACCAATCAATAGAGCCATGCAACTTATACAAGAAAAGACTCTTTTCGGCTGGCCTAGCCTCTTCCAGCAATTCGTGACTCCAGAATCGATCCTTATCAAAACCACGTTCAGGGAGATCCTTATATTCGGCCTGATAAGCCTTCTCTACGCATAAGTCATAGTTCAAAGTGAACACCCGTAAAGGGTAATTGAGCTCTCTCTGAAATTTAATTAATCCTCCAAAATAGTCCGCCTTCTCATAGTTTGACATCTCAAGCCATTCGTGTCGCAGTTTCTCTATGATCTTGATCTTAAACTCGGACACGTTACGGAAATCTGTCCCCGCAACTTGCGCGAGCCTTGGATTCCAAGCTCCTATAAACGGATAGAGTGGGTGCTCCTCCCGGCGTGAGAGTTCGTCCAAGGAGGCAACGAGGCGCTCAATGTTGTAAGAGACATCATTAGCGTAGGTCCCCCTAATGCCGTCAGCGTAAAAGATTGCGCTTCGCACATAGTTGTAGAGATCCTTAAACTGCCTCCACTCGTTGTCCAGAGCCGTCTCGATTTCCCGCACCATTGCTGCGGAGTGAGGGATGCCTGCATCGACCGATGCGCCAGCACCGAGCAAGACCAAAACCTCATCTTTTTTGAAGGTTCGAGTAGTGGTATTCATAAGAACCACGGGGGCAGGTTGTCCATGTCCACCTCGGGGAGATTCAATTGCCGGAAGTGAGCATAATAATCAGCGATCAATCTTGCGTAGTAGACCGAGATAGGCATCGACTTCGCATTGAAGCCCCGCCAGTTGGCTCCCGCAATGTTCATGGCATCCTGCAGTAGCCGTTTTAGTTCGGCATCGGTTAGTGGTCTGTCCGGGTACAGGATATGAAGCTGAACGGGTCGCTCTGGATTCTTAGGCGCTTTAGAGTCGGCCAAGCCCACACCAGAGAACCACATTAGGAAATCCTTCTTTGATAGCCGCGCCACTGTTCCCTCGTAAGGTACTAGGCTATTGTGCTCAGTCGAGAAGCCAAAATATGAATTATGATCATTCAGCTTAATCGCTACAAACTCACAGCCGACATCGTCTTTCTCTTTCAGCTCCTCTAGAAGAGAATGAATAGCGTCGATCTCTTCATTCTTCATCCTGAAAGTCACGTGCAAGACAAACGAATTATATTCATTTTTATGCGACAGTAAAACGCGGCCGAGATTGGTCTTTAAGCTCTCGAGATATTCGCGCCGATTTGTGGAATTCCCTAACACCCTTATCGTTTCATAGATTCCCGAAGAGTCGGTAAGCACGGAATAGGCTACATACTTTTCTATTTTGTCTTCGACGATACTATGTGCCTGACCTATACCGACAATCAAACACTTCTCTGTAGATGGTTTGATTTTCCATGGCACTCCTCCCATCTTGGCAAATAGACCCAAAGCAATGTTGGATATGGACCACTTCAAGGCATTACGATCATCAAGACGCTTGCGATCCACAAACTGACAAGCAAGTCCATGACTCAGGAAAACGTGCTTCGCGCTGTAGTAATTCTTCGTTTCTTCATCGGTCGAGTGCTTCGACATAGGAACGAGTGCGACAGGAAGGACCCGTTCCTTTGGATATCTTTCCTTCAGGGTTACACACACTCGTTCAAGCTCCTGGCAACCAAAGTCGGCCACCTCGATACCGGCAACATTGTGCTTGCCAATAGAAGTACGAAACATTTTCTCCATACCGGGGAACGTAGAGTAAGTTCCACCCCGAAGCGCACGGAAAAGATCTTGCGACTTCAGGCGGTCAGCTTCCTGAAAAACAAAGACTAATCTAGCATCAGGCTCAGCGGATTGAAACGGAGAAAAGTCACGAAGGCCAAAAAATTGATTCTTCCCCTCGCGCCTGTTTCCGAATATATATGTCCGAGTAGACAGTGTAAAGGAAGGTATAACAGAAAGCTTATCGTCGAGGTCTAACTCTGTACCATCGTGCAGCTCTAATCGTTGGATAGAAGCAAAATAGAGACGAAGAAAGTCGCCGACTTTTTGATACTGATCAAGAAAGAAATCGGCGTTCATGCGGCCGTTTTTATGAGTGAGACTGAGCTCAAGGCGATCCTTGGCTGTTAATGACGATTCAAATGGCACACGAAGCGCAAAATTGCACAGAAAACCGAAACGCCCCAACACTCGAAGATCATAGGCCCGCAACCACATGACCTCGCGTGCATCATGATGACGGTTAAGGACAAATGCTACCTCTCGAATGAAGCCCTTATCAGGAAGCTCAACATTTGCTGCAAGGTCAGTTAATTTGGCACGAGATGTGAGAGCTTGGTGAAGCACTTCTGTCGTCAGGCCGGGATTAGTCCAGGCGTTGATCTTGATTTTTTCAAAATGTTCTTGAGGCTTTAGGCTAACAGTATAGCGTATAAATTCTCCTCCTTTAGAAGAGCCCTCAGGCAAGATGTCTTTGGGCAAGAATCTCGTTCCTGGAACTGATTGATCTTCGCTATCTATCTCCAGGCGATATACGGAGAAGGCAAAGTCTTGCGGCTTTAGAGCCAGAAAACTTAGAGCAACTTGGTCGGATAATGGCATCTGCTTCCTCATTGGCAGCTAAATGTTAGAGGTCTTCGGCGAAGCGGCGGTCGGCACCATGGCAGGCTTGGCAGCCCTCGCGGCGGGGCCAGGAAGAGGATGGCGAGCCGGCACAACTCTGTCGCCACTTCCTGGGGGTCATGGCTCCCGCCCGACTTTCAGCGTGGCGTGGCAGAGGTTTCGGCTCAGCTCCAGTGACTCAACCCCGAAAGAATCCGCCTTAAAGTCTAGATCTGCGACGCCCAAGACACTATCGCCGTTCGCTCGTGGAGCGACGGGTGTGAGCCAATAGTGCGGCCGCGGCGAGGCGGCAATGTAGACTAGATGGCGTTGGGCAATTTTTCCAGGCTCACCACTGTGCCCAAGCTTCGTTGATCGGCTGACACTCGGCATGCTAGAATTCTAGCATGCGTACAGGGCTCCTCGCACTCCCCGCCCTACGAGTCGTTGTCTTCGAGAGCAGAGGGTGGTGGATTGGCCAATGTCTCTATTACGACCTCTGCACGTCCGCGGTGGAGCGCGAGCGGTTTCCTAGGTTATTTTCGTGAGAGGCCCTAAGAACTCGGCACAGACCGCTGTCGCCCCTTCAGGGCTTTAGGCGTCGGGGAACCTATTCCTGGGGCTTGCGCCCCAGGCTTTACGCTGCCGCCCCTTCAGGGCTAAAAGCTACAGCCTGGGGTGAACTCTACTTCTCCACCTCCACCTTGAACGTGCCCCTCGCCTTGGCCACCGGGATCAAGGTTGGATAAAACTGCACGAACGTCTCGTCGACGGCGCCGTTCTGGACATGGCACTTCTGACAGACCGAGTCGGCCGCCAGAGGCTTGGCGGTCGTCTCGGGGCCGTTGAAACCGAAGAATGCCCACTTGGTGGCTGGGAAGCGGACTTCATCTTTCAGGTGTATCTCGAGCCCGGCCAATTTCTCCTGGAAACGCCCAGCCTTGTTGATCGATCCCTTGCTCGCCGAGAAGCGAACTTCGAGCGCCATCATCGCCTTGTCGGGCCAGGTGCCGGTGGCAAGGAAGGACTTGTAGGCCTGGGGCGTGACGAAGACGTTGTCGAAGTCCGGTTCCTCTTGGTTTGCGCTCGGCGTGCCGTAGGTCATTCCCAGCCCCGAGCTGAGATAGATCCATTCCCGATAATTCTCCGGCTTTATGAGCTGCCCCTCCTTGGTATATTGCGGCTCATTGGGCGGCGCCTGCTCGGCGAGCAGGACCGCGCTCATCAACAGCAAGGCAATCAAGAACTTGGCTTTCATGGCGTGCGATCCTTATCGGTGGACAATCCTCGGAAAGGCTTCACGATTCGTACCGCTTGACCCAGGAAACCTCCGAGAAGCCACCGTCATACGAGAACACCTCTTCGATCCCATGCTCCAGCATTACGCCTAAGTGAACACAGTCGCGGGTGGACAGGATCGGATGATCCTCAAGAAGCCTGCGCGCTTCCGCCATAGCCCGGTCCGTGACGGCGAGGATTGGAATTCCGAGATGGGTCACGGCATCGAAAATCTGGAATCCAACCTCAGGGACCTTCAAGTTCCAGTAGCGGTGCAGAATCTCTTGCAAGACTTCGGTGTCGGTACAGGCCGAAGGCCCTCGACCTTCGACGATCCGCTCGAGGAATCTCTGGCAGGGCAGCCTCTGGGGACTCTCCTTGCCGGCCGCATACATGAAGATGTTGGCATCGATCAGGATCACGAGTAGCGCCCGGCGACGGATTCCTCGATCATAGTCGCCACGGGCCCGACCGGGGCGTTGAGCGCCTTCAGCACCTCCAAGGCTTCGCGGGGACCGAGAGTTGCTCCCCCGCCCAATGCCTCGTCGGCCTTCTCTCGGAGTTGACGTCGCGCCCATTCGGCGAGTGGAAGGCGCGATCGGCGCGCGGCGGCCTGAAAGTGTGAGCACTCCTGCTCGCTGACGGGAATCTGGAGGCGCTTGGTCATACTCATAGGCATGAGTATGGTCTCGGTCACCCTGGGCGTCAAGCTAAGCGGTTCTACTCGTTGTCAGCTGGTCGTGCTTCATAGCTGTCCCGCGGCTCGTCCAGCTACTGCGCCCGCGCCAGATCATTCATGATCAACACGGCCAGCGAGGTCCACCCCGTCTGGTGATCCGCCCCCAGTCCCTTGCCGGTGTCGCCGTGGAAGTACTCGTGGAAGAGGAGGAGGTCCTTCCAGTGGGGATCCTCGGCAAAACGGCGGTCGCCGCCGTGGCAGGCGCGGCTGCCGTCGCGACGGGCGAGGAAGAGGCGGGCGAGGCGGCGGCGCAGCTCGGTCGCCACTTCCTGGAGCGTCATCAGAACGCCCGAGCCCGTGGGGCACTCCACTTTCAGCGTGTCGTGGTAGAAGTGATGGTACCGCTCCAGCGCCTCGATCAGCAGGTAGTTGAGGGGGAACCAGACGGGACCCCGCCAGTTCGAGTTGCCCCCGAAGAGCCCGGTCTGCGACTCTCCAGGCACGTACTCGACCCGGTGGACCTCGCCGTCGATCCACAGCTCGTACGGATGATCGCGATGGACCTTCGACAGCGAGCGGACGCCATAGCGGGAGAGGAGCTCGTTCTCGTCCAGGACGAAGCGCAACACCCGCAGCAGGCGTTCGCGGGACGGAATGGCCAATAGGAAAATGGTATCGCCCGGCCGCTGGGGCGATTCCACCAGGGAGATGTTGCGGGCCAGGTCTTGACGGTTGCGCAGGAACCAGCGCATCCGCTTGGCGAAACCGGGCAGGCGGCGGAACACCACCTCCTCGGTCAGGGCCGAGACCGCGAACAGCGGGATGACGCCGACCATCGAGCGGATGCGCAGCGGCAGACGCTGGCCGTTGAGGAGCATCTGGTCGTAGTAGTAGCCGTCGTTTTCATCCCACAGCCCCGTGCCCCCCAGGGTGTTGATGGCGTCGCTGATGGCCACGAAGTGCTCGAAGAATTTGGAGGCCACGTCCTCGTAGGCAGGGTCCTTGCGCGCCAGCTCCAGGGCCATGGCCAGCATGGTGATGCAGAAGAAGGCCATCCACGCCGTGCCGTCGGCCTGCTCCAGGGTGGCGCCGCCGGGCAGGGGCTGGGAACGGTCGAAGACGCCGATGTTGTCCAGCCCCAGGAAGCCGCCGCCGAAGAGGTTGTTGCCCTCGGCGTCCTTGCGGTTCACCCACCAGGTGAAGGTCAGCAGCAGCTTCTGGAACGCCCGCTCCAGGAACAGCCGGTCCCTCTGGCCGCGGGGCGCCGACATCTTGTAGACCCGCCACACGGCCCAGGCATGGACCGGCGGATTGACGTCCGAGAAGGCCCACTCGTAGGCCGGAATCTGGCCGTTCGGGTGCATGTACCACTCGCGCAGCATGAGGATGAGCTGATCCTTGGCGAACTCCGGATCGATCCTGGCGAACGGCAGCATGTGGAAGGCGAGGTCCCAGGCGGCCCACCACGGGTACTCCCATTTGTCGGGCATGGAAATGACGTCGCGGCTGTGGAGGTGCGTCCAGCCGGTGTTTCGCGACTGCCGGTGGCCCTCCGGAGGCGGCGGCTGTCCGGGATCACCGTCGAGCCAGTCCTTCACGACATAGTAATAGTACTGGCGGGTCCACAAGAGGCCGGCGGCGGCCTGGCGCGCCACGCGGATGCCGTCCTCTGTGGCCCCCGGCGGAATGAATTGCGCGTAATACTCGTCCGTTTCGCGGAGGCGTTCGGCAAACAGGCCGTCGAAGCCTGAACCAAAGGCCTCGGCGGGCGGCTCCGACGCGAGCGAGAGCCGCAGCCGCAGCACGGCCTCGCCGCCGGCCGGCACGTCGCGCTGGTAGAGGAAGGCGGATTTCGTCCCCGTTCCGGCTGGATTGACGGCGTCCTTCTCTCCCGCGATCAAGTAGCGGTGAAAGGCGTCCTTGACGTAGGGCGACGGGTTGGCGGTGCCGAACAGCCGCTGAACGTTGGTCTCGTTGTCCGTGAACAGGATCTCGGCCGGCGGCTCGTCGCCCTGCAACCGGAACTGTCCGAGACCGGGATGATCGGCGATCACGGCGCGGTCGGCGTTCCCACTTTTCCGGTCGTCGCGAACGATGGAGCCCTTCGGCCAGTATCCTTCCCCCTCCCGTCCCCAGCTCCAGGAGTTGCGCAGCCATAGCATTGGCAGGAGGTGGAGCGTCGCCGCTTCGGGTCCGCGATTGGCGGCCGTGAGGCGGATCAGGAGGTCGTTCGGGCCGGCCTTGGCGTACTCCACGAAGACGTCGAAGTAGCGGTTGTCGTCGAAGATCCCGGTGTCGAGGATCTCGAACTCGGGGTCGCCCTTGCCGCGCCGGCGGTTCTCTTCCACCAGCCAGGCGTAGGGGAATGGGGCCTGCGGATACTTGTAGAGGGCCTTGGCGTAGCAGCCGGTGGGCGTCGCGTCGAGGTAGAAGTAGCACTCCTTGACGTCCTCGCCGTGGTTCCCCTCGGGACCGGCAAGGCCGAAGAGGCGCTCCTTGAGGATGGGATCGCGGCCGTTCCACAAGGCGACGGCGAAGCACATGCGGCACTGGCGGTCGCAGAGCCCCAGCAGGCCGTCCTCGCCCCAGCGGTAGGCCCGGCTGCGGGCGTGGTCGTGAGGCAGGTAGTCCCAGGCCGTGCCGCCTGCCGAGTAGTCCTCCCGCACCGTCCCCCACTGCCGCTCGGGGAGGTAGGTGCCCCAGCGCTTCCAGTCGGCCTGCCGCCGGGAGTCCTCCTGGAGACGCCTGGATTCCGCGTCGGAAGGACCAGGGTCGGGGATCGTGGGATCGGAAGCGGGCACGTTCCTACATCGTCTTTCGGTACCGCTTGAAGGACAAGGTCGCCAGGACGCCGCAGAGGAGGGCAAAAACCGCCAGCAGAGCCAGGTAGATCGCGGCCTCGGGCGAGGCCTCTCCCTGGAAACCGGCGCGGGCGACCGTGACCGCCCAGTTGACCGGATTGAAGCGGGAGACGCCGCGAATCCACTGCGGCATGAGGTCGCGCGACATGATCATGCTGGAGAGGAACGTCGCCGGCAGCACGACGAAGTTCATCACCGCGATCACGAGCTCCTGGCGGCGGGCGAGAAGCGCCAGGGCATTCGAGAACGACGCAAAGGCGGCGCCGAGGAGAGCCGCGGCCAGGAACACCATCAGGATGCCCGGCACGCCGCCCAGAGGCCGGGCGCCCAGGAGCCGGGCGACGACGAGGATGATGGTGGCCTGCACGATCACCTGGACGGCGGCGTGGAGGATACGGCCGGCGATCAAGGCGCCGCGAGAGACCGGCGTCGCGAGGAAACGGTCGAGCACGCCGCGGTCGATGTCGTTGAGGAGGCCCATCCCTGAGTAGGCGGCGCCGAAGAGCGCCGTCATGATGGAAATTCCGGGCGCCAGGAACTGGACGTAGGACAGCCTCAGGTGCGTTTGAACCGCTTGCGCCTGAGCATGGCTCTCGAAACCGGGGATCGTCGTCACCGACTTGAAGAGCTGGCCGAAGAGCAGCACCCAGAGGATGGGCTGGACGATGGAGATGATGACGAATACGGGCATCCGCATCGTGGCCCGAAGCAGCCGCCCAAACAGGTGCCAGGTGTCTCGCAGGAATTCCATGATCGAGAGCCTGGATGGAGTCAAACGACCGCCGGCTCGCCCTTTTCTCGATAGGCGTGGCCGGTGGCGGTCAGGTAGACGTCTTCCAGGGAAGGGCGGGACAGAGAGACCTGCGCCACGTCGAGACCGGCTTTTTCCAGAACGGCCAGCAGGGCGGGCACGGCACGGGCGCCGTGGCCCACCTGCGCGTAGAGGCGGCTGCCGTCCACCATCACGCTCGCCACCTCGTCCTGGGCTCGGAGCACCGCCTCGGCTTCGGCCGTGCGGCCGCGGTTGGCAAGCTCCACCGACACCACGTCGCCCCGCAGCCGCCCCTTGAGCTCGTCCGGAGTCCCGGTGGCCACGATCCGGCCGCCGTCGACGATGGCGAGGCGTTGGGCGAGCTGATCCGCCTCCTCCAGGTAGTGGGTGGTGAGGAGCAACGTCAGCCCTCCCTCCGCCAGGCGGCGGACCTCTTTCCACATCACCGACCGGCTCTCCGGGTCGAGGCCGGTGGTCGGCTCGTCCAGGAACAGCACCTCGGGACGGTGGATCAATCCCATGGCCACGTCGAGACGGCGCCGCATGCCGCCGGAGTAGGTGAGGGCCGGCCGGTCCGCGGCGGTCCCCAGTTCGAAGAGATCGAGCAGCTCCCCGACCCGGCCACGCAGCGCAGCCCCCGACAGGCGGAAGAGCTGCCCCTGGAGGGTGAGGTTCTCGCGGCCGGTGGCGGTGACGTCCACTCCGGAGGTCTGGGCCACGGAGCCGATGCGCCGCCGCACCTCGCGCGGCTGCGACACGACGTCGAACCCAGCGACCCGCGCCCGGCCCCCGGTGGGCGCCGACAGCGTGGTGAGGATGCGGACGGTGGTGGACTTGCCCGCGCCATTGGGTCCGAGGAGCGCGAACACCTCTCCAGGATGGACGGAGAAGGAGACGCCGCGCACGGCCTCCACTCCACCCGCATAGGTTTTGCGGAGGTCTTCGACCTCGATGGCGTCCATAGGTCTAGCGGCGCGAGCCTGGCACGCGCCCCGGAATCAGGCTGCCAGGAACCCGGATGAGATCGCCGGAGCCGAAGTCGGGCTCGAGGTGGAACAGATCCGGAGTCCGCCGTTCATGGTGGCCCGGCGGCGAGGCCACGAAGCCGGGGAGCAGGATGACCGAGGCGCCCCAGGGAGCATAGGGCCCAGGGTAGAGCGGCGGACCCTGAGGCTGAGTCAGCTCGCGGGTCAGGGCGAGCTCGGTCAGCATGGCCAGCCGCTCTTCCCGGGCCTCGCTGGCCCGCTCCCGGCGCTCGGCGCGGCGCCGGGCATCCTCGTCGGCCTGCGCGCGAGCTCGTGCCTGGTACTCCTCAGCGGAGATCCAATGGCCGTTGGACTGCACGAAGCCCCTGCGGCGCATGAGGTCGTCATAGCGGACCCAGCGGTCCAACTGTTCGTCCAGAACGTAGCCCAAGCCGCGCAGGATGGGAGCCAGGCCCGGGACGTGGGGATCGAGCACCGCGGCGGCGAGCGCCGACTCCCGCATGGCCTGGTCGAGCTGCTTGCTCTGCGCCCAACGGGCCAGCTCCACCCAATCCGCCGCCCGGGTCGTCGGGCTCTTCTTCAGGGCTTCCTTCTGGCGCAGGTATTCGCCCAGGTTCGAATCCCCCGCCTCCACCCGCAGCACCTGGCTCTTCGGCAGGACGAGCACTCCGCCCTGCAGGTGGATGCGCACCTGCGAGCCGGTGGTCTCCGCCATGACGTCCTCGAACTTCCGCCCGTTGGTGAGGTAGACGTTGTCGGCGAAGACGGGGAGGGCCGTCAGCAGAAGAAGGAGGATCGGGAGAGGACGGATACGCATGGGCGGACTCCCTTTCGTAGTCCCTGTATCTTAACACCGGGCGCAAACAAAAAGGGCGGCCTCACGGCCGCCCTGGGTCGTTGCCTCTGAGACGTAAGAGCTAGTCGCCTTCGAGCACTTCCTGCGGCAGGCTGCGGATCTCCTCGTCGCCGAACTCGAAGAACAGCTCCTCCTCGGTCTCCGGCTCGGATTCGACGAAGTCCTCGGCCATGTGGAAGTCGTGGTAGTGGTCCATGCCCGTCCCGGCGGGGATGACGCGGCCCACGATGACGTTCTCCTTCAGGCCGCGCAGGCCGTCCACCTTGCCGCTGATGGCGGCCTCGGTGAGCACCCGGGTGGTCTCCTGGAAGCTCGCGGCGGAGATGAAGCTGTCCGTCGAGAGCGACGCCTTGGTGATGCCCAGGAGCAGCGGCCGGCCGATGGCGGGGGTGCCGCCGGCGGCGACGACGCGCTCGTTCTCCTCCTGGAACTTCCAGCGGTCCACCTGCTCGTCGATCAGGAACTCCGTGTCGCCGACCTCCTCGATCTTCACCGACCGCATCATCTGGCGCACGATCACCTCGATGTGCTTGTCGTTGATGGCGACGCTCTGGGAGCGGTAGACCTCCTGGATCTTGTCGGTCAGGTAGCGCTGCAGCTCCTTCTCGCCCAGCACCTGCAGGATGTCGTGCGGATTGATGGCGCCGTCGATCAGGGGATCGCCGGCCCGCACCCGCTCGCTCTCCTGCACGTTGATGTGGATCGACCGCGGCACCAGGTACTCGCGGCTGTCGCCGAGCTCGCTTTCGACGACGACCTTGCGCATCCCCTTGTGCACGTCGCCCAGGCGGACGACGCCGTCGATCTCGGTGATGATCGCCGGCTCCTTGGGGCTGCGGGCCTCGAAGAGCTCGACGACGCGGGGCAGACCGCCGGTGATGTCCTTGGTCTTGGTGGTCTCGCGCGGGATCTTGACCAGCGTGTCGCCGGCGAACACGTCGACGCCGTTCGGCACCACCAGGTGGGAGCCCGACGGCAGCAGGTACCGCTTCTCCCGCCCGCCTTCACCGTGGATGAGGATCGCCGGCACGCGCTTCTCGTTGGCCGACGCCTCGACGATGATCTTCTGCGACAGGCCGGTGACCTTGTCGGTCTCCTCGCGGACGTTCTCGCCCTCGACGATGTCGTGGAACTCCACCTTGCCGCCGATCTCGGAGAGGATGGCGGAGGTGAAGGGGTCCCAGGTTACCAGCTCGGTGCCCGGCTGGATGTTGTCGCCCTCGTGCACCAGGAGCTGCGAGCCGTAGGTCAACGCGTAGCGCTCCCGCTCGCGGCCCTTCTCGTCGGTGAGGACGAGCTTGCCCGAGCGGTTGATGACGATGAGCGAGCCGCGCCGGCTCTCGACGGTGCTGACGTTCAGGAACTTCACCAGTCCCGGGTTCTTGGCGATGTGCTTCGACTGCTCGGAGACGCGCGACGCCGTGCCGCCGTAGTGGAAGGTACGCATGGTGAGCTGCGTGCCGGGCTCGCCGATCGACTGCGCGGCGATGACACCCACCGCCTCGCCGATCTCCACCATCTTGCCGGTGGCCAGGTTGCGGCCGTAGCAAAGGTGGCAGACGCCGCGCCGCGTCTCGCAGGTGAGCACGGAACGGATCTTCACCCGCTCGATGCCCGCGGCCTGCACGGCGTTGCCCAGCGCCTCGGTGATCTCCTGGCCGACGGAGAGGATCAGATCGCCGGTCATCGGATCGTAGATGTCCTCCTGGCTGACGCGGCCGACGATGCGGTCGCGCAGCGGCTCGAGGATCTCGCCGCCCTCCATGATCGCCGTCACGTAGATGCCGTCGATCGTGCCGCAGTCCAGCTCGTTGATGATGACGTCCTGGGCGACGTCGACCAGGCGGCGGGTCAGGTAGCCGGAATCGGCCGTCTTGAGCGCCGTGTCGGCGAGGCCCTTGCGGGCGCCGTGGGTCGAGATGAAGTACTGCAACACCGACAGGCCCTCGCGGAAGTTCGCCGTGATGGGCTGCTCGATGACCTCGCCCGAGGGCTTGGACATGAGGCCGCGCATACCGGCGAGCTGGCGCACCTGCTCGCGGGAGCCGCGGGCGCCGGAGTCGGCCATCAGGTTGATGGGGTTGAACACCCCCGTCACCTTCTCCACCTCCCGCATCTCCCGGAACATCTCCTCGGAGACCTTCTCGGTGACGCGGTGCCAGATGTCGATGATCTTGTTGTGCCGCTCGCCCTGGGTGATGACGCCGGCCGAGCGCTGCTTCTCGATCTCGACGACCTCGTTGCGCGCCTGCTGCAGGATCTCCGGCTTGCGGCTCGGCACCACCATGTCGTCGACGCCGAAGGAGATGCCGGCCCGCGTGGCATAGAGGAAAGAGACCTCCTTCATCTCGTCGAGCATGCGCACCGTGGCGTCGTTGCCCAACTTGATGAAGCAGTAGCCCACGAGGTCCTGCAGGCCGCGCTTCTTGAGCAGGCCGTTGACGTACGGGATCTCCTTCGGCAGGTGCATGTTGAAGATCACCCGGCCGACGGTGGTGTCGATCAACTCGCGGTCCAGCTCCTCGAGCTCGGCGTGCACGACGTCCTGCTTGTCGAGCTGCGTGTCGAGGTTGATGTAGGCGCCCGAGTAGCGCACCTTGATGGGCGTCAGGGTCTCCACCTCGCCGCCGTCGAGCGCCAAGAGCACCGTGTCGAAGTCCGGGAAGATCCGGCCCTCGCCTTTTGCCCCGGCCTTGCCGAGGGTGAGGTAGTAGCCGCCGAGCACCAGGTCCTGCGTCGGCACGGCGACCGGCCGGCCGTGCGCCGGCGACAGGATGTTGTTCGACGCCAGCATCAGCACCTTGCTCTCGATCTGCGCCTTGGGGCTCAGCGGCACGTGGACCGCCATCTGGTCGCCGTCGAAGTCGGCGTTGAAAGCGGCGCAGACGAGCGGGTGGATCTTGATCGCCTTGCCCTCGATGAGCGTCGGCTGGAAGCCCTGGATACCCAGGCGGTGCAGCGTGGGCGCGCGGTTGAGGAGCACCGGATGGTCCTCGATGACCTCCTCCAGGGCGTCCCACACCTCGTCCACCTCGGCCTCCACCAGCTCCTTGGCGGCCTTGATGGTGCCCACCAGCCCCTTCTCCTCCAGGCGGTTGTAGATGAACGGCTTGAACAGCTCCAGCGCCATCTTCTTCGGCAGGCCGCACTGGTGGAGCTTGAGCTCCGGGCCGACCACGATGACCGAGCGGCCGGAGTAGTCGACGCGCTTGCCGAGCAGGTTCTGGCGGAAGCGCCCCTGCTTGCCCTTGAGGGTGTCGGAGAGCGACTTCAGGGGCCGGTTGTTCGAGCCCTTGAGCACGCGGCCGCGGCGGCCGTTGTCGAACAGGGCGTCGACGGCCTCCTGGAGCATGCGCTTCTCGTTGCGCACGATGACCTCGGGCGCTCGCAACTCCAGCAGCTTTTTCAACCGGTTGTTGCGGTTGATGACGCGCCGGTAGAGGTCGTTCAAGTCGCTGGTGGCGAAGCGGCCGCCGTCGAGCGGCACCAGGGGGCGCAGCTCCGGCGGGATGACCGGGATGACGTCCAGGATCATCCACTCCGGGCGGTGGCCCGACTTGCGGAAGGCGTCCACCACCTTGAGCCGCTTGGCCGCCTTGAGCCGGCGGATCTGGCTGGTCTCGGTGCGCATGATGATGCGCAGCTCCTCGGCCAGCTCGTCGACGTCGATGCGCTGCAGCAGCTCCTTGATGGCCTCGGCGCCCATCTTGGCGGTGAAGGCCTCCTCGGAGTACTTGTCGCGCAGCTCGCGGAAGCGCTCCTCGGTGAGCAGCTCCCGCTCCTTGATCTCCGTCTCACCGGGATCGATGACGACGTAGCTCTCGAAGTAGAGGATGCGCTCGAGGTCGCGCAGGCTGATGTCCAGCAGGTGGCCGATGCGGCTCGGCAGCCCCTTGAAGAACCAGACGTGGGAGACCGGGCAGGCGAGCTCGATGTGCCCCATGCGCTCGCGGCGCACCCGCGAACGGGTGACCTCGACGCCGCACTTGTCGCAGATGACGCCGCGGTGCTTCATCCGCTTGTACTTGCCGCACAGGCACTCCCAGTCCGTGATCGGACCGAAGATCTTGGCGCAGAAAAGGCCGTCGCGCTCCGGCTTGAACGTCCGGTAGTTGATCGTCTCCGGCTTGGTGACCTCACCGAAGCTCCAGGAGCGGATCTTCTCCGGCGACGCGATCGAGATCTTGATCGCGTTGAAATCTTTGACCGACTGTGGCTTGTCAAAGCTGCTGAATGGTTGCAACTGTGTTTCCTCCCTTAGACCTTGAGGAGCTCAACGTCGAGACAGAGGCTCTGGAGCTCGCGCACGAGAACGTTGAAAGATTCCGGCAGGCCCGGAGGCTCCGGCACGTCCCCCTTCACGATCGCCTCGTACACCTTGCTCCGGCCCTCCACATCGTCGCTCTTGACGGTCAACAGCTCCTGGAGCGTGTAGGCGGCGCCATAGGCCTCCAGGGCCCAGACCTCCATCTCGCCGAAACGCTGACCGCCGAACTGTGCCTTGCCGCCCAGCGGCTGCTGGGTGATGAGGGAGTACGGGCCGATCGACCGGGCGTGGATCTTGTCGTCGACCAGGTGCGAAAGCTTGAGCATGTAGATGTAGCCCACCGTCACCTTCTGCTCGAACTCCTCGCCGGTCATGCCGTCGAAGAGCGGCGTCTTGCCGGACGACGGCAGCTCCGCCTCCTTGAGCAGGTCCTTGATGTCGGTCTCGCGGGCGCCGTCGAACACCGGCGTCGCGAACTTCAGGCCGAGCACCCGGCCGGCCCACCCGAGGTGGGTCTCCAGGATCTGGCCGACGTTCATGCGGCTGGGCACGCCCAGCGGATTGAGCACGATCTCGACGGGCGTGCCGTCGGGCATGTAGGGCAGGTCCTCCTCCGGCAGGATGCGGGAGATGACGCCCTTGTTGCCGTGGCGGCCGGCCATCTTGTCGCCCACCTGCAGCTTGCGCTTCATGGCCACGTACACCTTGACCAGCTTGATGACGCCCGGCGGCAGCTCGTCGCCCTTCTGGAGGAGCCCGATGCGCTCCTCGTTGACCCGGTGCAGGACCTCGATGTGCGAGTCCGTCTTCTTGTAGACGATCTCCACGGCATCGATCAGCCGCCGCTCGTCGAGCGGCAGGCGGAGGATCTCCTGCCGGGTGAGCCGCTCGAGCACGGCGAGCGTGATCGGCTCGCCCGTCTTGAGCAGCTCCTGGCCGGTGCGCGACTTGACGGCGGCCGTGACCTTCTTGCCGACCAGCAGGTCGCTCACCTTCTTGTTGCGCTCCTCGGTGAGGATGCGCACCTCGTCCTTGATGTTCTTCTCCAGCCGGCCGATCTCGTAGAGCTCGATCTCCTTGGCCCGCACGTCCTTCTCGACGCCCTTGCGGGAGAAGATCTTGACGTCGACGATGGTGCCCTCGATGCCCGGCGGCACCTTGAGGCTGGCGTCGCGGACGTCGCCCGCCTTCTCGCCGAAGATGGCCCTCAGCAGCTTCTCCTCGGGGGTGAGCTGGGTCTCGCCCTTGGGCGTCACCTTGCCGACCAGGATGTCGCCGGCCTTGACCGTGGCGCCGATGCGGACGATGCCGCTCTCGTCGAGGTCTTTCAGGGCCGACTCCGAGACGTTGGGGATGTCGCGGGTGATCTCTTCCGGACCTAATTTGGTGTCGCGGGCCTCGATCTCGAACTCCTCGATGTGGATGGAGGTGTAGTAGTCCTCCCGCACCAGCTTCTCGGAGATCAGGATGGCGTCCTCGAAGTTGTAGCCGCGCCAGGGCATGAAGGCCACCAGCACGTTGCGGCCGAGGGCCAGCTCGCCGAGCTCGGTGCAGGGGCCGTCGGCCAGCACGTCCCCCTTCTTCACCCGCTGCCCCTCGGCGACGATGGGCTTCTGGGTGATGCAGGTGTTCTGGTTGGAGCGGCGGAACTTGATGAGCTGGTAGATGTCGGCGCCGAAGTCCTTGGTCTCGCCGGTGTCGAGGTCCTCGCCCTCGACGCGCACGATGATGCGCTCGGCATCCACCGAGTCGACGATGCCGCCGCGCTTGGTGAGCACCACCGCCCCGGAGTCCTGGGCCACGATGCCTTCGAGGCCGGTGCCGACGATGGGCGAGTCGGAGCGCAGCAGCGGCACGGCCTGGCGCTGCATGTTCGAGCCCATGAGGGCGCGGTTGGCGTCGTCGTTCTCGAGGAACGGAATGAGCGCCGCCGCCACCGACACGAGCTGCTTGGGGCTGATGTCCATGTAGTCGATGCGGTCGCGCTCCGGCGTGATGAAGTCGCCGCCGGCGCGCGAGGTCACCCGGTCGCTGACGAAGACGCCGTTCTCGTCGAGGCGGGAGTTGGCCTGGGCGATGATGTACTTCTCCTCCTCCCAGGCCGAAAGGTAGAAGGCGTGGGGCTCGGCGTCGACCAGCCGCTTGCCGGCCTTCTCCAGACGCGCGTTCTCCGCCGCGAGCTCGTCGCCGGTGACGATCTGGCCGAGGCGCAGGGCGCCGTCGCCCACCTTGAGCACCCGGAAGTGGTCGAGAACCCGCCCGGCCTCCACCTTCTTGTAGGGGCTCTCGATGAAGCCGTAGTCGTTGATGCGGGCATACGTCGCGAGCGACGAGATGAGGCCGATGTTCGGCCCTTCCGGCGTCTCGATCGGGCAGATACGGCCATAGTGCGTGGCGTGCACGTCGCGCACCTCGAAGCCCGCCCGTTCGCGGGAGAGGCCGCCCGGTCCGAGGGCCGAGAGGCGCCGCTTGTGGGTGACCTCGGAGAGCGGGTTGGTCTGGTCCATGAACTGCGAGAGCTGCGACGAGCCGAAGAACTCCTTGATCGCCGCGATGACCGGCTTGGAGTTGATCAGGTCGTGGGGCATCGCCGAGTCGATATCCTGGTGGACGGACATCTTCTCCTTGATCGCCCGCTCCATGCGCACGAGGCCGATGCGGAACTGGTTCTCCAGCAGCTCGCCGACGGCGCGCACGCGGCGGTTGCCGAGGTTGTCGATGTCGTCGACGCGGCCGACGTCCTTCTGCAGCCGCAGCAGGTACTCGATGACGCGGAAGAAGTCGTCCGCCGACAGGGTCTTCTGGTCGACCGGCACCTCGGTATCGAGCTTGATGTTGAACTTGAAGCGGCCGACGCGCGAGAAGTCGTAGCGCTTGGCGTCGAAGAACATGCCGTAGAAGAGCGACCGCGCGCTCTCCAGGGTCGGCGGATCGCCCGGGCGCATGCGCCGGTAGATCTCGATCAGCGCCTCCTTGGAGTTGCGGGTGGTGTCCTTGGCCAGGGTGTTGGAGAGCGTCGCGCCCACCAGCTCCCAGTCCGGAAAGAAGACCTGCACCGGGGTCGAGCTGCGGCCGTCGAGCCGCTCCTCGATGTCCTCGGGCACCAGCTCGTTGGCCTCGAACAGCACCTCGCCGGTGTCGAGGTCGACGACGTCGGCGATGAAGAAGGCGCGCTCCAGGTCCTCCTGAGCGACCTCGAAGGCCAGGGTCTGGCCGGTGTCGAGCTTGCCGATCTGCTCCTTGGACAGCGTGATGCCGGCGAAGACCGGGTACGCCTCGCGCCGGCCGCGGCTCTGCCGGTCCTTCAGCCGCTCGGGCTCCAGGACCTTGGGGGAGACGTGCAGGTTGAACTTGCCGCCGCCCTCGGAGGTGAGGCCCACCGGGGTGTAGAACTGGCGCAGGATCGACTCGTCGGATTCGAGGCCCAGGGCGCGCAGGAACACCGTGCCGTGGAACTTCCGCTTGCGGTCGATGCGCACCGACAGCACGTCCTTCTGGTCGTACTCGAACTCCACCCACGAGCCGCGGTACGGAATGATCTTCGACAGGAAGGAGCGCGGCCCCTCCTTGGTGAAGAAGACGCCGGGGCTCCTGTGGAGCTGGGAGACGATGACGCGCTCGGTGCCGTTGATGATGAAGGTGCCGTTGTCCGTCATCAGGGGAATGTCGCCGAAGTAGACCTCCTCCTCCTTGGCGTCGCGCATCATGCGCGTGCCGGTCTCCGGATCGCGATCGTAGACGAAGAGGCGGAAGGTGACCTTGAGCGGCACGGCGAAGGTCATCCCCCTCTCCTGGCAGTCGGAGATGGAATACTTGAGCTGGAGGTCCACCGGATTGCCGCAGATGTCGCACTTCGTCACCCGGTTCTTGTTCACGAAACCGCACTCGGTGCAGGTCACCGTCTCCTCGTGCGGATGGTCCGTCATGATCTTGGCGCCGCAGTTGGTGCAGGTCATGCGGAGGTACTCGAGGCCCTTGAGCTCGCCGCACTTGCACTGCCAGTCGCCGATCGAGTACTTGACGAAGTCGAGCGAGCAGGTCTCGCGGAAGTCGGAGAACGGGAAGATGCCGGTGAAAACGGACTGCAGGCCCTGGTTCGCCCGCTCCTCGGGCAGCAGGTTCATCTGCAGGAAGCGCTCATAGCTGCGCCGCTGAACGTCGATCAGGTTGGGGATGGGCAGCGACGTCCTGATTCGGGAGAAGTCCTTCCGATGGCCGTTGCGCGTTGGAATCTGCGGAGTGGGGAACGTATCCATAGGGATCTTGATGTCTCCTCGATGCCTTGGTAGATCTACTGGGCAACCGATACCGTGGGGGGCCTTAAGCTCCTGTTCCGGAAGCAGGAGACACCATGCCCGGCCCCCCGCTCTCCCCGCGGAAGGTCACCGGGCATGGTGAACAATGTCCAGAACAGGTCCGAGCCCCGGTTTATGCCCGGGGCCGGCCCTGGTCCGGCGACTGGTGGTTCTCGTCGACCTGCGAGCAGGTCCCGTCGAGCCGAGCGCGTGGCGTTGTTCCTCGTTGCCGGCGCTCACTTGATCTCGATGGTGGCCCCGGCCTCTTCGAACTTTTTCTTGACCGCCTCGGCTTCGTCCTTGGAGACGCCTTCCTTGACCGTGGCGGGAGCGGACTCGACGAGGTCCTTGGCCTCCTTGAGGCCGAGGCTCGTGACCTCGCGCACCGCCTTGATGACGTTGATCTTCTTGTCGCCGGCCGCCTTCAGGATCACGTCGAACTCAGTCTTCTCCTCGACGGGAGCGGCCGCCGCCGCACCGCCGCCCGAC
>JBAPYB010000598.1:0-11615 GCA_049284515.1 Thermoanaerobaculia bacterium
CCCCTCCCGACCCTCCAGACCCGCCCCTACACGAAGCAAAGTCAGCGCGTATGCCGCCTACCTCCCCTCACCCCTCCCAATCCCAGAAGAAGTCCTTGTTGGTCAGCGGGACCTCCTCCTCTTTCAAGCTCTCCTCGGTGGCCCGGAGCTCGGCCTCCTCGGGAGTCGCTTCGCCGCGGAGCACCGCAAGCTGCTCCTCCAGATCCTCGGTCTCCCGTTGCCAGTAGTCGGGAGTGCCGAAATGCGGCCAGGCCGCGGGGAACGCCGGATCGTGCCAGCGGCGGGCGAGCCAGGCGGCATAGTGGACGATGCGCAGGGCCCGCACCGGCTCGACCAGCGCAAGCGTCGAGCGGTCGAACTCCCGGAACCTCTCGTACCCTTCGAGGAAGATCTGCCGCTGGGCGAGCGCCGCCGCGTCGCGCCCGGGGAGCGCCAGCCAGAGGTCCTGCACGGCGGGACCGATCACCATGTCGTCGAAGTCCAGCACGTGCAGCAGCCCGTCGCGGAAGAGGACGTTGCCCAGGTGGAGGTCGCCGTGGAGACGGTGGACGGCCACCCCCTCCAGCCGCCGGTCGGCGATCTCCCCGATGGCAAGAGCGGTGTCGAAGTAGCGATCCCGCAGGTAGGGCGGCAGGGTGTCGTGGTCCTCGAGCCAGGCCACCGCCTCGCGCACGTACGTCTCGGCGTCGAGCCGCAGCCGGTGCGGCGCCGGCCGCCGCACGGCGACGTTGTGCATCCGCCCCACGAGCATGCCCAGCCGGCGGGCGGTCTCGTCGCTCAGCTCGTCGGGCGCGCGCCCGCCCCGGCGGTCGGAGAGGCTGTAGAAAATACCTGCCATCCGGCGCAGAGTGCCGCCGCCCGGAAAGGGCCGCACCGTGCAGACGGGGATCTCCTCCGCGGCGAGGTCGGCGAGGAACTGGTGCTCTTCCAGGATTTGCTCCTCGCTCCACCGTCCCGGCCGGTAAAACTTCGCCACCACCCGCGAGCGGTCCGCGAGCTCCACCTCGTAGACCCGGTTCTCGAACGAGTTGAGGGGATAGCAGACGGGATTGCACTTGAGGCCGCCGGCCTCGACGGCCGCCAGCACCTTCTCGGGCGTGAGGGAGAGGAAGAGGTCAGTCGCAGGCGCAGCGAGGTCCGTCATGCGGCCAATGTAGCAAAGAAACTTGTCGAGACGGACTCCCTAGGGGTAGGATCAGACCGTATGAGCGTCGAAGAGCTCCAGTCCGCGGTCGCCCAACTCCCTGCCGAGGAGCTCGGCCGCTTCTCGCGGTGGATGGAGGAGTTCCTGGCCGACCAGTGGGACCGCCAAATCGAGGCGGATATCCAGGCCGGACGCCTGGACGCCGCCGGGCGTCGGGCTGACGAGGAGTTCGAGGCCGGACGCAGGCGCTCGCCTACCTTCGCCCGGGCATAAATGCCGGGGCTATGAACAGCGCCCCCTGAAGGGGACTTCAAGCCGGATTCATCCGGCGTCGTACCTAGCCCTGGCATTTATGCCCGGGCGGGGATGGACGTCGCGACCGAACTTTTCAAACACCCTCATAAAGAAAGGGGGAGCGGGCCTGCCCGCTCCCCCATCTTCCTACGGCTTCACGGCTTGGCGACGATCAGCGAGAAGCGGAAATTGAACGTGCTGTTCCGGGTGAAGGTCGCGCCGTCCGGCGAGCTGTAGGAGAGGCCGAAGATGGGCACGTCGTTGGTGGGGTTGCCGCCGTCGAGGCCGATCAGGGAGGGCAACGCCGAGACGCCCGGGGGCGGCGACGTGGACAGGCGCAGCACGAGGAAGAGGTTCTGGATGTCTCCGCGGGCGATCTTGGTGCGCACCAGCCGGCCCAGCGCGTCGGGGGCGGAGAAATAGAAGGGGGCAAAGTCGTCGTCCTGGCCGATGAAGCGGGTCTGGCGGGCCAGGGGATGGGCGAGGTCGAGCGTGGCCGTCGAGCCGGTGACCGTGCCGGTGGTGAGCGTCGCCTCCGCGAAGACGGGGACGACCGAGGCGTCGAACACGAAAGTGTCGAAGGCTCCGGCCTGGATCAGGAAATCGCCCCCGGGGTTCACGGCCGAGAGCTGGCTGGCGGGAATCTGCACGGCGTAGTAGAAGCCCGGCGCCGCGCCGGTGAAGCCGACGAAGTCGCGGCTGCCGAAGTTGTCGATGTTGACCTGGTCGTTGGTGACGAGGTTGACGTTGCCCACGGTAAGGCTCGGCAGCGACAGCACGGGGAAGGCGAAGCCGGCGTTGACCTCGTGCGCCGACTCGAAGGGGCCGCCCCAGAGACCTTCGTTGAAGTTCTGCTGCCCCCAGAAGTCGCCGATCTGCGTCGTGAGGTTGATCGAGTCGGAAGGCACCGGCTCGCCGTCCACCGCCTCGACGCCGACCTTCCAGATCCCGAGCTTGACCGGCAGGACGTATTTCCCGTCGAGGATGTCGTGCGCAGGGCTGACCACGAAGATGTTGCCGGTCTGCGGATCGTACGAGACCTGCGTCGTGCCGCTGAAGCCGGAGGTGAGCTCCGCGCCCGTCACCAGGTCGCTGGCGGAGACGCTGGCGCCGGCGAGCGGCTGGTTCAACGCGCCATGGGTGACCGTGCCGGTGATCAAGCCATAGACCGCCTTGAAGGGGATGTCCCCCGGCTGGAGCGCGGCCGGCCCGGAAGTCGCCGAGCCCTCGGGGTAAAAATAGGAGCTCCAGGCGATGTCGTCGCTGTCCAGCGTGCGCTGGGAGAGCTCGGAGGCCGGGTCTCCCGTGTCGGTGAAGGGGAACATGGTGGCGCCGGTGCCGTCCGAGCCGCTCTTCTGGTTGTTGAGCACGTGGGAGAGCCCGTGGGCGTGGCCGAGCTCATGGGTGGCCACGGCCTGGAGGTCCACCGAGCGGGTGTTGGTGTCGACGTCGGCGTCGTTCACCGTGAAGCGATAGCCGTTGCCGGCCTTGACGTTGAACTGGATGTCGACGTCCAGCAGGGTGCCCGCCTTGTAAAAGCCGGCCGGGAACATCATGTGGCCGTTGACGTCCTTGCAGGTGGTGATGGCACTGGAAACGTCGGGAATCCCGTCGCCGTCGATGTCCTCGCCGTCCACGAACACGGCGTCCTCTACCAGGTTGACGTTCGGGGTGGAGGCGATGAAATCGAAGCTGTCGTCGGTGCGGAAGGTGATTTCGTTCCGGAGATCGAAGCCCACGAAACCAGGATTATTGTTCGTGCCGACAATCTGCATGTTGATGAAGGAGGTGGGAATGGAGTTCCAGGTGTCCATAGACCTCTGGAGAACGGTCTTGGCGGTCGCCACGGACAGGAACGGCGCGCCGAGGGGATTGGGGATCGGATCCTGCGTATTGTTGACCCGAAACTGGACCGGAATGCAGCGCGAGTCCCAGAAAACCGGGATGACCTTGGCATTGATCTGCCCCGGGTTTGGAGAGGGCTGAGCGTTGGTGATGTCGAAGGTCTCGAGGTTGCCGCCGGCCAGCGCCGGGGAGGCCGCGAGCAGGGCCGCCACGACGGACGTCGACAGGATTCTGGCAAAATTTACGCGCATGTCATCTCCTCTCGGACGAGCCGGTTCCGGCAAGCGTTTGCTGGATCTTCTGCCGGAGCTCGGAGAGCAGCATCGTCCTCGACCGGCCGGGGCTGACGGCGCCAGAGCGGCCCTGCAGGTTGAGGGCGCTCAGGTTCTGGCTGGCCACCGGCTGGCCCTGGCCGTTGGCGGCCACCGTGAGCTTGCCCTGGGAAAAACCGACGATGGCGTAGCCCTGCGGCACCTGGCTCTCCGGCCGCAGGAAGAGGAGAACGTTCTCCTGCTGGCGGATCTCCGGCGCTCCCGGGTAACTCATGGCGATCGGCACGCGGCGGTTGGTGTCGATCCCGCCCGGCAGGACGACCGTCACCACGGACCCCGCCTGACCCTTGAGCACCTCGGAGACCGAGATGGTGGCGATCGTCACCAGGGTACGGTCGATCCACTGACTCTGCAGATGGGTGCAATGGCCGGTGACGATGACCGTGGCCTCCTGGATCAGATCGGTGTCCGTGCGCTCCACGGCTGTGGTCGCCCACACTGGCGTCAATGCCAGCGCGACCGCCACCAAGCCGAGGACGGCTCTTGCTGCTCTTCTCATTCGTCTCTCCTCTTCTTTCCTGGAGCCGAGGCGGCGACATCACCAAATCCTCGGGGGTTGACGCTTATCGCTACAGGCACTGGTGCCCTAGACTTGCGAAGCGTGACGGATTCAGAAAAATGGATCGTACAATGGCTTCCTTACAGAGGAGATTACCCGTCGTGCGAATCGTCGATCAGCGAATCATGAATCAGCTCTTCTCGGTGACGGACGAGATCCCCGTCGACCGCGAGGCCCTCGAGGTCCCCCTGGTCATGGAGGGAGAGGGCCGGGTGGCGCGGACGAAGAAGGGCAAGCTCGAAATCACCCTGCCGGACGCCGACGACCTCGGGCCCTTCCTCGCCTCGCTGCCCGCGCGGCTACGGGCGCTGGACGGCGGCTAGAAGAGGACTGGGGTACAATCCGGGTCACGGCAGCTCACCTTCTGCTGCTGAAATTCTAACACTGCGAGGAATCACCTCCCATGTCCGATCAGTACATCTACGTCATGAAGGACCTCCGCAAGATCTATCCACCCAACCGGGAGGTCTTGAAAGGCATATGGCTGTCGTTCTTCCCCGGCGCCAAGATCGGCGTCGTGGGCCTCAACGGCGCCGGCAAGAGCACGCTGATGAAGATCATGGCCGGCATCGTCACCGAGTTCGCCGGCGAGGCCTGGGCCGCGAAAGGGGCCAAGGTGGGCTACCTCTCCCAGGAGCCGCAGCTCGATCCGGCCAAGGACGTGCTGGGCAACGTCGAGGAGGGTGTCGCCGAGACCCGCGCCCTGCTCCACAAGTTCGACGAGATCAACGCCAAATTCGGCGAGCCCCTGTCCGACGACGAGATGGACAAGCTGATGGCCGAGCAGGCCCGGGTGCAGGACCAGATCGAGGCAGCCAACGCCTGGGACCTCGACCGCACTCTGGAGATCGCCATGGACGCCCTGCGCCTGCCGCCGGCGGACGCCGACGTGACAACGCTATCGGGCGGCGAGCGCCGGCGGGTCGCGCTCTGCCAGCTCCTCCTCAAGCACCCCGACCTCCTCCTCCTCGACGAGCCCACGAACCACCTGGACCCCGAGTCCGTGGCCTGGCTGGAGCGCCATCTCCAGGAGTACACCGGCACCGTGGTGGCCGTCACCCACGACCGCTACTTCCTCGACAACGTGGCGGAGTGGATCCTGGAGCTCGACCGCGGCCAGGGCATTCCCTGGAAGGGCAACTACTCCTCCTGGCTGGAGCAGAAGCAGGAGCGCTTGGCCCTGGAAGAGAAGGAGGTCTCCGGCCGCCAGCGCACCCTCCAGCACGAGCTCGAGTGGATCCGCATGAGCCCCCGCGCCCGCATGGCCAAAGGCAAGGCCCGCATCAACGCCTACGAAAAGCTGCTGGCCGAGGACCGCGAGTACGACAAGCGGGGCGACCAGAACGAGATCCACATCCCCGCCGGCCCCCGCCTCGGCGACCTGGTGGTGGAGGCCAAGGGGCTGCGCAAGGGGTACGGCGACAACCTCTTGATCGAGGACCTCGCCTTTGCACTGCCGCCGGGCGGCATCGTGGGCGTCATCGGCCCCAACGGCGCCGGCAAGACGACCCTGTTCCGCATGATCGTGGGCCAGGAGAAGCCGGACGCCGGCACCATCCGCGTCGGCGAGACGGTGAAGCTCGCCTACGTCGACCAGAGCCGCGACAGCCTGGACGGCGAGAAGCTGGTCTGGGAAACGATCTCCGACGGCCGCGACGTCGTCCCTCTCGGCAGCCGCGAGGTGCCGGCCCGCGCCTACGCCGCCTCCTTCAACTTCAAGGGCTCGGACCAGCAGAAGCGGGTGAAGGACCTCTCCGGCGGCGAGCGCAACCGCGTCCACCTCGCCCGCACCCTGAAGGCCGGCGGCAACCTCCTATTGCTCGACGAGCCCACCAACGACCTCGACGTGGACACCCTGCGGGCCCTGGAAGAGGCGCTCCTCGCCTTCGCCGGCTGCGCCGTGGTGATCAGCCACGACCGCTGGTTCCTCGACCGCATCGCCACCCACATCCTGGCCTTCGAAGGCGACTCCCACGTCGAGTGGTTCGAAGGCAACTACGAAGCCTACGAAGCGGACCGCAAGCGCCGCCTCGGCGCCGAGGCCGACCAGCCGCACCGCATCCGCTACAAGAAGCTCACTCAGGCGTAGCAGAACCCGGATTTACCCGTCGGCTGCCATCGTAGAGACGCCCCACGGGGAACCCCGTGGGGCGTCTCCTTCGAAGCGTTAGGGTGACCCTGAAACGGCCCCTCCTACGAATGCTTATCGCTCGGCGCCCGAGGCCTTGACGAGATTTAGGAAGCGTCGTAAGATCCCTTAATACATTCAGGTAGCTGTGGAGGGTTATGAGTTGTCCCACATCCTATGCCCGAAAGCTGCTTCAAGCCAAGAAGGCGAGGGCGGCCAATGGCGTCTTGGAACCGAGCTTGGAGAACGCCCGAAAGCGCTTCAATTTAGTGATCTTCTCTGGGCTGTGTTCATAGCATGAGATCAATTGTTCGTTGGGCAGGAAGTAAGAGGCAGATTCTCAAGAAGCTACGGCCTCACTGGTCCGATGCCTATCGCAGGTACATTGAACCGTTTGCGGGTTCGGCCTGCCTCTTTTTCGACCTTCAACCGAGAAGAGCAATCTTGGCCGATCTCAACTCCGAGCTAATCCGCACCTACCAAGCCCTGACGAACGATGTTGACCAAGTAATTCGCCATTTTTCCTTGATGTCATCCGACAGCAACACCTATTATAAGGTGCGAGCAGTAAATCCTGACGCGCTTTCCTTGCCAGAGCTTGCCGCGCGCTTTCTCTATCTGAATCGTAATTGTTTCAACGGACTCTATAGAACCAACATGGCGGGTGGCTTCAACGTTCCCTACGGGCCTCCGAAGAGTGCGGTCCTAAATTTTGAGCAGGACGTTAGATCGGCTGCAGAAATGTTGCGGACTGCTGAACTAGAGGTCGCGGACTTTGAAGACACTGTTAGCAAGGCGAGGTCTGGAGACTTCGTCTATCTTGATCCTCCATATATGATACAAAAGAGGCGCGTCTTTCGCGAATACCTTCCGCGCTCCTTCTCGGCTTCCGATCTGGGGCGCCTCGGAAAGTGCTTGCAGCGCATCGATGAAAATGGAGCCGCGTTTCTCATAAGCTACGCAGATTCGCCCGAAGCAAGGGCTCTCCTTCGACCTTGGCGATATCAGCGTGTACGAGTGCGTCGACACATCTCCGGATTCGTTGATACAAGGCGAGTTGGTTTCGAGCTTCTCGCTTACAATAGACTGCTTGAGGATATATCAGATGGAAACTGACGCCGCCCACTCTAGCCTCCGGCAGGTCGCTATTGAACTGATTGATCATAATCCGGAAAACCCCCGAATCCTATTCCGTCCAGGAGAAATGGAGCAACTCCTCGAGTCAATAAGGCTCTATGGAGTTCAAGTCCCAATATCTGTTTACAAGGACGGCTCTCGTTTCGTTCTGATAGATGGTGAGCGCAGGTGGCGGTGTTCTCTGAAGCTCAACAGAAGATTTATACCGGCCCTTGTGCAGGCGAAGCCCAAGCCTTTAACAAACCTTCTTCTAATGTTTAATATCCACGCTCTAAGAGAGCAGTGGGATCTCCTAACGATTGCCCTGAAGCTTCCGCGAGTGATTGAGCTCCTCAAAAAGGAACTTGGGGAGGCGCCGAGCGAACGAGACGTCTCTGCCAAAACAGGACTTTCATTAGGTGTCATTAGGCGATGCAAACTCCTAATTGAGTTGCCAGAAAAATATAAATCCCTGATTCTTGAGGAACTGGAAAAACCTAAGCCAAGACAAAAGCTAACAGAGGATTTTTTCATTGAAATGGAGCGCGCTCTTAAAACGGTTCAGCGTGCGATGCCGGAGGTCGTAGATGATAAAGATACAGTTCGCGAGGTGCTCATCGACAAATACCGAAAAGGCGTTATACCAAACATAGTTCAGTTCCGAAAGGTGGCTAAGGTTGCGCGCGCGGACAGAGTCTCGGCAGATAAGCCGCAGGCCCGTAGGGTACTGGGGAGGCTCTTTCGGCGGAATAGCTACTCCATAGACGACGCCTTTAACGATTCAGTTTCTGAGGCATATGCTGAACGCGACCTCAAGTCGCGCATAGAAGGTTTGCTGAATCGACTTGACGGAATATCTTCATCCGACCTTGATGAGGATCTACGCCAATCGCTTGGTTTGTTGGCGCAACGCATTCAAGCGCTTTTGGAGGAAGAGTAATGTATCGGGCTCTTCCTCGGCAGCTTTATTCAATCGCTGATGGCGCAAAGCGATTCTGTCGTGAACAGTGGGGCATTTCCAGCGGCAGGATTCAGGTAGAGAAGCCTATTATCCCGGATATAAATTTTGTTACGACCCTGCATGCAGCGGGGCGCGATTTTCATTGGCTCTGTATTGAGGTTTCTGAGAGCCCATATTACCCTGCCTTGGATACCTTCGTTCTTGAGTGCAAGAATAAGGTTCTCCCAGTGAAGCTATATGTAGCTGTCCCTCAAGTTGAAACTGGCACCTTCAAGGTTGACTTGGCGAGGGCTCGGAGCAATGGGGTTGGGGTTATAGAAATATCGGATGTGAAAATGAGCATTATCCAAGAGGCATTACCCCTTTCCCTGACGGGAGTGAGGGCGCCGACTCCAGGGGAATTCCCAGCCAAATATAGGCAAGCAGTTGCGGAGGCGGTATCAACTTTCCGAAGTGGGAACCCGGCGAAGGGTTGCGCTGTTCTATACGACGAGTTAGAAGCGCTAACTCGTAGCATCGCCGAGAAGGCCACGAAGAGGAACTTTTGGCGCGGCGCTGCACCTAGTCTCAGCGGAATGGTGCCTTGGGCCAAGCTGGTAAAGGGGTTGATGGACAACTTCGATCCAGTTAAGAGCAATTGCCCGGACCTAAAGACGGCGCTATTCGCTCGGGTTCTAGGAATGACACCGCAACGGAATGAAGTGTCGCACAAGCCAAAGAACATAAGGGAATTAATGAAACGCGACAGTCAGCTGCGTACGCGATTTGAGAGCATTAGCGATCTACTCAAAGATCTTATAACAGCGAGCAAAACCCTGCGGGTATAGCTTCGGTAGCTTCGGTAGGTGCCTTTCGACAGAAAATGTGCCGGGGCAATAGGTGCCGGTGCAGTAGGGTAGAGTCGGCGGCGGGCGCGGTGACTGTAGGTCGAGGGATTGGCTGTTGCCGGCGGCTTTCGCCTTTGATGCCGGTGCCTCAGTCTCGGCCGTGGCTCCATTTCCCGCCGCCGCTCATCGAACCGGACTTGCGGAGCTCCCGCATCCGGCTCTCGGACGGGCTTCACGAGAGGGCATGCACGGATCTTCGTGACAAGCGCGTCTGGTGAATATCGAGCACTCCCATCTTCCCATGCACCTCGGCGTGTCCGAAACGGCTCGTTCCGAGCTTCAGATCACTGCTTCCAATCCCTTGCGATCCAGCAAATTGAGCAGTTTGGGCGAAGGTCCGCTCGGATGCTTTTCGCCGATTTCCCACTGCCGGACTGTCGACACGCTGGTGTTGAGAATCGACGCCAGAACTGCCTGGCTGATCCTGAACCTCTCACGCAGGGCGCGAATCGTCTCGCTGGAATACTCCGGAACGGGTACTAAGCACAGGGAATCGTAATCCTTCATGCGGCGTTTGGAGTTCAACCCGGCCGTGTGTAGATCACGCGCGGTCTCGTGAACCGCGTCCAGGATGCGACTGGTTTTTGGGGTCTTTGTACTCATGGCAAATCTCCTGTAAGAGAGTGTCTCGAAAGATGGCGTCAGCGACTCGGCTGGCGCCCGGGATTGAAATTCTGGGCTACCGACGGTGGTCCCCTCCGGGATCGCAGTTTCGTTCTCCCGGGTTCCATAGGGACTACCGTGGGTAGCCCGGGTCTTCAGCCGTCTTCAGCCCCGGGCGGTCAGGCGGGGATCAGACTTCGAGACACCCTGAGGGTTGTGCCGCGCTCCAACGCCAGCCTGCGCGCAGCCTCGAGCGCATCATCCTCGACAGGCTCAGCGTACGAAGGGCCTGACCGCCCCACCCACCAAAGGAGGCGGCGGACTGAGAAGCGCGCTTATCTTCCTTCTTTTGCCCCGAAGGGGCTCAGGCATGTAGCCCGGGGCTGGCGCTTTTTGCCAGCCCCGGGTCACGCGTCCCCACAAACCCAAAAGCCCCGAAGGGGCGACGGCGGCGTCTCATCGTCCAATGACATCACGTCGACCCTTACCGGTGATATCGTCGTATTTCCGGCACGATACGCTTTACCTAATCCTACTCTGCACGCGGAGGGTCTTCTCGATGGCCAGCACGTTTACCAATCTTCTTTTCCATATCGTCTTCTCGACCAAAAACCGGCTTCCAGCGATTCACGGGAGCCTGCGCGAGCCGCTCTACGAATATATGGGCGGCATCATCCGGAGCGAAGGAGGAATACTCTTTGAAATTGGCGGTGTCCCGGATCATGTCCACCTCCTCGCCAGGTCCAAGGCCAGCATTGCGATCTCAGACTTCATCGGTCACATCAAGGCGGGATCCTCGAAATGGCACAACGGGAAGAACACCAAGTCGGATCACTTTGAATGGCAAGCCGGCTATGGGGCTTTTTCGGTCAGCGAGTCGCAGGTGTCGAAGGTCCGAAAGTACATTCAGACTCAGGAAGCTCATCACGCCAAAGTCTCCTTCAAGGACGAGTTGATCAGCCTCCTCAAGAAGCACGGGATTGAATACGACGAGCGCTATCTCCTGGGCTGATGGGACCCAAACGATGAGCCGCCGTCGCCCCTTCGGGGCTTTTGAGGTTTGTGGGGTTGCATGACCCGGGGCTGGCAAAAAGCCGCCAGCCCCGGGCTACATGCCTTAGCCCCTTCGGGGCATCGGTTCTTCAGCCCCGGGCGGTCAGGCAGGGATCAGACTTTCGAGACTCCCTCTAAGGCTTCACTGTCCACCAAGCTGAGAGCCCGTCAGCGGAGCGCGCTGGTGGAGCTCAATGAGATTGGCTGCGCTAGCGCTTGCCCACGGCGAACCAAGGCATGTCGCGGTAGGAATCCGCCACCACCCAGCCGCCGGCCGTCAGCGCCCAGGAGACGACGAACTCACCCCACTGGGAAGCGTTGGCGCCCGACGCCACGACCGGTACCCACACCAGCAGCGTGAACAGACCGATCTGCAACACCGAGAGGGCGGCCGCCAGCCTTGCATACACACCGATGAGCACCGCGATGCCCGCCGCGACGAATGTGCCGCCTGTGAAATACGCCCAGGCCACATGCGCTGGCAGCCAGGCAGGCACCAAGGGTGCGGTCGCCTGGAGATAGAGGAAGTGAGCCAGGCCAAAGGGGATCAAGGCCAAGCCGTAGAACACCCTCGCGATGCGCACGCCTTTGTCGCCGGTGGCGAAGCCGAGCCGCTGCCTGTCACGGTCAGCAGCGAACCAGGCATAGAGCACCCAAGCTGCTGCCACCATCACCGCGGTCTGGCAGCTTGAA
>JBAPYB010000599.1:0-11907 GCA_049284515.1 Thermoanaerobaculia bacterium
CCCAGGGCCGAGGCCGAAGGCCGATGCCCTGGGTGGAGAGATTGACAACCCGGTGCGGCCTGAAAGGCCGCGAGACCCAACCCGACAGCACCACTGACTTTGACGAGGAATGGGACTCGGTGTACAATCTATGTATTCCATAGATTTAATGGCATGCATTATTTTCACCGGTTGCCGGAGCAGGCGTAGAGGCGGCAAGGTAGGAATCCATGAAAGGAGACCTTGGTCGGACAACGATTACCAGGAAGTCTGGTCGCGAGAGGTTCAGGGATGGATCGAAAGAACTCGATTTCGACTTGCTGAGCTTTTGGCAGTGGAGCGCTTCCGATCTTCTGAGCAACGCGACACGCGGAATCGTGGCCGAGTACCTGGTGGCTCGTGCACTCGATGCGGATCCAAATGGGGTCCGCGATGAGTGGGCAGCCTACGACCTCACGACCAAGGATGGCACGAAGATCGAGGTCAAATCCTCCGCGTACCTCCAGAGCTGGTATCAAGGTAAGCTCTCTCGGATCTCCTTTGTTGTACCGAAGACAAGGGCTTGGGACCCTTTGACAAACCTCTTGGCCGAGCAACCGGCCCGCCAAGCGGACGTCTACGTATTTGCCTTACTGGCCCACCAGGACAAACAAACAGTCCAGCCTTTAGATGTCAGTCAGTGGGTCTTCTACGTTCTTCCAACCTCGGTGCTCGACGGAAGGACCCGAAGCCAGCACTCGATCACGATGACATCCCTGTGCAAGCTGTGTGAACGATCTGTCGGATACCACGACCTGAGAGCGGCGGTTGAGGAGGCAGCAAAGCGCCAGAAGGAGTCGGCGGCCGGCCTCTCGCCCATTCTTTGACATGGAGACCAGCCATGACCACCCTGCTCGTCGGCTTCGATTCCGCGTGGACCCCAAACCACTCAGGTGCGCTCGTCGGAGTGCTGCAACTTGATGACGGGACGTTCCACGAGCTTGGTCCGCCGCGGATTGTGGACTTCCCCGAGGCCGAAGAAGTCATTCTCAAGTGGCAAGCCGAGCAGGCACCGACGGCGACCATCGTACTGCTCGACCAGCCAACCATCGTGACGAAAACAGAGGGCCAACGGCCAGTCGAAAACATTGTGGGGTCGCCGGTCAGCCTCCGCTACGGCGGGATGCAGCCGGCCAACACAGGCAAGGAAAAGATGTTCGGCAAGGAGGCACCAGTGTGGCCGTTCCTGGCCCGATTCGGCGGCCCGGCGGATCCCCTGGAGCGGGTGGCAGACACGCGGGTCGTCGAGACCTACCCGGTTCTGGCGATGATTGCGCTCGGCTGGATGCTGCCAGATTCTCGCCCTACCGGTCGGCTGCCCAAATACAATCCGGCACGGAAGAAAACTTTCTCGATCGCGGACTGGCGGCACGTTTGCGGGCTGGCGTCATCCGCGTTCCGTGAGCGCGGGCTCCTGGAG
The DNA here is from genome assembly GCA_049284515.1 of Thermoanaerobaculia bacterium. GTDB lineage: Bacteria > Acidobacteriota > Thermoanaerobaculia > Multivoradales > UBA5704 > DATARR01. Next base: position 1,439 of record JBAPYB010000599.1, read on the forward strand.
GTCGCTCGGTGGATTGACGGCATTGCCTTGAATAACCCGCCGCGCAAGAGCGATCAGGACGGCTTGGATGCCTGTCTGTGCCTGCTGGTCGCGCTGGACTTGGCCCAAGAGAAAGACTGCCTGATGGTCGGTGAAATGCAGACTGGCTACATCGTCGTGCCTTACAGCGCCGAGTTGTGTGCGGAGCTCGAGGCCCGCTGCAGCCGGACTCCTAACGCACCGTCAAAATGGGTGCGAGTTTTTCGCCTACAAGGGCCTGTCACGAAATAACCCAGCCTGTCGAAAAACCTCCCCGCCGGCCCAACGGGTCGGGAGAACGGAGCCCAGGGCCGAGGCCGAAGGCCGATGCCCTGGGTGGAGAGATTGACAACCCGGTGCGGCCTGTAAGGCCGCGAGACCGTTGGCCCGGCGTTTGAGGGCTGCCGACTACATAGGTGCCAGCAGCGACCGCAGAGAGACCCTAGCGCTTAGGAGCCGAGACAGGAACTGGTCCCTTCATCTCTCGATAGGCTGCAAGAGCCTTACGGTATTCGTCTAAGCCGAATTCATAAACGGTTGCCCCAACCTGCACCAGCAAAGTCTTTCCGGTTGAAAGTTCTCGAATGAAGCTCTCCGGTTTGGGGAATTGACAGATACCAACGGAAGTAGCTACACACTTTCCTGCGAGCGCGAGATTCTTATCTACTCTCAACATCGAAGGAAATCCGACGCCGTCAACGGTAAGCTCATCGGGAGAGATGGAGACAAGGAAAGCTTCTCTTAGGTTATGTTCAGCAAAAAAGGACACTGGAGGCGCTAGCCTTACCTCGCAATTTCTAGCGTCGGTCATCTTGTCGGTTGTGCACAATGCGGTAAAATTGCCAAAGATCTTTTTCGAATCACCATGCAGATCGACTGCCGCCTTATCCGAGATCGGACCTCTCATCTCCCGGTAAACGGCAAGCGCCTTTCTATAATCGTTCAGATCAAAGGTGAGAACTCTTTCAGCTCCTTTGTCCACCGTTCGATAGGTCTTAGCTCCAACGTGCAAGGTAGCTCCTGTCTCCAGCCCCTTAAACAGCACGTCAAAGCCTCCAACATCTTTGAACTCACAGACTGCGCGGCAGTCGCCTTCTAAGAATTCCTGCTGATCGACCTTAAGGCGGATTCCGTTCGATGTTATGATATCAGGGCCGTCAGGATAGATGAAGACCACGAATGGAAGGACGCCGTTCTCGCTGTAATAGCCAGTGGCTGGTTGAATCATGATTTGACAACGAGCCTTTCCCTGATCTGTATCACACTTTACAACGAATGCTCCAAAACTCTGGGCCGGCTTTTCTGCTGCAAAGGCCGGTCCAGAAGCCAAAACTAAGGTCAGAACTGCAACGATAATTCCAGCGCATCTTGACATCTCGCCTCCTCCTTGCCTTTGTGAAGCCTAAGCCTAGCATACCGTTAAGAACCTGGGCAAGCGCGTATTCCCTAAGCCTACAGCCTTGAACTCCTAGCCGGTAACCTTGGCAAGCGACCAGGCTGTGCAGGGGACTTTCACCCCCAAGCTGTTGAGCATGCCCGACACAGTTCTCGCGGCCTTTCAGGCCGCAAGGCTGGGTGCCCCTTTTCCCAGGGCGTCGGCCTCCGGCCTCGGCCCTGGGCTGGGATCTCTCGGCCCGTTGGGCCGAAGACAGGAGCAGTGACTTTTTAGCCGAGGCCACCTTCGGAGTCGGCCCCCATAAGCGGCCCAGTTGGACCGTTTAGGTTTAGGCGAAGGACACGGACACAACTCCCGACGCATGCCCCTCGGCCTTGGGCCGGATGATGATCTCGACGTCGCGATCCAGAAGAGTCACAAAGCGTAGCAGCCGTTCGGAGGAGAACCGGCTCAGCTTGTAGTGCTTGAGGTCCGAGACGTGAGGCTGGGGAATACCGAAGAGCTGTGCCGCACCCACCTGGGTCAGACGGCGTGCCGCGATCAGCTCATTGAGCCGCATCGCGAGTTGCACGCGGAGCCTCCGCTCATCAGCGTCCGGGAAGCCAAGATCCACCAGAACGTCGCCACTTCCCGCCTCCGTAGTCGTCGAGGACCGAGCCATGGCGCATTATACCTCATTTGGTATGTCCGGTGCCGGCGTCTGGAACCTCCCGACGATAAACCATGACGCGAGAGGCCGGCCCGTCCGGCCCAACGGGCCGGGAGAACGGAGCCCAGGGCCGAGGCCGGAGGCCGACGCCCTGGGTGGAGAGATTGACAAACCCCGGTGCGGCCTGAAGGGCCGCGAGACCGTCCGGCGTTGGAGGGGCATCTGGTATATAACTCCAAACGCTCCGAAAGAGAGGTCCATAAAGCCATGCTGATCCCCCTGACGCTCGTCGTTGCACTGCTCGCGCCGGCGCAGGTTGCTTCGCCCTCCCAGCCCCAAGCGGCCGTCAGCGCTCCTGCGGCGAAGCCGGCGGCCCCGCCTGTCAACCTGGAGTCGTACCAACTGGTCGTCCTGCAACGGCCCGAGCACCCGCGCGAATATCCGGAAGACAAATTGGAGGAGATTCAGAAGGCCCACATCGGTCACCTCCGCGAGCTGGCCAAGGCCGGGAAGCTCCTGGTCGCCGGGCCGCTCGGCGACCAGCCCGATCCTCGCTGGCGCGGTCTTGAGATCTTTCGCGTCGGGAGCCTTGCCGAAGCGAAGCGGCTGGCCGAGGACGATCCCGCAGTGAAGGCGGGACGCCTCGAGGTCGTGGTGATGACGTGGTATACCGAGAAAGGGGCCCTCGCCTTTCCAGTCGCCGAGAAGCTCCACACTCAGTGAAAGCGTTGGCCATCTTGTGAGGAGCCGTCCCGTTGGGCCGGCGCGCTCAACGCCTCGACCGGCACGTCCAAAGCGCCAATGAACGCGCTCTTTCGAAGAGTGGACACGTCCATCGCCTCGATGGACACGAACTTTCTCCCGATGGACAGGTCCATCCGCGGAATGGACGCGCACATCGGCTCGATGAACACGCACATCGGCTCGATGAACACGCACATCGGCTCGACGGACACGCACATCGCCTCGATGGACACGCACATCGTCACGATGGACACTTACATCGGCTCGATGGACACGTACTTTTCCACGATGGACACACACTTTCTCTCGATGGACACGCACATCGGCGCGATGGACACGCACTTTTCCACGATGGACACACACTTTCTCCCGATGGACAGGTCCATCCGCTGAATGGACGTGTCCATCGTCACGATGTGTGCGTCCATCGGCCGAAATGACACGTCCATCGAGCCGATGTGAGTGTCCATCGGCTGAAGTGACACGTCCATCGAGCCGATGTGCGTGTCCATCGAGCCAATGTGTGTGTCCATCGTCACGATGTGTGCGTCCATTGGCTGAAATGACACGTCCATCGGCCCGATGTGAATGTCCATCGTGACGGAAGGCGCCTCCTAATGCCCCAGCGCCTTCGCCATCGTCTCGCCCATCGCCGCCGGCGACTCGACGACGTGGATCCCCGCGGCCTTGAGGGCGTCGAACTTCTCCGCCGCCGTGCCTTTGCCGCCGGAGATGATGGCTCCGGCGTGGCCCATGCGGCGGCCCGGAGGCGCCGTGCGGCCGGCGATGAAGCCGACGACCGGCTTCTTGTAATTTGCTTGGATCCAGGCCGCGGCCAGCTCCTCGGCGTTGCCGCCGATCTCGCCGATCATCACCACGCCGTCCGTGTCGGGGTCCTGGGCGAACTGGGTGAAGACGTCGATGAAGTTCGTGCCGTTGATGGGGTCGCCGCCGATGCCCACGCAGGTGGACTGCCCGAGGCCGAGGTTCGAGAGCTGCCAGACGGCCTCGTAGGTCAGCGTGCCCGAGCGGGAGACGACGCCGATGCGGCCCTGTTTGTGGATGTGCCCCGGCATGATGCCGATCTTGGCCAGCCCCGGCGAGATGACGCCCGGGCAGTTGGGGCCGACGAGCCGCGTCGGGTTGTCCCTGAGGAAAGCCTTCACCCGGAGCATGTCGTTCACCGGAATGCCCTCGGTGATGCAGACCGTAAGCTCGATGCCCGCCGCGGCGGCCTCCATGATGGCGTCGGCCGCGAACGGCGGCGGCACGAAGATCATGGTGGCGTTGGCGCCCGTCGCCTCCCGGGCCTCGGCCACGGAGTCGAACACCGGAATGCCCTCGACCGTCTCGCCGCCCTTGCCGGGCGTGACGCCGGCCACCACCTTCGTTCCGTAGTCGCGGCAGCCCAGGGCGTGGAACGTCCCCTCTTTGCCGGTGATGCCCTGCACCACCAGCCGCGTGTCGTTGTTCACCCAGATCGCCATGGTCTACCGTCCCCTCTTGTCTGCGGCGGCGGCGGACACCACCTTCTCGGCGGCATCGGCCATCTGCTTCGCCACGATGAACGGGAACGGCGCCTCGCTGAGGATGCGCCGCCCCTCCTCCACGTTCGTCCCCTCCAGGCGCACCACCACGGGCAGGATGACGTTGCCCAGCTCCTCGATGGCGCCCACCACGCCGCGCGCGATGCGGTCCGTGCGGGCGATGCCGCCGAAGATGTTGATCAGCACGGCCTTGACGTTCGGGTCCGAGACCAGGATGCGGAAGGCGTTCTTCACCGCCTCCTGCGAGGCGCCGCCGCCGACGTCGAGGAAGTTGGCGGGATCGCCGCCGTAGAGCTTGATGATGTCCATCGTCGCCATGGCGAGGCCGGCGCCGTTGACCATGCAGGCGATGTTGCCGTCGAGCTTGATGTAGTTGAGGTTGAACTTGCTGGCCTCGACCTCCAGGGGGTTCTCCTCGGCGAGGTCGCGCATCTCGACCACGTCCTTGTGGCGGAAGAGCGCGTTGTCGTCGAAGCTCATCTTGGCGTCGAGCGCCATGACGTCGCCGCCGCCGGTGACCATCAGGGGATTGATCTCGGCGAGCGAGGCGTCCGTGTCGACGTAAGCCTTGGCGAGGCCGGTGATCAGCTTCGCGGCCTTGGCGGCCGTCGCACCCTTCAAGCCCAGCCCCGCGGCGACGGCCCGGGCCTGGAACGGCAGAATCCCCAAATGAGGATCGACGGCCTGGCGGAAGATCGCCTTCGGATCCTTGGCGGCGACCTCCTCGATGTCCATTCCTCCCTGGCTGGAGGCCATGACGACCGGCTTGCCCTGGCCGCGGTCGAGGGTGATGGAGACGTACAGCTCCTGGGCGATGTCCGCCGTCTCCTCGATGAGCACCTTGCGCACGAGCTGCCCTTCGGGGCCGGTCTGGTGGGTGACGAGCTGCATACCGAGGATCTTGCCGGCGAGCTCGCGGGCCTCCTCGGCCGACTTGGCGAGCTTCACGCCGCCCCCCTTGCCGCGACCGCCGGCGTGGATCTGGGCCTTGACCACGCACCGGCCGCCCAGCTCCTCGCAGATCCGGGCCGCCTCGTCCGGGCTGTCCGTCACCCTGCCCCGGGGGGTCGCCACCCCATACCGGCGCAGGATCTCCTTGGCCTGATATTCATGAATCTTCAAGACGATATCCTCCGAGATGTCCTCTGGATCGTCCCTGGAAGGGGACTGGAGCCGCCCGGGGATGCCGGAGGGCGGGGGGAGTGTAGCAGAGGGGTGGCGGCCCTCCGAAGCCCACCCCGGCCCCTCATTGGCGCTAACTTAACGTGGTCCGGGAGGTCCCCCCGCCCAAGACCCTCATCACCCCGGCCCTCTTCTCCCAGCCTCCCCCCCGCCGGCCGGGAGAAGAGGGAGCAGACCACGACACCGCGAGCCCGTAGGGCGGCATTCCTCTAGCCCCGGGTGACAACGGGGGAACCCGTGAAAACCCGGGGACGGGAGGCGTTGGGCCGGAGATTGGGATACACACCCGGGGAGGCGCTCGCCCTGGGGATTGGAGGGAGGTTGTAAGATGAGATCGATTTTTTCCGTTTATAGAGAGTATGACTACCAATCTTCGCATCCAACCCCACGACCCTCCCCTCACCGCCACCCTGGAGCAGGCCCGCGCCACGCTCGCGGACACCTTCAGCTACGCCGACTTCCGCCCCGGGCAGGAGGAGGTGATCGGGCACCTCCTGGCCGGGCGCTCCGCCGCGGCCGTCTTCCCCACCGGCGGCGGCAAGTCCCTCTGCTACCAGCTCCCGGCCCTCCTGCTGCCCGGGCTCACCCTGGTGGTCTCGCCCCTGATCGCCCTGATGAAGGACCAGATCGACCAGCTCACCCGGCGCGGCGTGGCAGCCGGCCGCCTCGACTCCACGCTCACCGGCGACGAGGTGCGCACCCTCATGGAGGCCGTCCGCAAAGGCGCGCTGCGACTCCTCTACGTGGCCCCCGAGCGCTTCAACAACGAGCGCTTCCGGGAGGCGATCTCCCGGGTCCGGATCTCCCTCTTCGCGGTCGACGAGGCCCACTGCGTCTCCGAGTGGGGGCACAACTTCCGTCCCGACTACCTGAAGCTGGCCGGCTTCGGCAAGCTCTGCGGCGCCGAGCGCACCCTGGCGCTCACCGCCACCGCCACGCCCCAGGTGCTCGCCGATATCTGCCGCGGCTTCGACATCGCCCCGGAGTGCGCCGTCCGCACCGGCTTCCACCGCGAGAACCTGACCCTCCGCTTCACCCCCGTCCAAGCCGTGGATCGCGACGCCCATCTCCACGAACGCCTCACCTCCGGGCTGGCCGGTCCCACCATCGTCTACGTGACCCTGCAGAAGACGGCCGAGGACGTCGCCGAGGCCCTGGTGCGCGCCGGGCTGCCGGCGCTCGCTTACCACGCCGGCCTGGAGGACGCCCAGCGGACCCGGGTGCAGGACTGGTTCCTGGAGTCGAAGGACGCGGTGGTCGTCGCCACCATCGCCTTCGGCATGGGGATCGACAAGGCGGACATCCGCAAAGTGGTCCACTACAACCTGCCGAAGAGTCTGGAGAACCTGGCGCAGGAGATCGGCCGCGCCGGCCGTGACGGGCAGACCGCGATCTGCGAGATCTTCGTCTGCACCGACGATCTCCTGTCCCTCCAGAACTTCGCCTACGGGGACACTCCGGACCTGGAAGCGGTCCGCAGCCTCCTCGCAGACCTCGCGAAGTCCTCCGAGAGTCCGGACGCGATGGAGCTCTCCCTCTACGACCTCGCGGCGCGCCACGACATCCGGCTGCTGGTGGTGCGGACCCTCCTTACCTACCTGGAGTTGGATGGCTATCTGGAGGCCGGCACCCCGATCTATGCCGAGTACGAGCTCCGGCCCCTCCAGTCCTTCGAAGAGATCCTGAGCCGCTTCGCCGGCGAGCGGCGCGAGTTTCTGCGCGGCGTCTTCCAGCAGGCGAGAAAGGCCAAGGTCTGGCACCACCTCGGCCTCGAAACGGCCTCGCAGGCCTTGGGAGCGCCCCGCGACCGCCTGGTGCGGGCCCTCGACTACCTGGCCGAGCAGGGTCTCCTGGAAGTCCGGGCCGCCGGCCTGCGCCACCCCTACCGCTGGCGCCGCCAACCCGACGACCTGGACGCGATGGCTCAATCGCTCCACCAGCGCACTCTGGACCGGGAGAGCCGAGAGATCGCCCGCCTCGACCAGGTGCTGGCCCTGGCTGCTCACGACGGCTGCCAGACCGCCTTCCTGGCGGCCCACTTCGGAGAGGAGCTCCCGCATCACTGCGGCCACTGCTCCTGGTGCGAAAACGGTGGCCAGCCCGCCAAGCTCTACCCGCCGTCCCCCGTCCACCTGGACGAAGTGAGCCTGCACCGGGCGTTGAGCCTGCGCAGGGAGATTTCAGACCTCGCCAACCCGCGAGCCCTCGCCCGCTTCCTGACCGGCCTGGCCTCCCCGCGATGGACCCGCGGGAAGCTCAAGTCGCACCCACTGTTCGGGGCGTTCGCTCATGTGCCCTTCGCGGAGGTGCTGCGGCGGGTGGAGGGGAAGGAGGAGAGCGGCCGGGAGGCCGCCGCGCGTCGATAGGCGCCGATCGTGACCGCTGGAGAGGGCCTCTGTCCACGAGGGGGAGGGTCACCCGCTCCCCCCTCCGCCCCTGGACAGCAGCGCCGCGCCTGGAATCTCGTTTCGTCTTGACTGGCACCAGCATAGGCTGGAAAGAGTTACAGGGAGCATTACGCGCGAAACGTTCGCCTCACTCCTCCAGCCGGCCTCGGCTCGTCTTGATCCGTGCTGCCCGATCCGCCAGATCCGCCAGCTCGGCCACCTTCCCGTTGCCGGGAAACTGCCGGGCCACCTCCCGCAGCCGCCGGGCCACGTCGCCGAGGTCGGCCGAGCTCGCCCAGGGCGAGCCCTTGAGGATCTCGGCCAGCTCGGCCACCAGCGCGGTCAGGCGCAGGGACGGCGAGGCGGTCTCCCAGGAGGGCGCGAAGTCCTGGAAGCCCACGCGGCGGATCGACTCGGTGGTGTTGCCGATCGCCGGCACCTTGTAGCGCAGATGGAGGGTGGCGACCGGCTGCTCCCAATGGGGAGCGTTCTTCCGCAGCTCGATCTCGTACAGGGCCGTGACGCTGTGGCCGGCGCCGACCTGCCCGGCGGCCACCGAGTCGTCGCGGAAGCGGTCGTCGGGGATGGCCCGGTTCTCGTAGCCCACCAGCCGGTAGCTGGCCACTACCACGGGGTTGAACTCCACCTGCGCCTTGGCGTTGCGGGCCACGGTCTGGAGCGTGCCCGTGAGCTCGTCCACCAGCACCCGCCGGGCCTCGTTCAGGGTGTCGATGTAGGCGTAGCGGCCGTCGCCCTTGTCGGCGAGCTGCTCCATCAGGTGGTCGTTGTAGTTGCCCATGCCGAAGCCGAGCGTCGTCAGCTCGATCCCCTGCCGCGCCTCGCGGCCGATCCGCTCCAGGATGGCCTCGGGCCCCGTGCGCCCCACGTTGGCGACACCGTCGGAGCAGAGGATGATGCGGTTGGCGGCGTTCATCTGGAAGTTGCGGCCCGCCACCTCGTAGCCCAGCGCCAGGCCTTCTTCCGCGTTGGTCGAGCCCTCGGGCTTCAGCCGCTGGACGGCCTGGCGGATGACCTCGCGGTCGCCCGTGGGCTCGAGCAGCAGCCGGGCATGGGTGCCGAAGACCACCAGCCCCACGCGGTCGTCCGGCCGGAGCTGATCGAGCAGGAGCGAGAGCGCCTGCTTGACCAGCCCCAGGCGGCTCTCCCGGGCCATGGAGCCGGAGATGTCGATCACGAAGGTCAACACGGCCGGACGCCGGCTCTCGGCCTTCACCTGCCGGGCCTTGACGTTGAAGCGCAGCAGCCGGTGCTCCAGACCCTGGGCGAAGGGCGACGGCGCACCTTCGGCGCGGAGCGCGAAATCCCCGTGGGCCGGCGCGGGATCGCCGTAGTCGAAGTAGTTCAGCCACTCTTCGACCCGCACCGAGGCCGGGGCCGGCAGATTGCCGTCCGCCAGGTAGCGGCGCGCCACGGCGTAGGAGCCCGTGTCCACGTCCAGCCCGAAGGTGGAGAGCGGGTGCGTCACCGCATCCTTGAAGGGATTGGTTCCCGCCGACTTGAATTGGACGGCGTCGTAGTCCTGGCGCGACGCTTTCGCCTTCTTCTCCCGGGCCTCTTCCTTGGCCTCGGCAAGCTGCTTGCTGAGCCGCCTCACCTTGGCGTCGAGCTCATCCCTGCGAGTCTCGCTCTGGACCAGGCCGGCCACTGCTTCCGGAGCTGCACGCTCGACCCTTCCCCCGACGGCAGAGCCCTCCAGGGCATCCTTCTCCGCCGGAGCGGGCGCCGCCGCGCTGGCAGAGGGTGGAGGAGGCGACGGCTGGTTCTCCGGCGCGACCTGGTTCTGCCCCTGAAGTCTCGCCCTCTCGCTGGAGACGTATCCCAGCGATTCGACGTCCCCTTGCCGCTTCAGATCGGGCTTCGCCGCTGCCGGCGGCTCCGGCTCGGGGGCCGCATTGGCGGTCACCGGCGCTCCGCGGAACGCGTCGGACGCCTTCGGGGATAGCGGGGGCGGCACCGCGGGAGCTGCCGGCTGGGATGGCGTCTTCGCCTCTGCGCTCTGCGGCCCGTAGGGGGAAGGCTCGACACTCATGCTCTTTTCTTCTCTCGACTCCCAGCTCCGCACCCCGATCAGACTGGCCCCGACGGCCGCCACCAGGGAGGCGGCGATCAGCCACCGTTGCCGGGAGGGCGCGAAGCTCCGGCTCACCGTGCCGGGCACGGCCGTGCCCACGCGGACCTCCGGCGGAATCTCGGCCTTGATCTTTTCCAGCAGCCCGGCCGGCGGCTCGAAGCTTTCGCTTTCGGCCAGCTCCCGGGCGATATCGCGGACATTGCGGACATCGCGGACACCGCGCTCGCTTGAGCCTCTCATGGCATGTCCTCCTCTCCGAGCGCCTGGGCCAGCCGTGCCAGCGCCCGCTTCAGGCGCTTGCGGATGGCCACTGTCGTAACGCCTTCCTGCCGCGCGATCTCCTTGACCGGCAGATCGCCCCAGAAGAGCGCCGTCACGGTGAAGCGCAGCTCCTCCGGCAGGGCGAGGACGGCGCGCCGCAGCCGGCCTCCGGCGGCGACGCGATCCACCACCT
>JBAPYB010000600.1:0-2056 GCA_049284515.1 Thermoanaerobaculia bacterium
CCCTGGGCCTGCCGGCGGTCCTGCCGGCGGTCTCCCAGCAGGCGCCGCAGCCGCCGCAGCCACGGCGGATCGCGCCACAGCTCGAAATGCAGGCGCCGGCTGCACAGCCGGAATCCCTGGCGGCCCCCGCGGCTCCCGGCGCACCCTGGACCTATCCGGCCTGTCCCTCGGCGAAGTCTCCCGTCTACCCGGACCTGCCAGGGGTCTGCCACCCCTACCCGCAGCCGTGGCCCAAGCCCTCGACCGAGACGACGACCGGCTGCCCCGCGGCCTGCAAGACCACGGTCGTCACGGGCCAGGGGATCTTCCCGCCCAGCAATCCCTTCAACTACGAGACCTTCCCGGGCGACAACTTCCTGCCCACCGTCTACACCAACGTCTTCAACAGCGCGGGCGACGAGATTCCCAACACCCTGCCGTCGACGCCGGACGTCCCCTACAACCTGCAGGCGGGCGATCCGGTGGTGTCGGTGATCAATCCCACCTCCCCGGAGGACGACCTGCACGCGCTCTTCGACTCGATCCTCCACCTGATCGCCGGGGAGCGCGACAAGGCGACGGGCCTCGACTCCCTCAACCAGAAGTACGACCAGGCGGCCGTGCGCGCCGCCCTGCGCACGGCCAACGACATCCTCGAAGGCAACCCGGTGGCGGAGCGCGCCTACAGCGGCCTCCCCCTGCTGCACTACACGGGGCCGGAGAAGGTCAAGGAGGTCGTCGCGATCAAGGATGGGAAAGGCAACGTCATCGGCGGCAACGTCGAGGTCCACCAGGTCTGGTTCGACCAGCGCATCGAGTCGGACACCGCCTTCATCGATCTCAGCCAGTTGTACGACCCGGGCACGCAGCAGCCTCTGAACGTTCCCTGGACGGTCACCTACACGGTGGACGTCCTGAACCGGGGCCGGGACGACTTCTCGCCCTACGTCATGTACGTGGACTACATCGGCCAGCCAGGCCCGAAGCCCGGGATCGGCATGGACCAGACCTTCTTCGACATGGAGGACGGCACGCGGACGGTGTTCCATATCAAGATGGCGCCTCCCGGGTACCTCAACCTGGTCTACACCTGGGGCTGGCGCATGCACCCGCCCCGCGCCCAGGTGATGGAGAACGCCGGCAAGAAGATCAACTTCGGCGGCACCGTCCCTCCCGTCTGCCCTGCGAGCTTCCAGGGCAAGACGCTGCCGGAGCTGGAGCAGGCGGTCTTCTGCCCGCCGGAGAATCCCAACTGCACCCAGGTGCGGTGCCGGCCCGGCGAGCCTGAGACCGGCGCCGGCGGCCAGCCCACGGCCTGCGCGAAGCAGAAGCTCTACGCCATCGCGCAGCTCGGCGACCTCGCGCCCGAAAAGCGGATGTGGCACGCCGTGGGAGATGCGCGCAAGGCGGCGGACAAGGGGGACTTCAAGGCGGTCGAGAAGCTCGTCCGCGAGGAAGCCTTCCCCGCCTACTGGGATTGGCTCAATCGCAACCAGCTTCCCAAGGGCGTCAAAAAGGACCCGGACTCCGACGTCACTCTCCTCTACGTCAACAACTCCACCTACGGCGAGCTGACCAACGGCGCCTGGGGGCGCTGGAACGCCTGGGAGCAACGGCCCAAGAAATTCAAGGTGACGATCTACAACGGCGACAACTTCGTCCACGCCTATACCGTCGCCGACTTCGGGGGGAACCGCGGCTGGGAGAACCAGTTCAAGTCATCCGTCAAAGTCGCAGGCTCCGGCTGCTGGTTCACCTTCGGCCGCAACTGGTGGTGGGTCCCCGTCGGCGGGCCGGTCAACCCATACGTCTGCGTGCCTTCGACTCAAGGCTTGGCGCCCGGCGTCCACAAGCTCGAGGTGGAGCTCAACTACGAGCCGTCGCGGCGGCTGCGGCTCTATCAGTTCGATCCATTCCACCACGACGTGGCGATCTACTCGATTCACTGATCGATCAGACGGATCCGTCCGATCGGTCCGATCCGTCTGATGAGCTTTTCTCAAAATCAGCCATGCGACGCACCGCTTTCCTGCTGCTGGCGGTTCTGCTCACCGCGGCGCCGCCGCCGCGGTACGTC
>JBAPYB010000601.1:0-1530 GCA_049284515.1 Thermoanaerobaculia bacterium
GGCGGTGGTGGCGATCTTCGGCAGGCGGGCGACGATCACCCGCGCCAGCAGCTCGGCGAGCTGGCGCGCCTGCTCGTGCGTGAACCAGCCGCCCATGGGCAGCAGCACGTGCAGGCCGCTGCCGCCACTGGTCTTGACGAAGGAGTCGACCGCGATCTCGCCGCAAAGCTCATGGATTGCCCGGGCGATCTCCACGACGTGGAGGAACGGAGCGGTCTTGGGATCGAGATCCAGGATGCACCAGTCCGGCCGGTCAAGCGCCGCCACCCGGCTCGACCAGACGTGGAAGGGAATGGCGCCCAGGTTCACCAGGTAGAGCAGCGCATCCGCGTCGTCGCAGAGGAAGTAGTCGATGTCGCGCTCCGAGCCGCCGGCATGGATCGTCACCGTCCGCACCCGGCCGGCGGCGTTGACGGGCGCGTTCTTCTGGTAGAACGATTTGCCGGCGATGCCGTCCGGATAACGGTCGAGGACCAGGGGCCGGTCGCGCAGGAAGGGGAGCATGGCGGGCGCCGCGGCCCGGTAATACTCCACGAGATCCCCCTTGGTGTAGCCCTCCGCCGGCCAGAAGACCTTGTCGAGATTGGTGAGCGCCGGTGCTCTTTTGGCTTCGGGTAGGGGCGGGTCTGGCCGGGCGGGAGGTGGCGCGACCCGCCCTGCAGCGTCAAGATCGACCTCACCAGGGCGGGTCGAGCCTCCACCCTGCCGTCCAGACCCGCCCCTACCCGAAGCATCCTCCTCGCCGCCCTCTTCCCCCGGCCGCGCACACTCCTCCACCGTCTTGTCGTCGCGCACCCGGAGGAAGACGGGATGGCGCAGATTCCCGCCGCCGGTCCACTCCTTGTAGCGCACCTCGACCACCAGCTCCGGCTCCACCCAGGCGACGCCGCGGGCGGCGGGGACGGCCAGGGGCGGGGTCGCCCGGCGCGCCGGCTCCAGGCGGGCGCGGATCTCCCGCGAGTCCTCGCCGCTGAAGCCGGAGCCCACCGTGCCCGCGTAGACCAGCGCTCCCGACGGGTCGCGGACTGCGAGATGGAGGTTTCGCAGCCCTGAGCGCGCGCCGGGGACGGGCTCGAAACCCACTACCGCGAAATCCGACGTGCGGTCGACGCGCACCTTGAGCCAGTCCGCCGAATAGCCGGAACGGTAGGGGGAGCCCGCCCGCTTGCCGACGATCCCTTCGAGGCCCATGGTGGCCACGGCGGCGTAGAGGTCCTCCCCCCGCTCGGCGATCTCGTCGGAGAGGCGGAGGGTCCCCGGCGCCACGGACATCACGCGGCGCAACAGCTTGCGCCGTTCCTCGAACGGCAGCGGCCGCAAATCGAACCCCTCGCAGGCCAGCAGGTCGAAGACGAAGAAGGTGGCCGGCGTGGCTGCCGCCGCGCGCTCGGCGTCGATCGCCCGCGTGCGCATGCCGCGGCGCTGGAGGCTCTGGAAGTCCGGCTTGCCCGCCGCGTCGAGAACCACGGCCTCGCCGTCCAGGATCAGCGCGAGCGGCAAAGCGGCCACGGCGCGGGCGATCTCGGGGAG
>JBAPYB010000602.1:0-7125 GCA_049284515.1 Thermoanaerobaculia bacterium
CATAGGGGCCGTCGCCGCCCAGCGCTTCGGCGCGGGCCAGCGCGATCGCCTGCCGGTCGCCGCCCAGGGCGTGGAGTAGCCGGCCACGGTCGGTTCCAACGTCACGCCGGAAGGTTGCAGAGTCAGGACGGAAGGTTCCAGAGTCAGGACGGAAAGCTGCGGAGTCCCGACGGAACGCTGCAGAGTGAGGATGGGAGGTTTCAGGGTCTCGACGGAAGGTTCCGGGGTCAGGACGTAAGGCTGCAGCGTCAGGACGGAGAGTTGCAGAGTCCCGACGGAAGGGTACTGAGCCTCGACGGAAGGTTGCAGAGTGAAAAAGGAAGGCTACGGAGTCCCGACGGAACATTGCAGAGTCAAGACGGAAGGTTACGGAGTCACCATGGAAGGTTGCAGGGTCAGGACTGAAGGTTTCGGAGTCAGGATGGAAGGTTCCAGAGTGAGGACGGAAGGCTACGGAGTCAGGACGGAGGGTTCCGGAGTGAGGACGGAAGGCTACGGAGTCAGGACGGAAGGTTCCAGAGTGAGGACGGAAGGCTACGGAGTCGCGACGGAAGGTTCCAGAGTGAGGACGGAAGGCTACGGAGTCGCGACCGAAGCTTCCAGAGTCCCAATAGAAGACTCCGGAGTGAGGATAGAAGGTTACGGAATCAGGACGGAAAGCTCCGGAGTCACCATGAAAGGTTGCAGGGTCGCGACGGAAGGTGCCGGAGTCGCGATTGAAGGTGCAAAGTAGCGACGGAAGGTTCCAGGGGTGAGGACTGAAGGCTACGTGAGTCCGACGAAAGGCTCCGGAGTCAAGACGGAAGGTTCCGGCGCGCTTCCGGTAGAGCCCGGACAGGTGCTGTCGACCCCCAGCGGCCCTCGGCCGCTGGCCGCTGCGCAGGTGCGGCGCTGGCGCTGCGCAGGTGCCAGGCTCTTCTGTGGATCTTGAGGCGCCCGCTCCCGACCTGGTGGTGATCGGACGCCGCGACCTGCGCTCGAACAACAGTTGGATGCACAACCTTCCGGTCCTGGCCAAGGGTCCGCGACGGTGTACGGCGCTGGTCCATCCCGCCGACGCCGCCCGCTACGGCGTGACCGATGCCGGTTCCGCGCGTCTGATCGGCGCCAGCGGACATGCGGTCACGGTGGAAGTGAAGATCAGCGACGAAGTCATGCCGGGCGTGATCTCCCTGCCGCACGGCTGGGGCCACGACCTCCCCGGGATCCGCCTGGAGGTCGCCGCCCGGCGCCCGGGCGCCAACCTCAACGCGCTGCTCGACGAGAACCTCCGCGATCCGCTCTCCGGCAATGCCGTCCTGAGCGGCGTGCCGGTGCGCCTGGAGCCGGAAAACGTCTGATCGGGAAGGAATGTAGGTATCCCCCGGCAACCGCCAAGTTTCCGATCGGCAACTGGGAGAGTCCCCAGTATATGATTGGCATCATACATACCTTGGACGCCATCCTTGAAGAACCCCCAAGCTCTCTGAGGAGAAGCGGGCTCGTGTGGCCCTTTGCTTGTCGGAGAGTCTCTCCGGTCTGCCAGACGTTCATGCCCAAGAAGCTTGGGCTGGCGAGATCTCCCGGTGGGGCGCCCGGTTGAATGACGGCACCGCACGCACTGTGACTTCCGATGAGGCGCTCTCCCGGGCTCGCGCCCGACTCGCGGCACGGCGTGCTTGAAGTTCTCGCGGCTACCGAAGCTGTTCGGTGGCACCTCTTCCCGGGAGGGGCTAGTTTTTAACCGTGTGCTGTCTCTAGCTTACCATATACCTTCTGGCGGCCTTTTCGTAGAGCGAACCCTGAAACGGGCCGGAAAGAGGAGTCGATTGATGCTCGGTTCACAGACAACGACTGATCTAGCGGTGCTGGCTGAGCCATCTGAACAACGGCCCAGTCCATACGAGATCCTCCGGAGCATGCTTGTACCAACTCGGCAGTCCGTGTTCGTGCTCGGATGCCTCGAGCGGCGAGTCACCCTCCTCCATCAGCAGGTTCGCGCGCTAAACCTGGTCTATGCGCTGCACCAACTCGGATATTGTCACGGTAAAGAGGTCGCCGTCGTGGGAGCCGGAGTCGCTGGCCTGACTGCTGCGGCAGCCTTTAGCAAGATACCAGGTTGCCGCGTCGCATTGTTGGAGCGCGAAGACCGGATCCTGTCTGTGCTCGACCGCGGCGAGAGTAGCGCCGAGCGATATCTCGACCCGGTCCTCTATGAATGGCCGGGCATTAAACCCGACAGCGAGACGTTCGATCGTTACTCGACGCCACTAACAAATTGGCCGTCAGGGGCGCAGAGGGAGGTTCTTAGTCATTTGAACACGGAGTGGCAAAAGATCAGGAACGGCGTCAATGAAGTACTTAATGCACGCGATGTGCGTCTTGCTCAAGATGGGCTCCGGCCGTCCCTTTCCTGGTACAGGGAAGATACTCCACACACCCAGCCCTTCGACCTCGTAGTGCTTGCGCTCGGATTCGGCGCCGAGAGATCAATGCGACCGCTAGAGCTCCATCCGTATTGGGAAAGAGATGATCTCGCCTACTTAGCGATGCAAACCGGGTCATATCTTGTGTCCGGCGCTGGCGATGGAGCATGGACCGAACTGTTCCGTCTAACCATCCCCGGTTTTCGCCAAGACGACTTGAAGCACAAGTACCTTAACCTCGTGCCCAGAGATGTGCGTCGCGACTTGGTAAAGAACGAAAACCGCGCGTTGCAGGATCAGATTGTCGGTTGTGATCCGGACCAGTTCTTGACAGAGGCTTATCTGAAAATGGACACGCCGCCCCGACTTTTAGAAGCACTCAAAAAAAGCTGCAAGCAGGTACCTGGACGACGTATTGTCCTCAACGCGCCGCCTAGTTTCGTTTCCAGTGGATCGTTCATTGCTAACCGTTTCTTGGGATCGCTCCTGATCAAGGAAAAGTTTGTCGAACTCTGGCCCGGCAGAATCACCGCAATCGGACAACGGTCGGGCTCTCCGCTCTTGACCGTTGTGCTTGACACCGGTGATGTCGACACCTTCAATCGAGTCGTCCTCCGCCATGGCACCGAGCCCGCCCTAAAAAAGTTCGACCCCGAGCTGTACGCAATCTGCGAACCCGTGCTGAAGAGAGTCGGACAAATCGACCGTACCTGTCTGCCTTCCTGGGGAGATCGTGACTTTTTGGAGATCCTGAAGAGCCAGCCGCGGAGTTTGGGCACCTTTGACGAGCGGTTCCTTCCTTCTCTCGCTATTTCTGAGTACTTGCATACTCTCGCGCAGCGGTCGGTCGACTACTCAGCCGAGGAAATGGACAGTCGATGGAGCGATATGCTGGTCACTGATCTGGCCAGTGAACCGACCCTATTGAGTGAGCTTCTCAATCTGGAAGAGCCGCTATTCGTCATCTATGACCCATGGGATGCCGATGCAGTTAGAGAATGGATGAACGCCGTCGGTGCCAACGCCCATGAGGATTGGAGCTTCGTCGGACTCGACAAAGGGTTTCTTCCGCTGATCTTGTCCGCATGGCGGCTCAAGGAGTACCGAGGCCCCACTTCTGAGGGGTGGAGCCTCGTGGCCCGTATTGTGCGAGAGGTCTATGGAATCGAGGTTCGTGGTCAAGAGCTGAAGGCTTGGCCACGGCAGTGCGATAAACCCTTGTTGATTGTACTCTACGGGGATTTGCTCGGTAGAGATGAGCTTGGAGAAATTCACTCTTGGCTTGAAAGGGAAATCGGATCTCAGAACGGCACCAAGTGGATCGTGGTCGAGGTGAGCCGAGAGGACTCGCTTGTGGATCGAATGCCCCGCAGCCGGGTTGCTCGCTTCGTTCCGCCCGGTAACCAGGCTTCGATGGCCGGCGACCAAGTGCTGCCAACTTCTAAACATCTTGCTAAGATATTGGCGGGACATGAGGGCGAGCCTATACCTGATGCCAGACTCTTGACCGAGATCCTGGAGGGGCTTGCCAACGAGATTCTCTGGCGCGATAAGTTGCCGCCCAAGGCAGTTGTTTTCGAGATGATGGCCGGCGAGTATGCACGCACGCCTGAGGAAATTCAAACGGCTTTGGAGCGGCTTATAGAGAATAGAGTGATTTCACAGCAGTTTTTGGCCAATCCCTTCCAGCAGCATCTGGCTCCCGACGACCCGCACTTGAGCATTTCTAATGCGCCTTTGGCTTGGAATCTAGCTACGAATTACCTCGTGGGTCACCTGGATCAACTCAAGATGCGCCTGGGGAATCTTCCGATGCATCCGAAAAAGGCGCAAGTCGTCGCGGCGGCTCTTCATATTCTCCAGCAGAGGGGCGATCCACTGGAAGGGCTGCTCGAATCCTTGTCCGCGCTGCGGCCCGAGAATACCAAGCGGTTTCGGGCGGAGCTACTCGCTGCCAAAGTGGCGCTTCCAGGGCAACGGTCGGACGAAGTCTTGGAGATCTTATTTTCTACCCCGGCGGGTGGGCCTCTCGACTGGGAGCTTGCGGGGCGTTTGGCGAAACTATATGAGCCCGTCCGCGAGCGCCTGAAGTCTTTTACCGAGGTTCCGAAGGAAGGACGTGCACTATTCCCGCGAATGCTGAACGCGATTCGGGCATTGTACCAAGCCGGCCTAGCGAAGGACGCACGGGAAGCGGCAGTTCGGCTTGCGACCTTATCAACACTGCCCTCTGGGGTTCGCGTGAATGCGGCCGAGCTCGCGGCCAAACTCGAGCCGAGCCAATCATCCGGCGAGTTCCACGAGATTCTTCAAACGCTGGCACAGTCGACCCAGGGGGAAGGCGAGATTCGCTTCCGGGCCGCCTGTGTTCTGAATAGAATCGGTGGCCTAGTTGAAAGAGAGTGTGCAAAGAATGTCTTCTGGGAGCTTTTCGCCGCCGGACCCAGTGAAGTGCGGCATAATGCTTACACGAGGTTAATCGGGATGGGGGCACACCAGGATGATCGGGAGAGAATGGAGAGCTTACTGTGGGGAATCGCGGCGCCGGAGGGCGGACATGAGGTGACCGAGCGAATCTGGGCCGCCAAACGGCTTGAGGAAGTCCGTGTTGGTAAAGGTCTGGGTTCCATTTGGCTGGCAATTAGTGATGTTGCCTCGCTGAAGTTTGCGGACCGAATCGAAGCAGCCACTTGGGCGTTGCGCTGGCCGGACACTCGCGATGCCAGCATTAGCCGTTTGGAGGGCTACGTGGTTGACGGTGCATTGCCTGCGAGCGACCAGGTCCAAGCCGCTCGGCTGTTGTACGAGACAGCACTCAACTCAGACGATGAGCGCCACCAAGCCAACCCGCTGCTCAAGAGGAGGATCTTGACCAAGCCAGTTGTTGATGCGCTACAAGGAATCGCGACTGAGCCCACCAATCCCGGCGACCTTCGGGCTGCAGCAGCCGCGATTCGAGCCTTAAGCGAATCCACGGACGCTGCGGGGGAACTACTCCGGCTTGGTCACGTATCCGAGGGAGCTTTACGAATCGGCTGCTCGAATGAGCTCGTGAAATTAGGCAAGGAGAACTATGCCCGGCGGTTGCTTCTTGAGCAGATTCGAGACGGTGTCGCTACGCCGGAGATTCGCGAGCAAGCTCTGTGGAGGCTCGGTCATCTTCGCCAATGGGAAGACCTGATTGCCGCGTGCGAGCTGGGAGAAATCGAGGGCTCGGCGCTTGACGCCTTGTACATGGTCTTTGGGGAGCTAGGCGTCGGGCAAAAGAGCGAACCGATTGTCAAACGGATGGTGCTTGAGGGTCCACCATGGACCCCCTCTCGGTACGAGCTAATCTCACGATGGGCAATGAATTCGCGCGAAAGCGAGAACCTGCGGGCCGAATTGGAGGACCGCGGCGCTTCTCCCGAACAGCTCGCCTTCTTTCGGCTCGCGTCGTCTTCCTAGCTAGCCGGCCACGCAGCCAGCGGCGTGAAGTTGCCGAGCCATTGCAGCATTCCGCCCGCGGCGAGCAGCATGAGCATGCCGCCCTCGGGAAGGTCGAACGAGCTTGCCGGAAATCGACATCGTTCTAAATCGGGCCAGGCCGAAGAGCGGGTTCCCGGCTGGCCGGCGGCTCCCGCTCAGCCCGCTCCGAGCCGCCCGAGCCGGGCGAGATCGGACTGCCAGGACCGGCGCTCCCGGGCCTCCCGCTCGAACAGCTCTGCCGTCTTGCTCAGGATCAGGGTGTACGGCCGCCCCGAGCGCCGTGTTTCGTGGCGCACGGGGAGCTCGGAGGCATCGATCCGTTGATGAATGTGGCCCCTGCCCTGTTGGGCGAGCGGCCATTCGAGCCGCTGGCGGACAGGATCGGCGAGGAAGGCGCCCAGCCTGTTGCAGAGCTCGCAACGGCAGCCGTCCGGAAGGGCGATCGACCAGTCGCCCGCGCTCCGGGCCGGCCGGGCCAGCCGGGCCTCCAGCCGCCCGATGCAATGTCGCGTCAGAGCCGCAAGCGCAGGCGCGGCCGATCTCCCGGGCTGCGCTTTCTCCTTCGCGGCCGCCCGCACCACCTGCACGAGGCAGGGGAGCAGCGGCTCGTTCTCGGCGGTGCACAGGGCTGCTACGACCTCGTCCCGGAAGTCGTCCGCCACCACCACTCCGGCGCTCCCGAGAAGGCCGTGGAGCGGCGCGGAAAGTGCCGCCACCGCCTTGTCCCGCAGGCTCGGCCGCGCATGGCTCCGCGCCTCGCCGATCACCACCTGCAGCTTTTCCCACCGGTCTCGCAGCAGCAGTCGCGCGACGGCCGATCCAACGGCTTCGTCGGCGGCGCGCAGGGCTTTGCTGAGGCGCGGCAGCGCGGCGAGCCAAGAGAGCCGCTCCCGTTCGTCGAGCCGCGGGCCGCGATGGCGGTCGCCCGACCAGGTGGAGAGCAGTTGCCCCCACCAGCTCTCGCCGTAGCGCCTGGTCAGGGCGACCAGCGGCGGCGCCTCCTCAGGGGTGAGCGCCTCGACCCGGAAGGGCTGGAGCAGCGACGCCGCCAGCTCCGGCGTAGCGAGGCCGTCCGCCACCCGGAGGGCGCTGCCGAGGAGGCCGCGGCCGTCCTCGCGGTATGCGACGCCCCCCCAGAACGGCAGCAGCGACGCCGCGAGCTCCCTGGCCTCGGGCGCCCCACCGGCCAGGATCCGCTGCTCGAGCGCCCGGAGCGCCCAGGCGGGCGAGGCTTCGGCCCGCACGGCAAACG